>CAYMNG010000005.1:0-51277 GCA_964391765.1 uncultured Bifidobacteriaceae bacterium | reverse complement strand
CGAAGTCCCGAACCACCCCCCGGATCGCCCGCTCCTCCTCCGACAACAACCCATCAATCCCGAACAAATCAAACGGATGCTGCAACGACACGGACATGGCCCCTCCTGGATGAAGATCGGACTGCGTGGGAGTCGAACGGGGTTGGTCGAGCAGGGTGCGGGGCGAACGAGATGGGCAGATCGGCCGGCCCGGCGCGGACCGACGCGCAGGCCTACGGCTTGACCGCGAGGACCGGGCAGTCGGCGGCGAGCAGTATCGCCTGCGCGTTGCTGCCCATGAGGATCTTGCCGACCGGCGACCGTCGTCGAAGACCGATGACGATCAGTTCGGCGTCGACCTCGTTCGCCACGTCTACGACGTCGGTGGCGACGTCGTTGCCGCGCGAGTACTCGCGGAAGTCGATCTCGACTCCCGCATCGGCGACCTCGGCGGTGAGTTGCTCGATCGCTGCGCGCTGCTCATAGACACCATCGCCGCGTCCGCCCGGCACCGAGCTGACAAGGACCAGGCGCGCCGACCGCAGTCGGCACTCTCGGATGGCGGCGTCCACGGCCGCGCGTCCGACCGGGGAGTCGACGAATCCGACGACGACGGTCGCGGTCATGATCCCTCCCTCGAGGCGCGCGTCCGGCCGGTGCCGCTCGCACTGCGATCGACAGCGACCGGTCCGGTGCGCACATGGTCGATGTCGGTGATGCGAATCCCGGCATGCGCCTTGTAGCGACGGTTCACGGAGATCAGGTTCGCGGTCAGCGCCTCGACCTGAGCCGCGTTGCGCAGTCTCCCGCCGTAGACGCCGCGCATCCCCGGGATGCGATCGACGAGCGACGAGACGGCGTCCGTCGCCGCTCGATCGTCGCCGAGCACGAGGACATCGGTCTCGATGCTGGCGATCAGCGGGTCCAGCAGCAGGACCGCCGACACGTTGTGGAACGCGCCCACGACGAGCGAGTCCGGCAGGATCGCCGCGGCCTGCTCGGCCGCCGAGCCCTCCGGGACGTCGAGCACGTATGCGCCTCGCGCGTCGAACCCGAGCGGGTTGACGCAGTCGACAACGACCTTGCCGGCCAGCTCGGTCGTCAAGGACCGCAACAGGTCCGCGTGCCCGTCGTACGGGACCGCCGCGATAACGACGTCCGCGCCCGCCGCGCACGCGCGGTTGTCCGCCCCCTGCACGCCGTGACCGATCCCCGCCGCCGCCGACACCGCCCGCTCGGCCTGCCGCGAGCCCACCGTGACGTCCAGTCCGGACATCGCCAGCCGCAGGGCCAGCCCGCGCCCCTGGTCCCCGGTGCCGCCGAGCACGCCGATTCGCGGCGGTGCCGCGCCGGCCGCGCCGGCGGTCACGAGGTCCTCGCGCTCTCGAACGACGCGCGCCCACCGGCGAGCACGACCGAGTCCGCCACCCTCGCCCGGAAGTCCACGTCGACGCCGTCGGCCGCCGCGTCGACCGCCACGACGTCACCGGGGTACACCGGCGCGGACAGTCGGACGTCGAGGGCGGTCAGGTCCGTCGGATCGGCACCACACGCCCGCGCCGCGAGCCGGACCGCGATGCCGACGGTGCACAGGCCGTGCAGGATCGGCCGGTCGAAGCCAATCTCGGCCGCCACGACCGGGTCGATGTGCAGCGGGTGCCGGTCACCGGTCAGGCGGTACAGCACCGCTAGGTTCGCGGGCGTCGTCATCGAGCCGGTCACACCCCACTCCGTCTTGCTCTCCGGCGCCGACGACGGGCCGCGGTCACCCCCCCATCCACCCATCCCCGGGAGGAAGATGCCGTACGTCGCCGTGAACGACTCAGCGGCGGCCTCGACCTCGACGAGCGCGGCCTTGCCCTTGTCGTAGACGTTCGTGATCCGGCCGGTCATCGCCAGCGGTCCCGCGGTCGGCAATCGGCCGTGCATCGTGAGCTGCTGCCGCGCGTGCAGGGACCGTCGGGGATCGTAGGCGCCCTGTCGCCCGGCGGCCTCGACGGCCCACAGGCCGAGCGCGCACGCCAGCGTCGGCAAGGCGCGCAGGTCGCGCTCGTAGACGAGGTCGAGCTCGTCTACGGACGCTCCGATCGCGAGCGCGTAGAGGATGACGGTGCGGTCGTCGAACTCGACCGCGTGGGTGCCCAGGTCGCGGCCGCGTAGGTCCGCCAGGCTCGGTGTGTCAGTCACGGTCCCTCTCCTTGTCGATCGGAGCGCTCCGACGGAGCACCGCTGTCCTTCATCCGGCTCGCGATCGCCTGCCGTCGCTCGGCGGTGGCCAGAAGCCGCCGGCGCTCGTCGTCGATCGGCGATCCCGGCCCCGTCGGGGCGGTCGGATAGTTCAGGATCCGGCGCATCGCGGCCACTGCGGCGGCGTTGCGCGCCGGCGCTGCGGCCAGCATGTCCACGGCCCCGTCGAGCGCGGAGCCGGTGGCCACCAGGCGCGTCGCGATCCCGGCAGCCAGCGCACCGGGCGCGTCGATCCGCTCCCCGAGCACCAGCAGGCGCCGGACGACGTCGTCGGCGTAGCGCTCGTGCAGGCGCCGGACGGCCGCGGGGTTGTAGACGATCCCGAGGCGCGCGGCGGGGACCTCGACGAACGCGGACGGCGAGAGGACTCGGAAGTCGCAGGCGAGGGCGAGGTCGGCGGCCGCACCAAGGCACGCGCCGTCGATCGCCGCGACGACCGGCCACGGGGTGTCGAGGATCGCCGCGACGACCGCCGCGACCCGCTCGTCGTACCCCACGTCCGCCACGGTGCCGGTCAGGCTGCCGAAGTCCGCGCCGGCGCTGAACAGACCGCCCGAGCCGGTCAGGACCGCACCGACCAGATCCGGATCCACGTCGCGGAAGGCGTCCTCGAGCCGGTCGAGCACCTCGAACGACAGCGCGTTGCGCGTGGCCGGCACGGCCAGCGCGACGACGAGGACACCACGCTCGACGGTAACGGTCACCGGTCCGCTCATCGTCGCCCGCCTCACGCCACCGGCTGCGGGTAGCAGTCCGGCCGCAGCACGCCGAGGCCGAGCTCGGACTCCAACCCCTCGCCCACGGCCAGGACGAGCCCGTCCGCGCCGCGGGGGCCGACCAACTGCGCCCCGACGGGCAGCCCGTCCGCGAGGCCGCACGGGACGGAGATGGCGGGTACGCCGGCGACGTTGTACGGCACGGCGAACGGGAAGGCACCCCACAGCCAGCCGACGCGGTGGCCGTCGATCACCCGGGGCCTTCGCCCCAGTGGGAACGCCGGGGCGGCGACCGTCGGCGTCAGCAGCAGGTCGAACTCGTCGAAGAGGTCGGCGACCCGGGCCCGGTAGCGCGGCAGCAGGTCCTCGGCACGCGCCACCGCCGCCGGGTCGAGGTCGGCGGCGGCCCGCAGGGAGGCGAGCTCGTAGTCGCTGAGGACGTCGGGGCAAAGGTCGAGCAGATGCCCGCGCTCGCGGTTCTCGTCGTCGAGGACGAGCGGGCCGAAGACCTCGTCCCAACCGCCGACGGCGAGGTCCGTCGGGACGACCCGGTGCCCGGCCGCCGCCATCGCGTCCGCTGCGGCGCGGACGGCCCGGTCGACACCCGGGTCCACCGGCCGGCCCTCGGGCCGAGCGCAGTAGCCGACCCTCAGCCGACACGGCGACGGGTGGTCGAGCCCACGGTCGGCGAGGACCTCGAGCACGCGACGGGAATCGTCGACGGTTCGCGTCATCGGGCCGGCGACGGTGAAGTCCGTCATGCCGCGGAAGCCCTTCTCGTCACTGACCAGCCCGTACGTCGGCTTCATCCCGACGATCCCGGAGAACGCCGCCGGGATGCGGATCGACCCGCCACCGTCGGACCCGATCGCGGCGGCGGCCATGCCCGCCGCGACCGAAGTGGCGGCACCTCCGCTGGAACCGCCAGGGGTGAGACCGACGCCCCACGCGTTGACGGTGTCCGGGCCCAGGCGGTTCTCCGACGTCGCCGACTGCCCGAACTCGGCGGTGTTGGTCTTGCCGACGAACACCGCGCCCGCGGACCGCAGCCGACGGGCCACCCCCGAGTCCGATCGTGCGACGACGTTCCTGCCGACCACCGACCCGACGGTCGTGGGCAGGCCGCGCATGTGGAACGCGTCCTTCACCGAGATCGGCACCCCCAGGAGCGGCGCGCCCGCCTCGCCGTCCCGGTACGCCCGCTCCGCGGCACGCGCCTGTGCGTACGCCTCGTCCCGGTTGACGACGACAAACGCGTGCAGGCGGTCGTCGAGTGCGTCGATGCGCTGCACGAACGTGTCGAGCACCTCCACGGGGCTGACCTGCCGATCGCGGAAGGCCGCCAGAAGACCGGCGATCGGCAGGTCAGCCGGATTGGGATCAGCCATGGGGGTATACGCCGCCGCTGATTCCGTACACCTCGCCGGTGATGTACCCCGCCTCCTCGGACACAAGGAAGGCGACGAGCGCGGCGACGTCCTCCGGCGTCCCGACGCGACCGACGAGCGATCGATCCTGCGCGTACCCGTCGAAGAACTCGTCGGGGTAGATCTTGCGCAGGAAGTCGTTGTAGATCAGCCCAGGGGTGATCGCGTTCACCCGGATCCCGTGGCGTCCGTTCTCGGCCGCGGCCACCCGCGTGAGCGCCAGCACGCCGGCCTTCGCCGCCGAGTAGGCGGCGCCGTGCTCGCGCGAGGTCTCGTAGGCGGCGATCGAGCTGATGTTGACGATGGACCCGTGTCCGCGCTCGATCATGTGCGGGAGCGCGAAGCGCATGCACGCGAACGTCCCGGTGAGGTCGACGTCGATGCATCGCTGCCACGTCTCCATCGACATCTGCGCGACCGGCTCGATCTTCGACCAGCCGGCGTTGTTCACCAGGATGTCCAACCGGCCCTTTCGCGCCGCGATCTCGTCGATGCACTCGCGCACCGCGTCGGTGTCCGTCACGTCGAGCACCATCGCGTCGAAAGCCCGGCCGTGCTCGTCGGCCAGCGACGCGGCGAGTTCACGGCTTCGCCGCTCGTGCACGTCGGTGATCACGACGTCGTGCCCCGCCGCGGCGAGCCGACGCACGATCGCGGCCCCGATCCCGGCGCCAGCGGCCGCCGTCACCATCGCCACCCGTCGATCTGTCATGTCAGCGCCAACCCTTCCCTAGTCCTGGCCCGCGGATCGCAGAGCGGGGATGATGTCGGTCGCGAGCTGCTCCATCCGGCGCATCCGGCCGCCGCTGAGGAGCGCGAACGTGATCCGGTCCAGGTCCAGTGCCGTCAGGTCGCGCAGCCGGTCGACGCACTGTGCCGCCGTTCCCGCCAGCGCGACCGAGCGGACGAACTCGTCGCTGACCACCTGCTTGTGACCGGCGTGCAGCGAGAGGTGCTCGACCAGGTGGTACCCGGAGTTCGCCGCGGCGAACTCCGGCCGGAACCGCTCCCACGCCGGCGGCATGGTCTTCCAGACGTCGAACGTCGCCGCCTGGCTCGTCGCCCAGGCGCGCACATCGCTGAGCGCCTTCTCCTCGTCGTCGTCGATGCTCATCGTCACCACGAGGTCGATCACGATCTCCGACCGGTCGCGACCGGCCTTCTCCAGGCCCTGGTAAATGTAGTCCAACTGCCACTTGCAGAACTCCGGGTCGGCCCCGCCCATCAAGATCGCACCGTCGCACTTCTCCCCGCTCAGTCGCAGCATCCCCGGCTGCGAGACCGCGAGGTAGATGGGGATCTGCCGCTGCGCGGCGGCCACCCGCACCTTCGTCCCGTAGAGCTCGTGCTCCTGTCCGCTGAAGAGCAGCCGGAACTCGTCGATACCTCGTGAAAGGTCGGCCAGTTTCGACGGCTCGCCACCGGCCCCGTAGACCGCCGACCAGCCCGCTCCCAGACCGAGCATCGCGTGTCCGTGGCTAAGTTCGTCGAGCGCGATCGTCGCGTTCGCAGTGACCGTCGGGTGGCGAGTGATCAGGTTCGTCACCGCGGAGCCGATGTTCATCTTGGTGGTGGCGAGAGCCGCCAGGTTCATCGCGGCGTAGACGTCCTTCATCCCCAGTTGGAAGTCGATGAACCACATCGCCTCGAAGCCGGACGCCTCGGCTGCGGACGCGAGCTCGGAGACCCGACTGAGCGGTTCACGCGGGCTGACGCCCATTGACAGTCCCCATCGGTCCATCAGTAGCTTCTCCTCAATGTGGTGGTGAGAACGGCGGCGACGCCGCCGGGGTTGTCGACGTTCATCAGGTGGCCGGCGTGCGGGATCTCGTGGTACGTCGGGTGCGCGAGGTGATCGACGATGACCTGCGCCGCCTTCCGTGGGCAGAACGAGTCCTCGGTCGCACCCACGACATCGACCGGGACGGCGATCCGCGCCAGGTCGTCGGTGAGCGGGTCGTCGTGCAGCCGCATCATCGCGCGGGCGGCGTTGACGTAGCCGCGTCCGTCGCCGACCGCCCGCAGTCGGACACGGGCGACGTCGGCGGCCCGATCGCGCTCGACCGCCAGGCCCGCCGCGGTGTCGTCGGTCAGCGCCTGCACGAACGACTCGCTGTCGGTGTCGGCGGCCATGTCGATGCGCTGGCCGTAGAACTGCACCGCGTGCCGGCCGACCACGGAGGACGTGCCCAGGACGACGACGTGCGGGATCAGTCCCCCGTCATCGTGCGCCGCGGCCCACAGCGCGATCGTCCCGCCGAGGGAGAACCCGACGACCTCGGCGGCGCCGCTCACCGAAGCCAGGAACGCCAACAGGTCTCGGCCGAGTTGCGCGAGGGTCCCGTCCGCGTCACCGATCGTCGTCCCGCCGTGACCGCGCAGGTCGTAGGCGTAGGTCGGACGTCCGTCGACCTCCGTCTGCCGGTCGGACCAGGAGTCGTGGTCCTCCGCCAACCCGTGCACGAACACGACCGGCAGGCCCGTGCCCGCGGTGCTCGCGTACGCCACCTCGATGTCGCCCACCACCGCGGCGCCCTGCGTCAGCGCGGCGGTCACAGCCGTCCCTCCAGGTCCCGTCGTAGGTCGACCTTCCGGATCTTGCCGGCCGCGGTGACCGGCATGTCGTCGACGACGACGAGCGACTCCGGCAGTTGCCGGCGGGACAGGCCGCGCGCGGTGAGCCACTCCTGCAACTGCTCCAGGGTCGGCCCGGATCCCTTGGCGACGATGACGGCGCAAATGCGCTCGCCGAGCCGGTCGTCCGGCGCGCCGATCACCGCGACGCGGCGGACGCCCGGATGCGCCGAGATCGCGTCCTCGATCGGGGTCGGCGAGATATTGATCCCGCCGCGGATGATCAGGTCCTTGATACGCCCGTCGAGGTGCACGAACCCGTCGGAGTCGAGCATGGCCAGGTCCCCGGTGCGGAAGAACCCGTCGGCGGTCAGGTGCTGGCGGTACAGGTCCGACTGGCCGAGGTAGCCGACGAAGACCCCGGGCCCGCGCATCGCTAGTTCGCCGATGTCGCCGCTGACGCCGTCGGCCGGCAGGATCGTCAACTCCAGCCCCGGCAGCGGGCAGCCCGCGCTGTGGGCCACGACCGCACGCGGCGTGCCCGGGGGGCAGGTCGTCACGCCGCCCTCCGTCATCCCCCACAAGACCGTGACGAACGTGTTCGGCGCCTGGACCGCGGCCTCCTCGACCAGGCTGGCCGGCACCGGCGCACCCCCGCACAAGAACGCGCGAAGCGAGGCCAGTTTCACCGTCCCGGGAGTCCAGGGCACGTCGATGACGTCCTTCAGGAACGGCGTCGCCGCGGCGGTGAAGAAGCACTCGTGCCGGTCGATCGCGGCCAGCGCCGCCTCGGGGTCCCAAAGGTCCTGCAGCACCAGGTGCGCGCCGGTGTACAGGGACAGCCGCCCCCCGTGCCATGCGCCGACGCTGTGACCCAGCGGCGAGGGCATGAAGATCGGCGTGTCCTCGGTCAGTCCGTACCGCTCGGCGAACGCGGCGTTGACCGCGGCGAGCGTGTCGACGGTGTGCATGACCGCCTTCGGCAGCCCGGTCGTGCTCGAGGTGAACATCAGCTGCTCGACCTCGGCCGGCACCGGCGCCGCCGATTCGCGGCCGGAGTGCTCGGTCCAGGTGCGGACGCCGGCTTCGTCGACGACGGCAACCGCGACCGGCTGCGGTGCCGTCGCGGCCGCCTCGTGCGCGAACTCGCCGGTGGGCCGACGTCGATGCTCGCCGACCGTGACGATCGCGCTCGCGCCGACCTGCCCGCTGATGTACGTCAGCGTCGCGAGGTCCGTGCTCACTGGCACCGTCGCCGGGATCGCCCGCAGTTGCAGGGCGGCCAGCAGCGCGACCTGCCAGTCGGTCCGGTTCGGCAGGTAGATCAGGACGCGGTCGCCGGCACCGACACCGCGGGCCGTGAGCTCGTCGGCGAACGCGACGGCCGCGTCCCACAGCCCGCGCCGGGTGAGCGTGCGCCCGGCGTCGTCGGTCACGCAGGTGCGGTACGGGTCGGCCGTGACGTGGGCCAGGAAGCGGGCCTCGAGCCGCTCGCCGCGCCACCAGCCTTCGGCGCGGTAGCGGGCGGCCCGAATCAGTTGCTCGGTCGTCGCGTTCTCGGCCATCACGGGGGAATGCTCGCCCAACGGAAGCGCGATCGTCAAGAGACTGACGTCGTTTTTTTTCTTGATAGCCTCACTTCGCACATAGGCTGCCCGAGCATCGCGTGATAGGAGGTCGCCCACCGTGACGACCGGACCGATCGTCCCCACGACACCGAAGGGGAAGCGCACGTACGCCCACCTGCTGGACGTCGGCCGGGAGGTGTTCGCCCGCGACGGCTACGTGAACCTGCGGATGAGCGACGTCGCGACCGAGGCGAAGATGTCCCTCGGCGGCCTGTACCGGTACTTCGCCAACAAGGAGGACCTGTTCGCCGGCGTCATCGCCGACCTGCACGAACGCCTCTACGCCGCGAGCACGTCGACGACGAAGCAGTTCGGCAGCGACCCGTTCGGCGCGCTCGTCGAATCCAACCGCGGCTACCTGGACCTTTACGCACGCAACCGGGAGGTCATGCGGGCGTTCATGCAGGCGGCCCACGTCGACGATCGGTTCCGCGACTTCTGGCGCCACATGCGCCAACGCCACGTCGAGCGCTTCACGCACGCGCTCGAGTCCGTTCACGGCATCACCATGGTGAACGGCGTCGAAGCGGTGGTACTCGCTGAGGCCGTCTCATGCATGGTGGAGCAGTCCGCGTACCTCTGGTTCGCCCAGAGCGACCTCAACGGGCGCGAGGTCGACGTCGACACCGCAGCCGCGGCAGCCGCCGGCATCTGGTACCGGGCGTTCTTCACCTGACCGGTTCCTCGCGCGCTACCGCCGCGCGAGGATCTCGTCCTGGAGGGCCGCGCCGAGCGAGATCAGTTCGAGATCGGCCCCCCGGCGCCCGACGAGTTGCACGCCCACCGGTAACCGCCCGCTGAGGCCGGCAGGGACGGCGAGCGCCGGGTGACCGGTGAGGTTCGCGAACGCCGTGTTCCGGCACAGTTCGGTGTCGCGATCGCACCACTGCCCCCCGACCAGGATCCGCTCGTCGTATGCAGGGGTCGCCGGGAACGCGACACCGAGCAGGAGGACGACGTCGACCTCCTCGAGGACGCGGTCGACCGAGCGAGCCAGGTCCGCGCCGAAGGCCAGTGCCTGCGAGTACCGCTCCGCCGACACGCCCTCGGCTTCGGCGAGCCGGTCGCGGACGTACGGTGTGTACAGGTCGCGTCGATCGGCCCACTGGCGGTGGAAAGCCGTGGCCTCGAACCCGATGATGGCGAAGTTCGCACCCACCGACTCCGCGAAGCCGGGCAGTTCGACTGCCCGGATCCTCGCCCCGGCCCGCTGCGCGACCCGTGCGGCGTCCGCCAGCACCGCCCGCGCGTCGGGGTCCGTGGGTCCGTCGACCTCGAGCAGACCGATACGTACACCGTCAAGTGACCGTTCGGGCGCGCTCCCACGCGCCCGAACGCCGGTCAGCACACGATGGATCGGATCGAGGTCGGCGACCTGCCGTGCCATCGGACCCACGACGTCCAGCGTCGGCGCGAGCGGGATGACTCCGTCGGCGGGCACGGCGCCTCCCGACGGTTTCAGCCCGGCGACCCCGCACAGGTTCGCCGGGATCCGGATCGAGCCGGCGGTGTCCGACCCCAGTGCGCCCAGGCAGTACCCCGCCGCGAGTGCGGCCGCCGAACCGCCGGACGACCCCCCGACCATCCGCGCGGGGTCGGCCGGATTCCGGGTGGGCTCGGTCGTGCCGCCGTACGCGAACTCGTGGGTGTTCGCCTTGCCGACGAGTATCGCCCCGGCATCGGCCAGCCGCCGCCACGCCGTCGCGGTCCGGTTCGGAACATTGCCGCTCAGCACGCGGCTTCCCGCGGTCGTCGGCACGCCGGCGACGTCGATCAGGTCCTTCACGACGAACGGGATGCCCAGGAGTGGACTGTCGTCGCCGGCCGCGAGCCGGCGGTCAGCCTCGTCCGCCTGGCGGCGGGCCGACTCGACGGTGGTGCAAACCATCGCGCGGATCACCGGCTCGCGTTCCTCGAGCACAGCCAGGTGCTCCTCGAGCAGGTCCCGTGCCGTCGTCTCACCTTCGGCGAGTTCGCGCCTGACCGTCTCCAGTCGCATGGCACCCGTCATGCGGCACCCAGCCCGATCAGGGACTGCTGCAGGTCCGGTCGCGCGGCCAGCTCCTCGGCGGGCCCGGTGAATGCGACACCGCCGTCGACCAGGACCACGCAGTCCTTCGCGACCTTGAGCGCGAACCGCAGGTTCTGCTCGACGAGCAGGACCGACGGGGCGCCTGGCTCGGCCGTGATGCGGGCGAGGAGTTGTCCGATCTCCCCCACGATCGCCGGCGCGAGGCCCTCGGTCGGCTCGTCCAGCAGCAGCAGGATCGGGTTGGTGCTCAGGGCGCGAGCGATCACGAGCAACTGCTGCTCGCCGCCGCTGAGCTGGTTGCCCATCGCCTTCGCCCGGCGGCCGAGTACCGGGAACAGGTCCATCAGGCGCGCCGGGGTCCACGCCGCGGCGCCATCGACTCCCGGTCGCGCCCCGATCTCCAGGTGCTCGCGAACGGTGAGGCTGCGGAACACCTGCCGGCTCTCCGGGACGTAACCCAGGCCCGCCTTCGCCCGCGCGCTCGCTCCCGATCCGACCAGTTCCGTGCCGCGCAGCCGGACCGAGCCGCTGCTGCGCGGAAGCAGGCCCATGATCGCCTTGATGGTGCTGGTCTTGCCCATCCCGTTGCGTCCGAGCAGCGCGACCGTCGACCCCGTCGGAACGTCCAGGGCGACGTCGTGCAACACGGGTGTCGCGTCGTAGCCGCCGCGAAGGCCCCGAACCGTCAGGGTCGTCTCACTCGGCACCGAGGTACACCTCCTCTACGAACGGATCCCGTGCGATCTCCTCGGGCGTTCCGTCGGCGACGAGCCGGCCCTGGTGCATGACGAGGACGCGGTGCGACCACCCCATGACCATCGCCATGTCGTGGGCGACGAAGATCACCGCCGTCTGCGGCCCGAGTTCGACCACCCGGTCGCGCAGGTCGTCGCACTCCGCCGCCGTCAACCCGACGTTCGGCTCGTCGAGCAGGAGCAGCCGCGGGCTCGCCGAGACCGCCAGTGCCAACTCCAGTCGACGTTGCTCGCCGTACGACATCTCGTCGGGCAACGACCCTGCGTGCTGACGGCCCAGACCCCAAACCTCGAGCACCTGGTCGATCCGTGCCGCCAGGATCCGGTCCGATCGCCACGATCCCAGCAGGCTCCACCGTGCGCTGGTGCGACAAGCGAGGGCGAGTTGCTCGCGGACGGTCAGATCCGGGAACAGGCTGGAGGTCTGGAAGGAACGCGAAACGCCCAGGGCATACCGCTCGTCGGGTCGCATGCGGGTGATGTCCCGGCCGCCGAGTGCGACCGTTCCCTCCGACGCGGAAACCTGCCCGCCGATGATGTTGAACAGCGTGCTCTTCCCCGCGCCGTTCGGACCGATGATGCCCACCCATTCGCCAGGTTCGACGTCGAGGGAGACGCCGTCGACGGCGCGGACACCGCCATAGGTGCGCACGACCGAGTCGACCTCAAGCAACGGCATTGCCGACCCCCCTGCGCCGCCAGCGTGTCAGCGCGGCTGCAATCGTGGACCGCTTCTTGTTCAGCAGTGCGGTGATCACGAACAGGACTCCGACGATCAACGGTGCCCGCTGTTCGCTCAACTGGCTGGCGTAGAACGTCAGGAGCGTCACGGCGATGCCACCGACGAACGCGCCGTAGCGCGTCGCGGTGCCGCCGATGATCACCATGAGGACGAGGATCCCCGACGCGCCGACACCGATGTTCGTCGGCGCGATCAGCCCCGACTGGAAGGCGAAGAGGGCACCGCTGACTCCGCTGAGCGTCCCGGACACGACCAGCACCATGAGGCGGTAGCGCCAGACGTTGTACCCCAGGACGGCCATCCGCGTCTCGTTCTCGCGCGTCCCGCGGACGGCCAATCCCGCCGGCGATCCGACGATCCGGCGAATGAGGACGAGCATCACGACGGCGATCACGAGGACGAACTGGTAGAACGTGCCGTTCGTCCACTGCTCGCCGAGCCCGAGCGAGGGCAGGGCGATGCCCGTCACGGACTCGGAGTACGAGGTCTTCAGGAAGCTCCACTGCTGGGCGATGTTGGCCACCATCTGGCCGACCGCGAGGGTCACGAGGATGAAGTAGATCCCGCGGGCGCGCAGGGCGATCACCGCGAACACCGCCGACGCTATCGCCGAGCCGACGATCGCGGCCGCGATGAGCAGCCAGAACGAGTCGATGCCGTACCGGACCATGACGATGCCCACGGTGTACCCGCCGACGCCGAACAGCGCGGCGTTGCCCAGCGAGTACAGCCCGGCGTGCCCGTACGCCAGATCCAGGCTCGCCGCGGCCATCCCGAAGATCAACGCCCGAGTTGCCAGGCTCTGCTGCTGGCTGGTGAGCAGGAAAGGCAGCAGGAACGCCGCGAGCACGATCACGCCGACGGCCACCGTCGAGCGGACTCGTCGCGCACTGAGCCCGCTCACGAGGCCCGCCCGCTGATTCCGGTCGGTCGGACGACCAAGACGACGACCATGAGCAGGTAGAGCATCACCATCGCCATGTCGGGGAAGAAGTACCGCGAGATCGAGTCCAGCAGGCCGATCAGCAAGGACGCGAAGATGGTGCCGGACACCGAGCCGACGCCGCCGACCACGACGACGATGAGGGCCAGCAGCAGGATCTGCATCGGTTGGTCCGAACTCGCGCCCAGCACGAGCCCGCCTACGCCTCCCGCGACTCCGGCGATCGCGGATCCGAGCACGAACACGGCGACGACGACCAGGTTCAGGTTGATCCCCAACGCGCGCGTCATGGGCGCGTCGTCCATGCCGGCCCGCACGATCGCACCGATGCGGGTCCTGTCCTGCACCCACCACAACAGGATCGCGATTCCGAACCCGACGGCGGCGATCGCCAGTCGCCCGACCGGGATCGCGACGAACCCGGTCTGCACCGCCCCGTTCAGCCACGGGACGTCGAACGGTGGCTTGGCGACCGGACCCCAGATCCACTGGGCCGCGTTGGCCATGATGTAGATCAGCCCGAACGACAACAGGATCTGCTCGTTCGGGCTCTTTGGGATGACGCGGAACATCCGCTCGAAGGCCAGGCCGATCACCGCGCAGGCGACGGCCGCCATGAGAACCGCCAGCGGGAACGGCCAGCCCAAGGCCATGCCGAACGTCCACGCGACGTATGCGCCGGCCATGTACACGGCGCCGTGGGCGAGGTTCAGCACGCCCACGGCGCCGAGCAGCAGGGCCAGTCCTGATCCGATGAGGAACAGGACTGCGCCCAGCGCCAGGCCGTTCGCGATTACCTGCACGAACTAGCCGACGTTCTCGTACGTCTTCACCGGCTCCCACTCGAACCGACCGTCGGTTCCCTTGACCGCCTTCACGATGACCCGGTTCGAGGTCGCCAGGCCGTCGGCCGAGTACTTCGCCGGGCCGATGATCGTGTCCAGTGGCCGGTCGGCCAGCGCCGTCCGGAGCGCGGCCGTGCTCGCATCGCCGCAGTCGGCGTCCAGAGCGGTGACGATGTTCTTGCCGACCTGGTAGGCGAACGCGGTCGTCTGGTTGGGGATCTGCCCGCCGTTCTTCGCGCCGTAGGCCTCGACGAACGACTTGTTCGCGGGGTAGTCGAGCAGGTGGTTGTACTCGTTGAGGCCGATCTCGCCGAGCACCTGGTCGCCCATCTCCTGGAAGGTCGGATCGAAGACGCCCTGGAACAGCAGCAAAGGCACCTTGATCCCCAGGTTGCGATACTCCTTGATGAACGCCGCGGCGTCGCTGGGCACGAGCCACATCAGCAGCGCGTCGACGTTCTGGTCCAACTTGGTCGCGTACTGAAGCATGTCGGTCGTGCCCAGCGGCACCCACTGCTGCTGCTCGACGGTCCCGCCGGCTGCCTCGAACGCCTTCGTCGCACCGTCGATTGCGTCGTGTCCGTACGCGTAGTCGGGGGCAAGCGTGGCGATCTTCTTGTAGCCGAGCTCCTCGGCCGCGTAGGTACCCAGCGGAGCAGCCGTACGATTGTCGGCCGCCGGCCAGACGAATCCGGTGCCGGATCCGGCGAGGTTCTCCCCGCCGCCGAGCATGGTGAACATGGGCACATTCTTCTGCTTGAGGTACGCCGCGACCGCCTGCTGGCTCGACCCGAAGATCGGGCCGACGATGATGCTGGCGCCGTCGGACTCGACCATCTGCTTCAACCGCTCGAGGGTCTGCGACGGATCGGTCACGTCCTCGTCGGCGGTGACCACCGTGATCGAGCGGCCACCGGCGGCGTTGCCGGCCTCGTCGAGCGCCAGTTGCAAGCCCGCCTGGGCCTCGGGGCCGTAGTTCGCCGCGAAACCCGTCATCGGGGTCAGCAGGCCGATCGTCAGGGCGTCGCCCGTCGGACATTCGGCGGAACCGCTCGCCTGGCTCGCCGCCGGCGCAGCGGAACTCGACTCCGCCTTCGCCGAGGCGCTGCTCGCGGCGTCGGTCGCGCCGGTGGCGCAGCCCGCGGTGAACGACACGACTGCCGCCGTCGCGACGACGACTCCAATCGGCCGCCGCATGAGGTTCAAAGCGCGCACGACTACCTCCGGGTCTCCTGGGGTCGCTCATGCGACCGGATGACGGGATCGTCGTCGTGTGCCGCGCGTGAGTCAAGAGTGTGACGTCACTTTTTTTCTCGATTGCGTCGGATCGACTCCGAGTCGTCGCCGCGGTTCGATCAGGCTCTCAGGCCGGACGTCCGACCGGGCGACTTGCTTATCCCTATAAGTCGTCTTTATGATGATCAGGTGCTGACCGACCGCGAGCGCCAGATCGTCGACCTGCTGCGCCGCGACCCGCTCATGGGCTCCGCCGCGCTGGCGAAGGCGCTGGGCACGACGCGCGCCTCGGTGAACGTCCACCTGTCGAACCTGGGCAAGAAGGGCGTCATCCGCGGGCGCGGATACGTGCTCGCGGACCGGCCCGGGGCCGTCGTCGTCGGCGGGGCCAACGTCGACATGAAGGCCCGCAGCACCGCCCGCGCCACCGCGAGCACGAGCAACCCGGGGCAGACGACGATGGCCCCCGGCGGGGTCGCGCGCAACATCGCCGAGAGCCTGGCCCGCCTCGGTGACCACGTCCACCTGATCAGCGTCGTCGGACGCGATCCGTTGGGCGACAATCTGATCGAGCACACCGCAGCCGCCGGAGTCCGGGTCGAGCACGTCGCGCGGATCGACGGCGCGACCGGCACCTACACCGCCGTCCTCGACGTCGACGGCGAGCTGCTCGTCGCGATCGCCGACATGGCGGCGATCGTCGAGCTCGACCCCGAGCGCCTCCAGTCCGCCCGCGACGTGATCGCGACCGCCGGGCTCGTGGTCCTCGACGGGAACCTGCGCCGGGACACCCTCGACTACGCCCTGGACCTCGCGGCCGACACCCGCGCGATCGTCGAGCCGGTCAGCGTCCCGAAGGCCGCGGCGATCAAGGACGCCCTCGACTCCCGCGTCTTCGCCGTGACACCGGGCCGGGACGAACTGGCCGCGCTCACCGACCTGCCCACGCGGACGACCCGCCAGGTCCGGGTCGCCGCCGAGGCACTGCACGCCCGGGGCGTGCGGATCGTCTGGGTCTCCCTCGGCGAGCAGGGCTCGCTGCTCAGCACCCCCGACGGCGCCACCGCGATCCCCGCGCTGCCGACGACCGTCACCGACGTGACCGGCGCCGGCGACTCGATGGTCGCGGCGTTCTGCCATGTGCTCCTCGACGACGGCACGCCGCTGGAGGCCGCCCGGCTCGGGCACGCCGCGGCCGCGGTGACGATCGCCAGCCCGCACACCGTCCGTCCCGACCTCACCGTTCGCCTGCTCCAGTCCACCCTCGACCAGAAGGAACTGCCATGACCGCACCGCATCCGGACCTCGTGTTGACCGACGAGGTGCGTCGAGCCCTGCTCGACGGCACGCCCGTCGTCGCGCTCGAGAGCACGATCATCAGCCACGGCATGCCGTATCCGCAGAACGTCGAGATGGCGACCGAGGTCGAACGGATCATCCGGGACGGCGGGGCGATCCCGGCCACCATCGCGGTCCTCGACGGCCGGCCGCGCATCGGCCTGACCGACGCGGACCTCGAACTGCTCGCGACGAACCCGGACGTGGCGAAGGTCAGCGTCCGCGACCTGCCGTACGTCATGGCCCGCGGCCGGCACGGCGCGACGACGGTCGCCGCGACGATGCGGTTGGCGGCGTTGGCCGGCGTCTCGGTCTTCGTGACCGGCGGACTGGGTGGGGTGCACCGCGGCGCCGAGCGGACCTTCGACGTCAGCGCCGACCTCACCGAACTGTCGACGACGAACGTCGCCGTGGTGTCCGCCGGGGTGAAGTCGATCCTCGACATCGCGCTGACCCTGGAGACCTTGGAGACCCTCGGCGTACCGGTCGTCGCGTACGGGACCGACGAGTTCCCGGCGTTCTTCTCCCGGGAGAGCGGGTGCGCGGCGCCGCAACGCCTCGACACCCCGGCCGACATCGCGGCGCTGATGGCGGCCAAGTGGCGCCTGGGCCTGGCCGGCGGGGTCGCGATCGTCAACCCGATCCCGGTCGAGGACGAGATCCCGGCCGACGAGATCGGCGTGATCATCGAGCAGGCGCTGGCCGACATGGACGCGCAGGGCATCCACGGCAAGGACGCGACGCCGTTCTTGTTGGGACGCATCGTGGAGATCACCCACGGTGCCAGCCTGACCGCGAACATCGCGCTGGTGAACAACAACGCTCGCCTGGGCGCGCAGGTGGCGCGGGAGTACGCCGCCGTGCGGACCGCCTAGCGGCCACCGATGTCCGCCGCCGTCGGTCGCGGCCCGCTGGCCGGGTTGCGCGTCCTCGAGCTGGCCTCGATCGGGCCAGGTCCGCACGCGGCGATGCTGCTCGCCGACCTCGGCGCCGACGTCGTCCGGATCGAGCGTCCCCGGCCCGGGCTCGACCTCGTCGCCGGGGCGCCGGACCTCACCCTGCGCGGGCGACGTTCGATCAACGCCGACCTGAAGACCGCCGACGGGCAGGACCGGGCGCGTCGACTGGTCGCCGTCGCCGACGTCCTCCTCGAGGGGTACCGACCCGGTGTCGCCGAGCGCCTGGGGCTGGGCCCGGACGACTGCCTGCGGATCAATCCGCGACTGGTCTACGGCCGCGTGACCGGCTGGGGGCAGGACGGACCGTCCGCCCACCGCGCCGGCCACGACATCACCTACCTCGCGACGACCGGTGTGCTCAACGCGGTCGGCAGGTCCGGCGATCGGCCCGTGCCCCCGCTCAACCTCGTCGGCGACTACGGCGGCGGCTCGATGTTCCTCGTCCTCGGCGTTCTCGCGGCCCTGTGGGAACGCGAGAAGTCGGGTCTGGGCCAGGTCATCGACGCCGCGATGGTCGACGGGGCGAGCGTCCTCGCCCAGGCGATGTGGGCGCTGCGCGGCGTCGGCGCGTGGACCGACGAGCGAGGGGCGAACCTCCTCGACGGCGGCGCGCCCTTCTACGACACGTACGCATGCGCTGACGGCCGCTACGTGGCCGTCGGTGCGCTCGAGGAGCCGTTCTACGCCGCACTGCTCGACGGACTCGGGCTGGACCCCGCGACGGTGCCGCCGCGCGCCGACCGGGCCGCCTGGCCCGACCTGCGGCGGATCCTCGCCGAGCGCTTCGCCACGGCCGGCCGCGACCACTGGGCGGCGGTGTTCGCCGACACCGACGCGTGCGTCGCGCCGGTGCGCACGTTCGGTGAGGCGCTCGAGGATCCACACCTCCTCGCCCGCCGGACGTTCACGCGGATCGCGGATGTCGATCAGCCGGCCCCGGCCCCCCGGTTCTCCCGGACCCCCAGCCCGCCCCCCGGCGCACCGCCGACGGCGGGTGCCCATACCGACGAGGTGCTGCTCGAGTGGCTCGGCCCGGATCGCCCGACCCAACGGCGGTGATCAGCGCTCGGCCGCGTGGGCGACGTGCGTGAGCAGGCCGGCGGCGATCAACCCCGCGACGTCGGACCCACCGCCCGGGCCGCGGTAGGCGGCGAACGTCGGCGGGACGAGGATCCCCGGTGGCGCCGCGACGACGTCCGCGATCGCGCGAACGACCGGCCCCGCCGTCGCGTACTGCACGGCCTTGGATCGCTCCGGTCGGCCGATCGGATCCAGCCACTTCAGGTCGAGTTCGATCCGCGGCGCGCCGTCGATGCGCACCTGCCAGCCGTCGTCCCCCTCCCATCCGGCTGCTGGCGGCCCGCATCGCCAGATCGACCGCACGGTGATGACGGTCCGGTCACCGTTGCGCGCGTGGAACTGCCAGCGGACCCCGGCGACCGTCCCCGCCGGCACGACCCCGACGGGGAGCTCGACATCGCTCGCGGCGATCATCACGTCGTGGTCCGGCTCGATCCGGTCCACCGGTAGTCGCAGGGTGTCGACGAGGTATCCCATGGTCTCCCCGAACAGGTTCGAGAAGAACCGCATGCGCCCGGCCGCACCGTGCCAGAACGCCTCCGGCGACCGGCCGAACCCGCACAGGTCGAAGATGAACCCCGGCGAGGCCACCGGGGTGCAGTCGTACGACTCCTGCACGCTGACCGCCGCCACGTCCGTGCACAGCGTCGTGATCGCGACGGCGAGGCGCTCGGCGAGGAAGCCCGGATTCATCCCGGTGCCGAACAGCGTGACCCCGCCGGCCCGTGCCGCCGCGTCCAGCCTGCTGGCCAGTTCCGGGTCGGTGGCCCACGGATAGGTGAAGCCGACGGTGGTGATCACGTTCTTGCCCGACCTGAGCAACGCGTCGATGTCGTCGGCGTGCTGGCGCGCGGACTCACCGTTGAGCGGGACGTGCAGCACCACGTCGGCGTCGAGGGCGAGGATGTCGCCGATCCGATCGGTGGCGAGGACCCCGGTCGGGCCGCGTCGGACGATGTCGCCGGCGTCGCGGCCGACCTTGTCCGCGCCGTGCACCTTCAGGCCCACCAGCTCCAGGTCCGGTGAGTCGAGGACCTGCCGCAAGGTGACCCGGCCGATCGACCCCGTCGCCCACTGGATCACCCGGATCGCCATGGTGCACCACTCCTTCGCCTCGTAGTCGGGGCGAGTATCGCGCATTATCTTGAAGTTGGATTCACTTTCTGGTCAGTCCGTCGCGAAGCCACCGGGAACCCGTACCCTGCTCGCGTGAACTTCTTGAACCTGCCGTCGGCGGCCGTCATCCGTGAGGTCGGCCTGCGCGACGGCCTGCAGATCGAGCCGCCGATCCCGACCGAGCGGAAACTGGCGATGCTCGCGGCTCTCGCCGCCACCGGCGTCGGCCGGATCGAGGCGACGAGTTTCGTCTCACCCCGAGCGGTTCCCGCACTCGCCGACGCCGAGTCCGTCGCGGCCGCCACCGTCGACTGGCCCGCCATTCGGTGGTCGGCACTCGTCGCGAGCGTCAACGGAGCGCGGCGAGCCGTCGCGGCCGGCATGACCCACCTCGAGTACGTCATCTCCGCGGCCGATGCGCACAGCCACGCCAACGTCGGCCGCGGCACCGTCGAGTCCGTCCGGCTCGTGGACGAGATCGCCGACATCGTGCACGCCGCGGGTGGCACGTTGGAGGTGATCATCGGCACGGCGTGGGACTGCCCGTTCACCGGCCCGGTCCCGGTCGGTTCGACGGTCGAGGTCGCCCGGGAGTCCGTCCGCCGGGGCGCCGACGCGCTGTGCCTGGGCGACACGATCGGCACCGTCACCCCGCGACGGGTCGCCGACGTGGTCGTGGCGGTACGCGGCGTCGCCGACGGCACCGATGTCGGCGCTCATTTCCACGACACCCGGGGAACGGGTATCGCGAACGCGTTGGCGGCGCTCGCGATGGGCGTCACCTCGCTCGACTCCTCCGTCGGTGGCCTGGGCGGGTGCCCGTTCGCGCCCGGAGCCAGCGGCAACATCGCCACGGAGGAGTTGGTCTACCTGCTCGACGGGTGCGACGTTCACACGGGAATCGACCTGGACGCCACGCTGGCGGCGGCACAGGTCACCGAGGCGGCCGTCGGCCACGCGCTGCCCAGCTCCCTGTACCGGGCCGGCGGCAGGTCGCGCCCACTGGGGTGGCCGCGACCCTGATCGGGACGGATCACGATGGCGCGCGGGTCGTTGTCGGGATCGGTTGGCGGCAGGAGGCCTCAGGGCGCTCCTGCCTCGTCCGCCCGGAACGACGTGGGCGGCTCGGCGAGCGCACCCTTGACGGCTGCGCGGAACGCCGCCAGGTGCGCGCTGTCGTGATGCGCGTCCATCGCGGCCTGGTCCTGCCAGCGCTCGACGACGAGGACCTCGTCGCCTCCTCCGCTGGGCTCCCACAGGGAATACTCGACGTTCCCCTCCTCGGCGACCGACGCTGCGCGCAGAACGCGCGCTGCCGCGACGAACCGGTCGTGCTCGGCCGGCTTGGTGCGGATCCGAACCACCATCGTGATCATCGTCTTCCCTCCGGCTACGTCCCGGTCCACTTCGGTGCGCGCTTCTCCGCGAAGGCCCGCGCCCCCTCGCGGGCGTCCGCGGACGCGAAGATCCTCTCGGCGTCCGGCTGCTGCCGGGCCCATCGCTCCACGTCGCTCCACTCGCGACCGGCGTAGGCCAGGCGCTTGCTGGTCACCACCGCGAGCGGCCCGTTCGTCGCGATCCGCCGTGCCAGCGCGAGGGCCGTCGGCAGGACCTGATCGTCGTCGACGACGGCGTTCACCAACCCGACCTCGTAGGCGCGCGTCGCGTCGATCGGGTCACCCGTCAAGATCATCTGCATCGCGATCGCCATCGGGATGCGCTGCGGCAGCGACAACACCCCGCCCGCGGCAGCGACCAGCGCCCGCTGCACCTCCGGCAGTCCGAACACCGCGGACCGGCCCGCGACGATCAGGTCGCAGGCCAGCGCCAGTTCCAGCCCCCCGGCGAGGGCGAAGCCCTCGACCGCCGCGATGAGCGGCTTGGCCGGCCGCGCCTGGGTGATCCCCGCCAGTCCCCGGCCGGGGACCTCGGGCGTCTCACCGCGCAAGAACGCCTTGAGGTCCATCCCGGCGCAGAACGTCCCGCCACCGCCCCACAGCACACCGGCCCGCAGGCTGTCGTCGCTGTCCAGGACGTCGACCGCCGCGGCGATACCCCGACCGGCGGCCTCGTTCAGCGCATTTCGCGAAGCGGGTCGATTGATGGTGATGACGAGCGTGCCCTCGTCGCGGCTCGTCACGATCTCGTCTGCCATGCGACAACCCTTCCGGCGTACGGGAGCGCCTACCCGGGGGTCGCGCGGCACGAACCTAACATGAACCTGGGCTCAGTTTCGGTTCTTCGGCGCGATTCCGCCCGTGCGCGTTGGTGCGCTCGTGCCCGCCGCGGCCTAGGCCCTGCCGGATCGGGTCCGGGAACGGGGCGCCGGCTTCGGCCCGTCGGCGAGCACGGCCCGGGACCACACGTACGTCAACGTGGCGATCGCCTCCTCGTCGGTGGGCGGAGCCACCCCGTCCTCGCCACCGGCCGCCATCCACGCCCAGCAGAACCCCTCGAGCATCGAGACGACGGCCGAGGCGAGGATGTCGGACCGGACCGGCTTCGGAATGCCGCTGCGCTTGCGCAGTCGGTCGATGTGGGGAACCAGCGCACTGACGCCCGCGGCACGCAGCGACAGCCATCGCTCGTGGAACTCCGGTTGGGTCATCGACAGGTGGAACACCCCGACCATCTCGGGCAGGTACGTCCGATAAGCGGTGTAGTACGCCGCCACGGCCGACTCGATCCGCGACGCGATGTCCGTGCCCCGCTCGTCGGTGAACGCGTGTCGCAGCACGTCCTGCGGGAACTCGTTGACCAGGTCGACGAGCAGCAGTTCCTTGTTCTCGTAGTAGTTGTAGAACGACCCCGAGGACTTGCCGGCCCGCTCGGCGATGTCGGCGATCTTCGCGTTGAAGTAGCCCTTCTCCGCGAACTCCTGTCGAGCGGCGTCGAGCAGCGCGGCGCGGGTTCGTTCGCCACGCGGGGTCTTCGGGGGCATCCATGCCTCGTCTCACTACGACGGTGGAGTCGTACTCCGGTCCGACCGACCCTATTGCAGGCGCGATCGGATCTCGCGAATTCGTTGCGAGAAACACGAACCTGAATCTAGAATCAGATTCTGACTGGTCCCGACATCCGACAACCCACCGGGAAGGTGCGCCGTGGAGTCATTCGTGCAGTACCGCAAAGGTGTTACGCCACAACGAATCCATGCAGATCTGGACGGCCTGAAGGACGACGAGCTCGGGCGCAAGGGGTTCTTCGGCCGGCAGGCCCAGTTGTACCGCCGGAACGACCCGACGGCGTTCCGGAGCGAGGGCCGGCTGCGCGAACGACACTCCGACACCTTGGACCTCGTCCCCGACGACCACGTCGACCCGGCCGGCGATCCGATGCTGCTCTACAGCAATTCGACCGTCCGCATCTCGCTGAGCCGGCGGGTCCAGCCGATGCCGTTCCACACCGGATTCCTCGACGGCGACGTCGTGCTGTTCACCCACCGCGGCACCGGGACGATCGAGACCGAGTTCGGGCCGATCGACTACCGGCCCGGGGACTGGATCTACATCCCGAAGGCGTCGTTGTACCGCGTGATCCCCGCCGGCGACGACACGCACCAACTCCTCGTCGAGACGCGCGCGGAGCTGCGGATCCCGCCGCCGTCGGTCCTCGGGAGGCACTACCCGTTCGACTCGACGATGGTCTTCGTCCCCGACCCCTCGCCGATCGACGACGACGGCCGCGAGGAGTACGAGGTCCGGTACACCGACTGGGACGGCGAGCACACCTCGCTGTTCTACCGGCACAACCCGATCGACGCCGTCGGCTGGCGCGGGGACAACTTCCCGTTCCGACTCAACATCGCCGACTACGACGTGCTGCTCTCCGAGTCGGTCCACCTCCCGCCGACCGTCCACGTGTTCTTGCAGAACGACCACGTGTGGCTGCTGAACTTCCTGCCGCACCGGGCCGAGGCCGTGCCCGGCACCGAACGCACCCCGTGGTACCACCGCAACTGCGACTTCGACGAGGTCGCGTTCTACCACGGTGGCACCGTCTTCGGCGTGAACATGCCGGCCGGGTTGTTCTCCCATGCGCCGCAGGGGATCCAGCACGGCGTTCCGGAGCGGGTTCGTGAGCGCGCGCGTCGGATGTACGACGAGGTCGACCGGGTCGAGTGGGAGATCATCGCCATCGACACGGTCGAACGGCTGTGGCCCAGCCCGGCGCTGCTGGCGCACGAGGCCGCCCTGGCGGCGCAGCGCGACGCCGTCGCGACCCCCGACCCCGTCGCATGACCGATACCGGCGCCGCGGCGCAGCCGCCGCGGCTGGAGGAGGCCGTCCGCGAATGGGCGCGGTCCATGCCCGACGCGATCGCCGCGGAGTCCATCGGCACCGATCGGCGGATCACCTGGGCCGAACTCGACGACTCGTCCGACCGCCTGGTGTCCGTGCTGCTCGACCGCGGTGTCCGACCGGGTGACCGCGTCGCCTGGCTGGGCAGCAACGACCCGGCCTTCCTCCCGATCGTGGTGGCCTGCCGGCGCGTCCGCGCGGCCCTCGTCGGCTTGAACTGGCGGCTGTCGTCGACCGACCTGGAGCGACAGGCCGCGGCGGTGGGTCCGGCGCTGACGATCGGCCTGGCACCGATGCTCGCCGACGTCGACCTCGGCCCCCACCTCGGCGTCCCCACCGACGGCCCGTTCCCGTGGGCCGACCGACCCCGCGGCGAGGCGCTCGTGCCGGAGCCGGACGATCCGACGATCATGTTCTTCACCTCCGGTTCGACCGGCGAGCCGAAGGCCGTGCGGATCAGTCGTCGGAGCATCGACCTGGCCGTGTCGGAGTCGACGGCATTCACCTTCCACGCCGGCGACCGGATGCTCGTCGTCCCGCCGCAGTTCCACCTCGCCGGCGCGACCTGGTGCCAGTACGGCCTGCTGTACGGCGTGACGCAGTACTACACCGCGGACGCGTCGCCGGCCGGGCTCGTCCGCGCGCTGGCCGACCAGCAGATCACGCACGCGGTCATGGTCCCGGCGCTGCTCCACATGATCGTCGGGGAGCTGAACAGCAACCCGACGCCGCTGCCGCACCTGGGCGACATCGCCTACGGCGCCTCGCCGATCTCCGGCGCGCTGCTCCGCGAGCTGGCCCGGGTCATGCCGTGCCGCTTCACCCAGGTGTACGGCCTGTCCGAGTCCGGCGGTGCGATCGTCGAACTGCCGCCGGCCGACCATCACCCCGACAGCCCGCGCCTGCTGGCCGCCGGGCGGCCGGTCAACGCCACGCGCGTCCGGATCGTCGACGTCACGACCGGAGCCGACGTGCCGGTCGGCACCGCCGGGGAGATCGTCGTCGCCAGCGACCACCTCATGACCGGCTACTGGGGTCGCGACGACGTCACCGAGACCGTGCTGCGCGACGGATGGCTGCACACCCGCGACGTGGGCCGCGTCGACGCGGACGGCTACGTCTACGTCGAGGGCCGGGTCGACGACATGATCATCACCGGCGGGGAGAACGTCCAGCCGGCCGCGGTCGAACAGGTGCTGGCCGAGATGGACGGGGTCAGCGAGTGCGCCGTCTTCGGCGTCGCCGACGACCTGTGGGGGACCCGCATCTGCGCAGCCGTCGTCCCCCGCCCCGGCTCGCAGATCGACCCCGAGGCGACGATCGCCTGGCTTCGGCAGCGCCTCGCCGGCTACCAGACGCCGAAGACCGTCGTCGTCGTCGAACACCTGCCGCGCAGCGCCACCGGCAAGCTCGTCCGGCGCGACCTCGCGGCGTTCGTCCGCCCCGAGGGCGAGCAGTAGCGCCGTCGAGCCGGCACGGTCCCCACCGCGAACGCACCCCCGACCCACGACCCTGAGAGGCAGCACATGAAGACACGGGCGGAATACCTGGACTCACTGAAGGACGGCCGTCGGATCTTCGCCGACGGCCACCTCGTCGAGGACCCCGCCGAGCACGTCGTCTTCCGCACCACGATCGACCGGATCGGCGAGGGGTACGACCGCTACTACCGAGCCGGCGACGACGCCAGCGGGCCGTACTTCACCATCCCGTACTCGACCGAGCAGCTCCGCGAGCTCCTGCACGAGTTGCTGGAATGGGACATGGTCACGGTCACGGCGTCCCAGGGGCTGCTCGCGTACCTCACCGCGGCGACGCGCATGCGCCAGACGCACCCGGTGTACGCCGACCGGATCGAACGCTACTTCGAGTACTGCCGGGACAACGATCTGCGCTGCGTCCAGGCCATCACCGACGCGAAGGGGGATCGTCGGTTCGGCCCGTCGAAGCAGGAGGACCCGGACGTCTACACCCGGATCGTCGAACGCCGACCCGACGGCGTCGTCATCCGTGGCGCGAAACTGCACATCTCGTCGGCCGCGGTGTCCCACGAACTGCTCGTCATGCCCACGAAGATGATGAAGCCGGGCGAGGAGGACTGGGCGATCGCCTGCGCCGTCCCGGTCAACGCCCCGGGCGTGCGCATCGTCAACACCAACTACGCACCACGGCACAACGTCGCCGACTTCCCCTACAGCAGCAGGTACAACACGCCCGAGGGATTCATCATCTTCGACGACGTGTTCGTGCCGGCCGAGCGCGTCTTCCTCGCCGGCGAAACCGAGTACTCCGCGCTGTTCGCCCACTCGCTGGGACTGTGGGAGCGGCTCGGCGGCACCGCGCACATGGCGGAGTTCGGCGACATCCTCGTCGGCCTGGCCCAGCTCGTCGCGGAGGCGAACGGGACCGAGTCGATCGTCCACGTCAAGGAGAAGATCGCGGAGATGATCATCTACGCGACGTTGGTCCGTGCCGGGCTGGAGGCCGCGATCGTCCACGCCGAGCCGTCACCGGAGGGGTGGTACTTCCCGAGCGAGCTGTACACGAACGCGGCCAAGCACTACGGCGCGCACGAGTTCAGCCGAATGGTCCAGCACCTGCACGACATCGGTGGCGGCGCGATCGTCACCGTGCCGTCGACCGCGGACCTCCTCAACCCCGAGGTGGGCGACGACATCCGAAAGTACATGCGCACCAAGGAGGGCGTGGACGGCGAGTACCGCGCGCACCTGTTCCGCGCGATCCGCGACTACACCGCCGACGCCCTCGGCGGCTGGAACCTGGTGACCATGATCCAGTCCGGCGGCGGGCTGTACGCGCAGCGCATCGTCGCGCGCAAGCACTACGACATGGACCGCGCCAAGCGGCTGGCCCGGCACGTGGCGGACCTCCCGTGACCGCGGACCTCGCGCTCGCCCGACAGCGGGTCGACGCCGCGTCGACCGTCGAGGACGTCCTCGCCGTCGCGAGGGACGTCCTGCGCGACTACCGCACGACGGCCCTCACCGAGCGGCACCGCGAGGTCTCCTTGATCGAGGAGACCGTCGAACGCGACTCCGAGCAGGTTAGCGTCGCCCGGAGGGCCCAGGCGGCGTTGTTCGCCGCCGGGCTGGCCTGGCTCGCCGGCCCGCGCGAACTCGGCGGCGGCGGACGGCCGGCCGGCTGGCAGCTCGCCGTGGACGCCGTCGTCGACCAGAGCGGGCTGCCGTCACGGGCCCCGCTGATGATCGGCCTGGACATCGTCGCACCGGCGATCGAGGCCCACGGCGACGAGGGCCTGCGGCGCCGCTACCTGCCGGCGATCCACAGCGGCGACCTCGTCGGCTGCCAGTTGTTCTCCGAGCCGGGCTCCGGTTCCGACCTGGCCGGCGCGCGGACCTCGGCCGTCCGTGACGGCGACGAGTGGATCGTCAACGGACAGAAGGTCTGGACGTCCATGGCCCACGTCGCCGACATCGGCGAACTCCTCGTCCGAACCGACCCCGCCGCGGGCAAGCACGCCGGGTTGAGCATGCTGCTGGTCGACATGCGGGCACCGGGCGTGACGGTCCGACCGCTGCGCCAGATGACCGGCGGAGCCGCCTTCAACGAGGTCTTCCTGGCGGACGTCCGGGTGCCCGTGGCCGACATGGTCGGGGCGGCCGGCAACGGCTGGCAGGTGGCCGCCACGAGCCTGAACAGCGAGCGGCTGGCGATGATGCGGGGGGCCGGCCCGCTCACGCCCGCGGTCCTGACCCGCTACGCCGATCTCGTGGCCCGAACCGGTTCCTGCTCTGCCGACGTCGGTCGCGCCGTGGCGGCCGCCGTCGCCGCCGGCGCCCTCGCCGCTCGGCGACCCGGATCCTGGGGTCGCCTCGAACCGGTCGCCGGGTCGCTGAGCAAGCTCGCGCTCGTCGACGCGCTGATGCGGATGGACGACTCGCTCCCCGAACTGCTCGGACCCGCCCTGCACGGTGGCGGCGACGAGGTCGACGACTGGTCGGCGTTCACCCTCGGCGTACCCGGACTGCGGCTGGCGGGCGGGACCGACGAGATCCACCTCAACCTCGTTGCGCAGAGAGGCCTGGGCCTACCCCGATGATCCATACCTACCAGCGGATCCCGTATCTCGTCCTGTTCGACGACACGTCCGCGTACCGCGACACCTACGGCGGCACCGGCGAGCAGGTCGCACTGGAGTGCTACCTGCTCAAGCCGGACCGCCCGTCCGACACGGTGCTGCTGTTCATGCACCCGATCGGCGGCGGGGCGTACCTGCCGATCAACAACGCGCTCGCGCGGGCCGGGCACCATGTGATCTACGCGAACAGTCGGTATCGCGGCGCCGACTACGCGCTCGTCATGGAGAAGGTCGCCCAGGACCTCGGGGCCGCCGTCCGCGATGCGCGCGACCGACTCGGCTATACGAACGTCGTGCTCGCCGGCTGGAGCGGCGGCGGGGCACTGTCGACCTTCTACCAACAGCAGGCCCGCCGCGCCACCGTGACGGCGACCCCGGCCGGCGAACCGCCCGACCTGACCACGGCCGACCTCCCCCCGGCGGACGCGCTGCTCCTCCTGGCCGCCCACGTGAGCCGTCACCGCACGCTCACCGAGTGGATGGACCCGTCGATCCTCGACGAGGCCGATCCCCACCGTCGCGATCCGGAACTGGACATCTACGACCCCGCCAATCCGAACCAGCCGCCGTACTCACCGCAGTTCGTCCACGCGTACCGCGCCGCGCAGGAGGCGCGCAACCGGCGGATCACCGCATGGGTCAAGGACCAGTTGTCGGATCTGCGCGCCAGCGGCCGGCCGCTGGCCGAGCGGGCGTTCGTCGTCCACGGAACCATGGCCGATCCGCGCTGGCTGGACCCGGCGGTCGATCCGAACGATCGCCGCCCGCGCTGGTGCTACCTGGGCGATCCGGAGATCGTCAACATGAGCCCGGTCGGCCTCGCCCGCTTCTGCACGCTGCGCGGCTGGCTGTCCCAGTGGAGCCTCGACGACGCCCGGGCGGACGCCCAGATGTGCGGACCGGACATCGACGTGCCGACGCTGGTCGTCGGCAACAGCGCGGACGACGCGTGCACACCCAGCCATACGCAACGGATCTTCGACGCCGTCGGTTCGGCCGACAAACAACTGCGGATCATCCAGGGCGCGACGCACTACTACGCCGGGCCGGAGCAGCGCCCGTACCTGGAGCAGGCGATCGCGACCATCGGCGACTGGCTGGCCGATCGGGACCTGACGTGACCGCGACCGACGTGCTCGACGCGGACCAGGTCCGCGAGACGATCCGGGACTTCGCCCACGACAACGACGGTGTCGCCCGGGTGCGCGCCGGGGCGGACGCCCGCGCGGCAGGGACTGCGCCAGGTGACGACCGCTTCATGTGGCAGCGCCTGTGCGTCGACCTCGGGGTCAGCGCGCTGGTCGTCCCCGAGCAGCACGGCGGCCTGGCTGCCGGCGAACGGGCGACCGCGGTGGTGCTCGAGGAACTCGGGTACCGACTCGAGCCGGCCCCGGTCTGGTCCGGTCTGAACGCCGCGCGCGCGCTGGCCGCCGCGGCACAACCAGATTCCCGGCTGGCCGACCTGCTCTCCGGCGACCTCGTCGGCACGGTCGCGTGGGCGGCATCGGGTCCGTCCGCGCCGCCGGAGGTTCGCCTGGTCGACGGCCGCCTGGCCGGCGTGGTCCGGTTCGTTCCCGACGCCGGCCACGCCGACGTCCTCGTCGTCCCGGTCGACACCGACTCCGGACCGGCGCTCGCGCTGGTCGACGACCCGCAGGGCATCGCCCCTCGACGTCACCCGCGACCGGGAACCGACCTCGTGCGGACCGTCGCCGACGTCGACCTGACCGGGGCCGCCGCGCGCATCGTCGTGAGCGGGGCCGCCGCCGTCGGTCGGCTCAACGACCTCGCCGACGTGTCGCTGGCCGCCGAACTCATCGGCGGCGCCCGCGCCTGCCTGGACCGCACGGTGGAGTACGTGTGCATCCGCGAGCAGTTCGGTCGCCTGATCGGCGGCTTCCAGGCCCTGCAACACGCCTGCTCGCGGTTGGCCCTGCGGATCGAGCAGGCGCAGGCGGTCTCGTCGATCGCGCTGCACGCCGCCGACGACGGGGACGACGCGGTGCTCGCCCGAGTCGCTCCGTTGGCCCGCGCCATGGCCGCCGAGACGTTCGCCCACGGCGCCGGAACCCTCGTCCACCTGCACGGCGGGATCGGGTTCACCTGGGAGCACGATGCCCACCTGTTCTTCCGCCGTGCGCACGCGGCACGCTCGTGGGGCGGCACACCGGCGCAGCACTTCGCCGAAGCCGCTCGCCGTGGCGCCGCGTCGATCCTCACCGCGACCTGAGCCGACCCCCGACCCCGACCCGACCCCCGACCCCGACCCGACCCCCGAACACCCCGAGGACCCCATGGACAACGCCGTCATCGTCGACCTGGTACGCACGCCCATCGGCAAGCGGCACGGATCCCTGTCCGGCTGGCACCCGGCCGAACTGCTGGCCGCGACGCTCGACGCGCTCGTCACCCGCACCGGGATCGACCCGCGGATCGTCGACGACGTCATGGTCGGCTGCGTGACCCAGGTCGGCGCGCAGAGCACGAACGTGGCTCGCACGGCGATCCTCGCCGCGGGCTGGCCGGTCACCGTGCCGGGCACGACGATGGACCGCCAGTGCGGGTCGTCGCAGCAGGCGATCCACAACGCCGCCCAGTCGATCATGGCCGGCGTCAACGACGTCGTCGTGGCCGCCGGGGTCGAGGTCATGAGCTCGGTGCCGATGTTCTCCAACGCCCCGGGCGGGGACATCACGGCCGTCTACGGCGACGCGGTCGCCGCCCGCTTCGCCGACGTCGAGACCTTCGGCCACCGCGGCCTGGTCCCGCAGGGACTGTCCGCGGAGTTGATCGCCGAGCGGTGGGGCATCGATCGCGCGGCGCTCGACGACTTCGCGCTGCGCAGCCACCGACGGGCCGCCGACGCCCGCGACAGTGGCCGCCTGGACGGGCAGATCCTGCCGATGCAGACGCGGACCCGCGACCGCGCGACCGGTGAGATCGCTACCGCCGACGGGACCGTCAGCGCCGACGAGTGCATCCGCGACACGTCCGCCGAGGCGTTGGCCGGACTGTCGCCGGTGTTCGTCCCCGACGGGGTGATCACCGCCGGCAACTCCTCCCAGATCGCGGACGGCGCGGCCGCCGTGCTCGTGATGAGCCGGCAGCGCGCCGAGCGACTGGGCCTGCCCTACCGTGCGGTCATTCGCGAGATGTCGGTCGTCGGCGCCGATCCGGTCGAGATGCTGTCCGCGCCGATACCGGCCACCCGCCAGGTCCTCGACCGGGCCGGCCGCTCGATCGCCGACATCGCGGCCTTCGAGGTGAACGAGGCGTTCGCCCCCGTCGTCCTCGCGTGGGCGAAGGACCTCGACGTGGATCTGGACCGGGTCAACGTCGACGGCGGCGCAATCGCCCTCGGTCACCCGCTCGGCGCCTCCGGCGCCCGGCTGATGGTGACCCTCGTGTCCGCGCTGGAGCGGCGCGGCGGCGGGCTGGGCCTGCAGACGATGTGCGAGGGCGGCGGGATGGCCAACGCGACGATCGTCGAGGTCGTCGGCTCGTGAGCCGACCGGCGGTACCCACGACGATGCCCGCCGCAGTGCCCGGCCCGCTGCTCGCCGGCCGCACGGCCGTGGTCACCGGCGCGTCCAGCGGCCTGGGCCGGCACTTCGTTCGCACCCTGGCCGGCGCCGGTGCCCGGGTCGTCGCGGTGGCTCGACGCTCGGACCTGCTCGCCTCGCTGGCAGACGAGGTCCCCGACGTCGTACCCGTCGTCGCCGACGTGACCACCGACGCGGGCCGGCAGGCCGTCGTCGCGGCGGCCACCGACGCGGGTTCGTTCACCGTCTTGGTGAACAACGCCGGCGGCTCGGCCGCGACCGCCGCGCTGGACGTCGACCTCGCTGAGTTCGAGGCGACCGTCGACCTGAACCTCGTCGCGACGTTCGCCCTGAGCCAGTTGGCCGCGCGGGTCATGCCCCCGGGCAGCAGCATCGTCAACGTCGCGTCCATGTTCGGCCTCGTCGCGTCCGCGCCGATCACCCAGGCCGCCTACTGTGCCGCCAAGGCCGGGGTCGTCGGACTGACCCGCCAGTTGGGCTGCGAGTGGGCCGATCGCGGGATCCGCGTCAACGCCCTGGCCCCCGGCTGGTTCGTGACCGACCAGACGGCCCAGTTCGCGAACACCGACGCCGGGGCACGCTTCATCAGCCGACAGACGCCGCTGCGTCGGGTCGGCCGCCCCGACGAGCTCGACGGACCGCTGCTGCTGCTCGCCAGCGACCTCGGGTCGTACATCACCGGCCAGACCCTCGCCGTCGACGGCGGGTGGACCGCCCGATGACCACCGCAGCCGAGCCGATGGGAAGACGCCCGTGAAGCGCAGGATGTTCGAGGACGAGCACGAGGACTTCCGGGCCTCGTTCCGCCGGTTCGTCGAGAAGGAGATCGCCCCGCACCACGATCGGTGGGAGGAGCAGGGCCGGGTCGACAAGGCGATGTTCGTCGAGGCCGGTGGCCACGGGTTCCTCGGAATGGCCGTCCCCGAGCAGTACGGCGGTCCCGGCGTGGACGACTTCCGGTTCAACGTCGTCATGAGCGAGGAACTGCAGCGCCAAGGGGTCCTCGGCTCTGGGATCTGCCTGACGCTGCACAACGACATCGTCCTGCCGTACCTCCTGGGCAGCGCGAGCGACGAGCAGCGCAGCCGATGGCTGCCGGGGATGGTGACCGGCGAGCTCATGGGGGCGATCTCGATGACCGAGCCCGGCGCCGGGTCCGATCTCGCCGCGATCCGGACGACGGCTCGCCGGGACGGCGACGCGTACGTCGTCAACGGCACCAAGACCTTCGTCACGAACGGCCTCAACGCCGATCTCGTCGTGCTCGCGGTCCGCACGGATCCGAACCAACGTCACCGCGGACTCAGCCTGCTCGTCGTCGAGCCGGGTACCGCCGGGTTCGAACGGGGCAAGAAGATCGACAAGATCGGTCAGCGCAGCCAGGACACCGCCGAACTGTTCTTCACCGACGCGCGGATCCCGGTGGCGAACCGCCTGGCGGACGAGGGATCCGGGTTCGAGATCCTGATGCGGAACCTGGCCCAAGAGCGCCTGTCGATGGCCGTGCAGGCGGTCGCCGGCGCCCAGCAGGCACTGCGCTGGACGATCGACTACTGCCGAAGCCGCGAGGCGTTCGGCGGCCCGCTGACCGATCTGCAGTTCGTCCGGTTCGAGCTCGCGGAGTTGACGACGGCGGCCGAGGTCGCGCAGGCCTACGTCGACCGGATGGTCGAGGACCACCTCGCCGGGCTCACCAGTGCCGTCGACGCCGCCAGGGCGAAGTTCTGGGCGACCGAGATGCAGCAGAACCTCCTCGACCGGTGCCTCCAACTGCACGGCGGGTACGGATACACCCGGGAGTACCCGATCGCGCGGGCGTATCTCGACGGTCGCATCCAGACCATCTACGGCGGCACGACGCAGATCATGAAGGAGATCATCGGTCGGTCGATCGCCGCCGAAGCGACGGCCCCGGACCGCCGATGAGCATCCGAACCGTGCGCGCGGACGGCGTGCTCACGATCACCCTGGACCGACCCGAGAAGCGCAACGCCGTGTCGATCCGGATGTGGGAGCAGCTCGAGACGGCCGTGGGTGACCTCGACCCGGCCGACGAGGTCCTCGTCCTGCGCGGCGCCGCAGGGACGTTCTCGTCCGGGTCCGACGTCGGCGAGTTCCTCGACCCGGCCTGCGACATCCGCGCCGGGATCGCGTCCACCCATCGGGCCATCGCCGCGCTCCACGAGGTGGGGATCGGGTCGATCGCCGTCGTCGAGGGGATCGCGGCGGGCTCGGCCCTGAGCCTCGCGCTGAGTTGCGACATCGTGCTCGCCGGACCGCAGGCCTCGTTCTGCGCGATCTTCGCCCGCCGCGGACTGGCCGTCGACAGCGGCACGAGCTGGCTGCTGCCTCGACTGGTCGGCGAGCGCCGGGCGCGCGAACTGGTCCTCCTCGGCGAGCCGGTCGACGCCGCGACCGCGCTGCAGTGGGGACTGATCACCGCGGTCGCGCCGACGCCCGAGCTCCCGTCGCTGGTCGCGGACTACGTTTCCCGGATGCGCGCAGTCCCGTCGGTCGCCCACCGGGCCAACAAGGCCCTGCTCGCCGCGACCTGGGACCACACCCTGCGCCAGGCCCTCGACGCGGAGATGGCCGCCCAACTCGAGGTCCTCGGCGCCGATCAGACCCGCGCGGCGATCGCGGCGTTCACCGACCGACGAAAGGAGACAGGCACATGAGACTGGACGGAACTTCGGCAGTGGTCACCGGGGGTGCCTCGGGGCTGGGTGAGGCGACGGCGCGCGCACTCGCCGGACGCGGCGCGACGGTGGTCGTCCTGGACCTGAACGACGACCGCGGCGAGCACGTCGCCGGTGAGATCGGCGGACGCTACGTGCATGCCGACGTCACCGACCCCGAGCAGGTCATCACGGCCATCGCGGCCGCCACCGACGCCGCCCCCCTGCGGTCCGTCGTCGCCTGCGCGGGGATCCCGAGCCTGAGCCGGACGATCGGCAAGGACGGGGAGTACGCGTCCGCGCACGACCTGGACATGTTCCGCCGGGTGGTCGACGTGAACCTCGTCGGATCGTTCAACGTCGTACGCCTGGCCGCGACCGCCATGTCGCGCAACGAGCCGGACGCCGGCGGCGGACGTGGCTCGATCCTGATGACGGCGTCCGTCGCCGCCTTCGAAGGCCAGGTCGGTCAGATCGCGTACACGGCCGCGAAGTCCGGCATCGTCGGGATGACGCTGACCCTCGCCCGCGACCTCGCCGTCGTCGGAGTGCGCGTGAACACGATCGTCCCCGGCCTGTTCGACACCCCGATCTACGGCTCGGGGCCGGCCGCGGAGGAGTTCAAGGCCCACCTGGCCAAGGACGTCGTCTTCCCCCGGCGACTCGGCCTGGCCCCGGAGTTCGCCGCGCTGGCGGTCTCGCTGGTCGAGAACGACTACGTCAACGGCGAGGTCGTGCGCATCGACGGTGCGCTCCGCCTGCCGCCGAAGTGACCGCCGGCCTCCTTGCGGCACCGTGACCAGCCTCGGCCCACCCCCGACGGAGTGAAGATGGATCCCACCCCCGACACAGCGCTCGCCGACCAGCCCACCGACCAGCCCACCGGCCCGCTCGCCGGGATCCGGGTCGTCGAGATCGGTCAGCTGATCGCCGGGCCGTACTGCGGACAACTGCTCGGCGACTTCGGCGCCGACGTCGTCAAGGTCGAGGCAGTCGACACCGGCGATCCGATGCGCCGCTGGGGCGTCGTCGTCGACGGTCGATCGCTGTCGTGGTCGGTCATCGGCCGGAACAAGCGCAGCATCGCCGTGGACCTGCGCACGCCCGACGGCATCGCGGTGGCGCGGGCGCTCGCCGCGCAGGCCGACGTGCTGGTCGAGAACTTCCGGGTCGGGACGCTCGAGCGCCTGGGACTGGGGTGGGCGGAGCTCCATCGCCTCAACCCGGCACTGGTGATGGTACGGATCAGCGGGTTCGGCCAGGACGGGCCGTACGCCGCCCGCGCCGGGTTCGGCTCGATCGGCGAGGCGATGGGCGGTCTGCGCCACCTGACCGGGGACCCCGACCGCCCGCCGAGCCGGTCGGGTGTCTCGCTCGGCGACATGCTCGCCGGGATGAACGGTGCCCTCGGGGCGCTGCTCGCCCTGCGCGCACGCGAGACGACCGGCGAGGGCCAGGTCGTCGACGTATCGCTGTACGAGTCGGTCCTGGGCGTCACGGAGGCCCTGGTCTCGGAGTTCGTGGCGACCGGCGAGGTCCGCAACCGCACCGGGGGGATCCTGCCCGGGGTCGCCCCCAGCAACGTGTACCCGACCGCGGACGGTTCGTGGGTCCTGATCGCCGCCAATCACGACGCCGTGTTCGCGCGGCTGGCCGAGGCGATGGGCCGACCCGACCTGGCCACCGACCCCGACTTCGCCGCGCACACCGCGCGCGGGGCGCGACAGGTCGAGTTGGACGAGATCGTCTCCGCCTGGACCGCGACCCTGACCGCGGCCGACCTGCTCGCACTGCTCGAGGCGAACGGCGTTCCCGCGGGGACGGTCTACACGGCGGCGGAGATGGTCACCGACCCGCAGTTCGTCCATCGTGGCAGCCTCGTCACGGTCCCCGATCCCACCCTCGGTGAGGTCACCATGCAGAACGTGACCCCGCGCCTGTCGGCCACACCCGGCGCGGTCCGCTGGTCCGGCCCGGGCCTGGACGAGCACCGCGCCGAGATCCTCGCCGAGTTGGGTCCGCCGGCGGACGGGCCGGCCGGCCGGTCGACCGGCCAGGAGGACGCACGGAGCTGACCGTGTCGTGCGTCCAGGTGACCGGGACCGTCCAGCGGGCGGCGTGGCGGGCCGGCGTGCTCCCGCCGGTCGAGCAGGTTCGGCCCGGCATGTGGTCGATTCCCGTTCCCATCCCGGACAACCCGCTGCGCTACACGCTGTCGTACGCCATCGAGTCGGCCGGCCGGCTGGTCGTCGTCGATCCGGGTTGGCCCAGCGACGCCGGCTGGTCGGCGCTGGTGGACGGCCTGGGCGCGGCCGGGGCGAGGGTGTCCGACGTCGCCGGCATCGTCGTCACGCATGTGCATCTGGACCACCACGGACTCTCCGCGCGCCTGCGCGAGGCGTCGAACGCGTGGGTGGCGATGCACGCGGTCGAGTGGTCGAGCCTGCCGACGCGGGCGGCGCTGCGCGCGGACTCCCCGGCCGAGGAGGCGTGGCTGGCGCACTGCGGCGTCCCGCCGGCCGAACGCGGGCGACTGGCGCTGAACCGGTCGATCGTCGAGCGCATCGACGACCTCGCGCCACCGGACGTCCTCCTCGAGCACGGCGATGGCCTGCCCGGTGACGGCCGCCGGCTGCGCGTCGTCTGGACCCCGGGCCACACCCCCGGACACGTGTGCCTGTACGACCGCACCGAGGACGTCCTGCTGACCGGGGACCACCTCCTGCCGCGCATCACGCCGAACATCGGCCTGCATCCGCACGCGACCGTCCCGCCGTTGGCCGGCTACCTCCGCTCCCTCGCCGCGATCGTCGAGCACGCGACGGCCGAGGCCCTCCCCGCGCACGAGTACCGCTTCCGCGGTGTCGACGATCGGGCTCGCGCCCTGATCGATCACCACGAGGCCCGCTGCCGCGAGATCGTGGCCACGCTCGACCGCGGCACGACGGCGACCGTCTGGCAGGTCGCCGAGCGGATCGGCTGGTCGCGCGACTGGCCGCAGGTGACCGGAACGATGCGCCGCGCCGCGCTCGCGGAGACCGCCGCGCACCTCGCTCTCCTGGTCGAACGCGGCACGCTGCGCCGCGAGGGGACGACGACCTGGGGGTGGTCGGTCCCCCCCGGGTCACTGCGCTGACGGGGACGGCGCTGACGGGGACGGCGCCGTCTGGGTCGAACCGTCGTCGACGGACGAACCGTCGTCGACCGCTGGCGTGATGATGAAGGACCCCGTGCCCGACACGATGCTGAGCGCGAAGTCCGCCGATCCCGACGAGACCGTCGCGTCGATGTAGGACGGGTCGATCGCATCGGCGACCGCGTCCGCCACCGTCGTCGCGACGAACGCCGAGGACTCCTCGGCCGACAGGTCCAGGCCGGCGTGGGCGAGGGCCTCGACGATCGGCAGCGCCGCGGACGTGGTCGGATCGTCCGCGATCGGGACGTCGACCTCGGCGATGAGGATCTTCCCGTCGTCGGCCTGCCACTGGACGAACAGCGTTCCGTCACCGACCGGCACGGTGATCGACGAGACGCCGTCAGTGGTGTCGTCGGCGACCAGAGGGTCAGCGAGGTCGATCCCCGATCCGTTGGCCGTGGCCATCTCGTTCCACCGCGTCGGGAACGTCTCGATCGTCAGGTCGAGGGTGGCCGCCGGGCCGAGATCGGCCGACGCCTCGACCGACACGTCGGCCGAGGCGGACGGGGCGATCGGTGTCTCCTTGACCACCGGGGTCCACCATCCCGGTCCGCACGCGGTCAGTGCGAGGACCGCCGCCCCGAGCGCGACGACGACCCGCGAACCGCCCGCGATCCGGCGTTCGCGTGGGCCTGCGCCGCCACTGCCGCTACTCGTACCTCTACTCATCGGCTCCTCCCGAGGTCGTCGCCGAGGCCACCCCGTCAGCGGTCGCCTGCCCGACGACGTGCTCGCCCCCGGCCGAGCCGAGCGAGTCCCCCGGTGGCTTCGTCCTCGCCCGGGTCACGCGGGACTGGCGATTGACCGCGACGGCGACGGCGACCATGAGGGCCAGGCCGTTGAACAACGGGGCGACCCACACGACCCCGGTCACGAGCTGCAGGCCCTGCACGCCCACCGCGAGCACGAGGATGGCGATGAGCGTGCCCCAAACGTTCTCGCGTCCGGGTTGGATCTGCGTCGAGCCCAAGAACGCCGCCGCGAACGTCGGCAGCAGCAGCCCGGGGCCGAACTCGAGCGACGGGCCGGTCGAGGACACGACGAGGATCCCGCCGAACGCGGCGATCCCGCCGGAGGCGACGAGTGACATCCACACCAGGCGGTTGACCGGTAGCCCGGTGAGCCGGGCCGCTTCGGGGTTCTGGCCGACCGCGCGCAGGTACCGCCCCGGCGGCGTGCGCTCGATCACCCACCAGACGATCACGGCGAGGACGATCGTGAAGAGAATGACCGACTGGAATCCGAACACGTCGGTCTGCGTCAGTTGCTGGAACGGCCCGTACTCACCCGGGGGGATCTCCTCGCTGCGGGTCACCATGAGCAGGACGGCCGACAGCACCGAGGTCATCGCCAGCGTCGCGATGAACGAGTTGACCTTGAAGACGACCACGAGCATCCCGTTGAGCAGGCCGATGACGACGCCGATGCCGATGCCGGCGAGCAGCGCCAGGATCGCGCCGAGGATCCCGTTCGTCTGCAGCATCAGCGCGCAGATCCCGGCGAGGTTCGCATTGGCGCCGATCGACAGGTCGAACTGCCCGGCGATGAGCGGGATGAGGACCGCGAGCGCCACGACACCGACCGCCGCCTGCGACGAGGCGATGATGTGCAGTGTCGACATCGTCGGGAAGGTCGACGGGGCGAGGATCGAGAACACCACGACGAAGATGCCCAGCAGGTAGATCCCGCTGAAGCGATCCAGACCCAGGTTGATCTTCATGAACGCACTCCGCGACTGGCCGACGATTGGACTTCGTGGAACCTGTGGTTGATGGCGACGTCGGTGAACCCGCCGCCGGACATCTCGCCGGCGATCCGGCCACCGACGATGAACAGGACGCGATCGCACAACGTGGCGAGTTCCTCGACGTCCGTGGAGCTCACCACGACCGCCAGGCCGTCGGCGCAGGACCGGATGATCCGCCGGTGCAGTTCGGCCTTCGCCCCGACGTCCACGCCCTGCGTCGGTTCGTCCAACAGCAGGACCACGGGGTCGGTCCGCAGCCACTTGCCGAAGACGATCTTCTGCTGGTTGCCGCCGCTGAACGTCGCCAGTTGCGCGTCGACCCCGTCCCGCGGGTGCACCTGGAGCGACTCGAACCACCTGGCGGCCTCGCTCGCCTCGCGCCGAAGCCGCAGGAAGCCCCAGTGCCACACGGTGCTCAGGTCCGCCAACGTGATGTTCTCCGCCGCGGTCAGGTGCATGAAGCCACCGGACACCTTGCGATCCGGGGGGACGTACGCGACTCCCGCCGCCCGCGACGACTTCGGCCGGAACGGCTCGACCACCGTCGAGCGGACCGTCACGGTCCCGCCGGTGCGTGCCCGGGCACCGTAGATCGCGCCGAGCACCGACTCGCTGCCCGATCCGACGAGCCCGTAGATCCCCACGATCTCGCCCGCCCGGACGGTGAGCGAGATCCCCCGGATGATGTCGTCCTCGAGGTCACGCACGTCCAGTGCGATCGGGCGGTCCGCCCGCGCGTCGCCGGCCGCCGACCCGGTCCGGGCGACCTCCTCGAGTTCGCGTCCGACCAGGTGCCGGACGACCGCCGGGCGATCGGTCGCCGCGACCGGCCCGCTGTGGACGAGGCGGCCGTCGCGAAGGACGCTCACGGTGGTCGCCAGGGTGAACACCTCGTCCAGGTGGTGCGTGACGTACAAGATGCCGACGCCGCTGGCCGCCGCGGCTCGCAGGGTCGCATGCAGGTGGGCGACGTCGGTCTCGGGGAGGGTGGCGGTCGGCTCGTCGAGCACGAGCACTCGGGCCGAGGTCGTGTCCAGGCCCATCGCGCGGGCCACGGCCACCCCCGTGCGCTGCGCATTGGTCAGGCTCGACACCAAGGTCGCCGGGTCGAGGTCGAGTTCGACGGTCGCGAGCATCCGGCGTGCTCGTTCGCTCGTCGCCGATCGACGGATCGCCCCGAACCGGGTGGGATACCCCTGCGTGAAGCCGAGGTTGTCCGCGATCGAGGACTGCAGCACCAGGCCGAGGTCCTGGTGGACGAACCGCAGTCCGAGCGCGTGCGCGGACAGCGAGTCACCGAAGGTCAGTTGCCGACCACCGACCCGGCAGACCGCAGCGGGGGAGTCGGGGTGATGCAGTCCGGACAGGATCTTGATCAGCGTCGACTTGCCCGATCCGTTCTGACCGAGCAGCGCGTGGATCTCACCGGGAGCGACGGTCAGCCGAAAGGGGTGCAGGACCGTGCGGCCGACGAACGTCTTCGCCAGTCCGTCGCACTCCAGGGCGAGCGTCCGGCCGCCCGCGGCGGGGCTGGTGGCGTCTTCACCACCAGCCCCGCCGGTGTTGCCCTGGGTGTTGCGTGGCACATCCGAGAAGGTCAACGAACTAGCTCACTCGCCACAACTTCTTGTACATCGCGAGCGCGTTCGCCGGGACGACCTCGTACGGATCGGGCGCCGAGTCGACGTTCACCGTCGTGAGCAGCTGCACGGGGAGCACGGCGTTGCCGGTGATCCCGCTGGACTTCGTCACGACCCGAAGCGCCGCATCCAGCGCCGCGAAGCCGTACACACCGAAGCTCTGCATCGTCCACACGACCATCTGCTTGTCGCGCAGGCCCTGCAGTTCCGCCGCCGAGGCGCTACGGCCACCGACCTTGACCTTCGACAGCAGTCCCGCCGAGTCCAGCGCGGGCAGGATCCCCTTGCTCAGCTGCCCGGTGTCGAAGAACATGTAGTCGACCGACGGATCGCGGCGCAGCGCGGAGACCATGATCCCGGGGATCTGCCCGCCGACGAACTGCGCGATCGTGATCGGCTGGTAGGTCACGCTGCAACCGGGGCACATGCTGCGCAGTTCGGCCGCGAACCGCTGCTTGAACGGCACGAGCAGCGGCACACCCTGCGTGTCGGAGAACAGGACCCGGCCAGAGCCCTTGGAGTCGGCGGCGACCCAGGCCGCGAGCGAGCGGGCCAGCGGCGCCTCGTTGGCGCACAGGCCGAATCCGGCGATGAACGGTGCCGGGATCGGGTCGGTCGAGCAGATCTGCCCGAGGATGACGGGGATCTTCGCATCGGCGAGCTGGTTCTTCACCGTCGCGCTGACCATCGAGGGCAGGATCCCGGGCGCCACGATGATCTGCGCCCCCTGCTGGACGGCGTTCTGCAGGCCGCTGTTGATCTTCGCCGGATCGGAGGTGTTCCACGGCACCTCGAAGACCGACCAGCCGACCGTGGTCGCCGCCTGCGCGAGGTACTTGCCCACCATGACCTGCGTCGGAATGCCCTGCTGCATGTAGGCGAGCTTGATGCCACGCGGGGGCTTGACCCGCAGCGGCACCTTCTGGTTGATCCGCGTCGGTTCCTTCATGTACCCGGCGGCGACCTGGGCCGGAGACGGGTTGTTCGCGGCCGACGCCGGACCGACGAGCGACGCCGTAAGGGCGATTGCCGCACCCCCTGCCAGGACTGCGCGAAGAACTGTCCTCATCTGGTCTCCCTGCTGTGTGCCGAGTGATGTGCACCCGGGCTGTGCTGGACGGAACAAGGAGGCAATCTACGCGCTGAAACTGAATCTGGCTTCGTTTTCATGCAAATCGTTCCGGCGGCCTCACCCACCCCGCAGCCAGGCGAGCCGGCGCGCGGCTCGAGGCGCGATCCCGGCCGCCCGCAGATGGGCGACGAGATCGACGTAGTAGTCGTCGTCGGTCGTGAAGACGTGCGTGAGGAAGTCGTTGCGGCCGCGACGAAACTGGTCGAGGTCGAACACGTGCGCGAAGCGCTCCTGCGCGCCGATGATCTCCAGGTGGATCATCGTGACCTGGCACTTGTGGCAGGCCCCGCAGTTCGTGCCGCCGACCTCGGCCGTGCACACGTCGAGGAAGTCCCAGGCGACGGGAACCTCGGCCACGATTCGGGTGCGCCCGAGCCGGTCGAGGTTCGACATCGTCGTCACGATCTCGAACGCGTCGGTGCCCAGCATCGGGACGAGCGCCGGCTCGACGGCGGACTGGTAGCTGCTCTCACCCAGGACGAGCTCGGCCCAGTGGGACGTCGACGCGTGGAACAGCCGCCGGACCCCGCCCTGCAGGGCCAGGCCGGCCGCGACGTTGCGCGTCACGTGCGTCCCGCGCCAGGACGCGGGCCAGTAGAAGTCCGACAGGTTGCTGTCCACGGGCACGAGCGGCACTCCCAGCCGGGGGCCGATCGAGGCCAGTCGGCGCAGTCGGTCGTGGAACAGCGGTCGTCCTACCGGGTCGTGCGAGCCGACGTTGGTGAAGACCAGATGGGTGACCCGATCGGACGCGCAGGCCGCGTTCAGCAGCTGTCGGTCGAGCGTGGCGAAGGAGTCGACTCCCCCGGAGAACGCCAGGGCTCTCCCCGGCGCGGGGTCCGCGGCCGGCTCCGCCCGCGCGACGTCCACCCGGATCCGCTTCAGGTCCGGGGTGACCAGGCGAAGGAGCGACTGCAGTTCGTCGCTCGCGGCACCCGCGAGCGCGTCGGTGACCTCGGCGTCCAGGTGCACGTCCTCGCCGTCGTGCATGGCCGCTACGAGTAGGGCCACCAGCGCCGCGTCGCCCCGCGTCGACAGCAGGTCCGCGTGCCCGGTCGGAACCTCGAACCACAACGTGTCCGGCCGGTCACGGTCGGAGGCGACCGGGAAGCTCAGCCTTCGCGTATCGGCGCTACCGCCCTCACCGACACGTCCGTGACCGATCCGCATCCGCCCCTACCTCCCGACCACGCGCCGGGCACCGGCGACCGCGCGACCGGCCAGCGACCGGCGCGGCGGTGCGATGCCGGCCACCAGGAGGTGCTCGCGCAGTTCACCGTGCAGGTGACCGGAGCTCGCCCAGAGGAAGCCGAGAAAGTCCTCCCGTCCGCGCCGGCACGTCTCGAGGTCGAAGACCCCGGCGAAGCGGTCCGCCGCGCCCATGAGCTCCAGGCTCAGCACCGTCATCTGGCACTTCACGCACCGCGAGCAGTTGCCGTCGCCGGCGGCCGTGCAGACGCTGAGGAACTCGTGGGCCAGGGCCGTGTCTGCGACGATCCGGGTCTTGGCCATCCGCGTGAGCCCACCGAGTGCGGTCTGCGGGGTGAACGCGTCGGTGGCGAGCATCGGCATGAGGATCGGCTCGACCCGGGACTGCACGCCGTCCGGGACGATCCGCACATACGGCCACTCGTAGGAACCGGCATGCCGAAGGCGACCGAGCCCGGCCTGCAGTGCCAGCACCGTCGCGACATTGCGGGTGACGTGGGTCGACTCCCACGAACCCGGCCAGTAGAAGTCGCTGATGTTCGAGTCGATGCGGACGAGCGGGATGTCGACGCGCTCGCCGATCGGGGCAATCCGCGCGAGCCTGCGGTGGAACAGTTCGCGCCCGTACGGCTCGTGCGAGCCGGCGTTCGTGTAGAGCAGGTGGGTCAGCCGGGTCGACGCGAACAGCGCGTCCAGGTGGTGCCGCGCGAACGCGGCGAAGGAGTCCACCCCGCCGGAGAAGGTCAGGCCGACGCCCGCGGCGCGACCGGCCGACGCAACGGGTTCGGCGGCCGTCACCGCGACCTGCTGCCACTGTGGGCTGACCCGCGTGCACAGGTCCTGGAACTCCCCGGCCAGCCGAGCGACCTGGAGGTCGGTCACCGGTCCCTCGACGTGCACGTCCTCGCCCGCCCTCATCGCCGCGCACACCAGTCCGAGCAGCGCCGCGTCGGCCCGGTCGCTCAGCATCTCGGCGTGTCGCGCGTCGACCTCGAACCACAGTTCGTCGGGCACGTCCGCGTCCCAGCGGATGGGGAACCTCACTCGCGCTTCCACCCCGACCTCGATGCGGGCCGGCCCGATGATCACCGCTCGCCCGCCCGACGAGCCGCCGGCCGCGATGACGTCTCGGCGGGCATCGGTCCGAAGTGCGCCCGCCAGGCGTCGACGAGCCGCTGGCCGTCGATGGCCGGCGGCGCGACCGCCGAGTCGACGAGGTCCGCCAGCGGCGCGCCCCACAGCCGGGCCTGCCCGACGTCCCGGTCGGTCGCGGCGTAGTAGTCGCGGAACTTGAATCCATCGCCGACGACACCGTCCGAGGCCTTCGTCCACACCGCCGGCACCCCGTAGGCCTCGGCCACGATGACGCCGTGCAGCGACGAGGACAGCACGACGTCGCAGGCGGCGATTTGGTCCACGACGCTCCGCCAGTCGCGCGTGCCGAGGTCGATCACCCGCACCGCCGGGTCCCCGCTCGTCATGATCGCCCGGTCCACCAGGTGCGGCACCAGGCCGATCCGTGCGTTCGGCAGCTCCCGCGGGGCGTGCAGGCGGGGCAGGAGAACTGCCGGATCCCCGTGCACAGCGGGGGCGACGTCGCCGCGGACGAGCGCCGCGGTCAGTGGCCCGCGGACCGCCAGGACGACCGTGCCGTCGAGGTCGACCGGCTGCTCGCGCACCGACCCTGCGCCCCAGACGACGTCCCCGGGCCGGGCCGCGAACAGCACGCTGCCCACAGCGACCACCTTTCCGTGCCGGCGCGAGTGCACCGGCCGCGGCGACATCCCCGAGACGTACGCGGTGATCACCGGCGACAGGATGTCGCCGAAGTTGGTCTCCCCGGCCCACCAGTACATCGGCAACGGGCGGTCACTACGCAGTCCCAGTCGCGCGGCCGCGGCCAGCGGACCGTGCTTCCGGACGTCACCCGCGAGGACGACGCGCTCACGAACGTCGACGACGGCGGCCGTGCCGGACTCTCTCGCGCGCCGCACCAGCGCCTTCGTCTGCCCAGGCACATCGGGCCACCTGCGCATGGGCCTCCTCCCCGTCGACCCCCTAGCGTACGGGCCGCCGGCGCGGCGGCGTGCCCGTACGCCGAGCGCGGATCAGCGTCGACGCAAGAAGCTGACGTCGTCGGGGTTCACCAGTACACCGTCGGTCCACCCGCCCAGGTCGTAGGCCGACATCGCCTCGCGGGCCAGATCACGGGCGTGGTCGATCGTCCCGTCACCGTGCGCGTGCTCCTGGCCGAGGACGTAGTTCAGCTCCGGCTGGCCGAAGTAGTTCAGCTCGTACAACTCGTGCCGCGCGCCGAACTCGCTGCAGACCGCGTCCCACAGCAGCTTCATCGTCCGGCTGCGGTCCAGCGCGGTCTTGTCGTTCGAACCGCGCAGGTACCGATCGAGGTAGGGACGGAGCTCGGGAGTCTCGAAGTCGACGGCGTGGGAGTTCAGGTAGATCAGACCCGACGCGACGATCGTGGAGATGATCTCGCGCATCCGGCGGTACAACCCCGGAGCCGTCGAGGCGTACGCGTACGCGTACCCCGTGTGTGGGTCGAGGGTTCCACCCCACCCGGGTTCGGCGTTCTCGATCATGCCGTCACGGAGCGCGTTGACGACGTTGCGGATCGCGACGACCTCGCCCAGACCGGCCTGCACGCCGCGGTAGACGCCGGCCCCCGTGATCTCCAGTGCGTACGACAGGACGCCGATGATGAAGTCGAGCTTCACCCCGAGCCTGGTCGAGGCCTGGAAGATCGCCCGCGGGATCCAACCGGCGACCGCGTCGAACTCCGGCAACTTCTTGGCGTCGAACATGAGGACGTTCTCCCAGGGGATCAGCGCCTCGTCGAACACCAGGATCGCGTCGTTCTCGTCGAACCGGCTCGACAGTGGGTAGTCGAACGGCCCGGCCGCGCGCGCGGCCGCCTCCTCGTACGAGTGCCGCGCGATCATCTTGATCCCCCGGCCCGCCGACGGCGCGAGGAAGGTGACCGCGAAATTGTTGTCGCCCAACGGGACGCCCATATGCGACACGTAGTTGTACTGCGTCGTCGGCGAGCCCGTCGCGACGACCTTGGCGCCGGAGACGACGATCCCGTTGTCGTTCGTCGACTCGACGTGAACGTACACGTCGCGGACCTCGTCGGCCGCGCGGTTCCGGTCGACCGGCGGGTGGATGATCGCGTGACCGATATGGAGCACCTGCTCCTGGATCTCCCGGTACCACCGACGCGCGTTGTCCGCGTACTCGCCGAAGAACTCGGGGTTCGCGCCGAGCGGAGTCGTCAGCGAGGCCTTGTAGTCGGGGGTCCGGCCCATCCAGCCGAACACCAACTGCTGCCATTGGGTGATCGCGTCGCGGCTCGCACGAAGGTCGTCGCGCGTGTAGGCCAGCTTGAAGAAGGGGTGGGTGAACCCTCCGTTGCCGGTGTCGGTCGGGGACGTCACGACGCCGGCCGTCACCGGATCGTGCAGCGCGTCGTAGAGCCGTGCCAACGACCGCGCGGAGTTGCGGAACGCCGGATGGGTCGTGACGTCGTCGACCCGCTCGCCGTAGATCCACACCTCGCGTCCGTCTCGGAGGCTGGCGAGGAACTGCTCGCCGTTCGGCGGGAGCGCCGTCGTCTGGCCCGTCGGGGCGTCAGGGTTCTCGGTCATGGTCGTGCCCTTCGTCGAGTGGGTCGTGTGTCGGTCGGTCAGGACAGGGAGAAGTACGGTGAGCCGAACTCGATCGGGGACGAGAACGGGTCCGGGGCGTGATGGACCTGGCCCAACCGGCTGATCGAGCGATACCCACCACGCAGGAAGATCAACGGCAGGTCCTCGTGCGTCCCCGTGCCCGTGCCGAGGCCGTGGACGGCGCCGACGACGAAGTCGTGGTCACCCACGCCGAGGGTGCGGTCCACTGTGGCGTCGAACCACGCGATCGCGTCCCGCAAGCGGGGCAGCCCATGCTCGTCGTACTCCCACACGTCCGTCGAGAACCGGCCCTCGTGCGAGGACGCGAAGAAGTGCCGGCACAGGGCTTCGTGGGTGGCGCCCAGGACCGAGGCCCGGAACCGGCCTGATCGGCGGATGACGCCGTAGGTGAACGACGAGGCCATCGCGAGGAAGCCGACGAGCGGCGGGGTCTCGGACACCGAGGTGAACGTCCCGACCACCATCCCGACCGGCGAGCCGGACTCGTCGGTGGACGTGACGATCGTGACCGCGGTCGGGCACTCGCCCATGACCGTGCGCCAGGTCGATTTCATGCGTGGTTCACCACCTCGAGGGGTCGCTCGTCGTTCGCGTCGTCGGGACGGTCGTCGGGTCAGCCGGTTCGGGTCCGATCCCCGACGATCTTGGTGAGCGTGACCGCGGCGACCAGGCCGGCGCCGTAGAACACGTCCTTGATCCACCCCGTCAGGCCCATCAGCTGCAGGCCGTAGATGCCGGTCTCGAGGAAGAAGATGGCGATCAACGTGCCGATCGGGTTGAACGTCCCCGGCCGGACGACCGCCGTTCCGAGGAACACCGCGGCCAGGGCGGGCAGCAGGAACGACAGCGACGTGGACGCGCTCACCCCGCCGACCGTGGCCACCAGGATCTGGCCGGCCAGTCCGGCGAGCAGCGCGGCCGCGACGAATGCGCCGAATCGCACGCGGTTGACCCGGATCCCGGCCAGGCGGGCGACCTCCTGGTTGGAGCCGATGAAGACCATGCTCCGGCCGGTCGGGGTCCAGCCGAGGAAGTACGCGATCAGCACCGCCAGTCCGACGCCGTACCAGAAGGACACCGGCATGCCCAGCACCTCGTACAGGACGAGGTTGGCCAGCGCGGGACTCACCAGCGAGACGATCGTGTTGCCGCTCATCCACTGGGCCAGGCCCATCAGCAGGGTGCTCATGCCGAGCGTCACGATCAGCGACGACACACCGAGGCCGACGACGAGCATGCCGTTGGCGACACCGCACAACAGCGCCGCGAGGATTCCGGCCAGGCACGCCAGCCAGACCGGCCAGCCGTAGACACTGGCCAGGACCGAGGTCGCCGTCGCCGATATCCCCATCACCGCGGCGAACGACAGGTCCAGTTCGCCGATCACCGCGGTCACGAGGACGGACATCGCGAGGAACACCTGCACCTGCTTGCCGCTGAAGATCGCCGAGATCGTCACGGCCGAGCCGAACGTCTCCGGTTCGGCGATCCAGAACACCCCGGCCATGACGATCCACAGCAGGACGAGCGCGTACCGGGCGAGGAGGACGTGTGCCCACGGTGGAAGGGCGCGTCGCCGCGTCGGCGGCACCAGTCGCGTCGGGTCGTCCGATCGAGCGGTCGTGGGTGCCGAAGCCGGCGGATTGGCGGTGATGTCAGGCATGTGCGCTTCCCGAGGAGGTCGTGTCGGCGTAGACGGCGTCGAGGACGTCGTCCGGGGATCGGGTGATCAGTTCGACGGGTTCGGAGCCGGGACGGAGCACGAGGATCCGGTCACACGCGGCGACCAGGTCCGCGGGTTCGGTGCTGACCAACAGGACGCCCATCCCCTCGTCGGCGGCCGCGGCGACCGCGGCCAGGAGATCGGCCCGTGCACCGACGTCCACGGCCTGCGTGGGTTCGTGCAGGACCAGCAGCAGCGGTTCGACCGAGATCCACTTGGCGAACAGGACCTTCTGCTGGTTGCCGCCGCTCAGCTCGCGGATGAGGGAGTCGCTGGACCGTGTCTTGATCTTCAGCTGTTCGATGTAGCCGTTGGTGAGGTCGTGCTGCCACCGACGGGCGACGTACCACGGTTTCCCCTTGCGGCGGAAGCTCGGCAGGGCGACGTTGTCCCGGACGTTCAGGTCGACGGCCAGCCCTTCGAAGACCCGGCGCTCGGGGACCATCGATACGCCGGCGCGCATCAGGTCGGCGACCGTGCTCCGACGCAGGTCGATCGTGCCCGACTGCGTGGTGACGGTGCCGCCGACGGCGCGGCGCGCGCCCGAGACCGGCTGCGCGTCGTCCTCGAAACCCGTGCCGGGCACAGCGGTCGCCCCCCGCACCTCCCCCTTCGCGATCGTCACCGAGAGCGGGAGGTGGCCGGGGATCTGAACGTCGTCGATCCGGGCCGCGAGCGTGCCCGGACGCACCGACGTTCGGCCCGGGTGCATCAGCCGGACGGACTTGCCGAGCATGTGCCGGGCGATCGTGTCCTCGGTGAGCGACGCGGTGCTCAACCCGGCCGCCGCGACCCTGCCGTCGCGCAGGACCGTGACCTTGTCCGTGACGGCCAGCACCTCCTCGAGGTTGTGGCTGATCACGAGGACCGACACACCGTTCGCGGCCACGCGGCGAACGAGGTCGTGGAAGGCTCGCAGGTGCTCCTTCGGGAGCGCGCGGGTCGCCTCGTCGAGGATCATCAGGCCGGCGCCGTCGACCTGGTCACGCAGCGCCCGGGCGATACCGACCGCTGCCCGCTGGGCCGCGGGCAGTTGACCGACCATCGCGTGCGGATCGACATCGATTCGCAGTCGCGTGAGGATGTCCGCCGCGACCTGCGCCTGCCGTCGCCAGTCGATCCGGCGGATGATCGGCGACCGGACGAATCCGCCGACGCCGATGTTCTCGCTGACGGTGAGGTCGTTGACGAGTCCGAGGTCCTGGTGGACGACCGACATGCCGGCGGCGCTGGCCTCGCGCCACTGGACGGGCAGCGCGAGCGCGTGCCCGTCCAGTGCGATCGAGGCACCGGGGTCCGGGGTGTGGTACCCGGTGAGGATCTTCACGACCGTCGACTTACCTGATCCGTTCTGGCCGACGAGGGCGTGGATCTCCCCCGGCTGGATCACCAGGCTCACGTCGTCGAGGACCTTGGCGGAGCCGAAGGTCTTGCTCAGATGGTGCGCCTCGAGTCGCGCGACGGTCATGACGCCGGCGCACCCCATGCGGCGAGGAAGTCCTTCTTGAAACTGTCGTTTCCGTACCAGGAACTGGTGAAGTAGTTCTCCGGACGGATGTCGAGGTCACCGACGTTGTTCGCGGTGAAGGCGCGCACCGCCAGCTCGGTGATCGGGGTGACCTGTTCGCCGCCGAGCAGCTGCAGCAGGGAGTTCGCCAGCCGCCAGCCCTCGAACTCGACGGGGAACCCGATCGACGCGGCCTCCTGGCCCGCCTTGACGCGCTCGAGTCCGGCCGGGTCGGCCCCGTACGCGACGATCTTCGCCTTGTCGGTGAAGCCGGCGCTCTGGATCCCCTGCAACGCCGCCGTCGCGAAGCCGTCGTCGGGCATCACGACGATGTTCGTGTCGGGCTGCGTCGCCAGCGCGGCGCTGACCGCCGTCGGCACCCCGCTGACGGTCGGCGCGGTGAAGTCGAAGGTCGAGATCGGGCAGTTCGGGCACAGGGTCTTGAACGTGTCGACCATCGTGTCGCTGAACTCGGTGGTCAGGCTCGAGTCGCGCAGGCGGCCGGCGACGACGGACGCGTCGGCTCCGCCGGCCGCCAGCGCGGCGTCGGCGAGGTACTCGTAGCCCTTGTTGGTGAACGGCGAGTGGTCGGCGTAGCCCAGGAGCGAGTCGGCGGGGCGATTCTTCGACGGCGGCATGCCGCCGATGAGGACGGGGATGCCCTTCTGCGTCAGGCCGTCCACGGCGTTGCCGATCGCGTCGTAGTCGATGAAGAGCGTCACGGCGGCGTCGACACCACGCTGACCGGCCGTCGTCAGGCACGACGCGACCTTCGTCGGGTCACCGCCGCCATCGCAGACGTCGACGGTCGCGCCGAGCTTCTCGAGTGCGGCGATGAAGCCCTGCCCGGTGCCGTGCATGATCGGCACCTCCTCGATGAACGGGACGAGGGTGATCTTCTTGCCGGTCAGGTCGGCCGGCTTGGCCAGCGGGGCGACCTGGGGCCACGTGGTGATCGGCTTCTCCAGTTCGACCAGCTGCGCCTGCGCCTCGGCGAGCGCGGACGATCCGGCGTCCGCGCTCGCGGCGGTCGGTGACGCGCCGGCCGCCGCGGACGCCGGAGCGGTGCTCGCGGGGGTGGCCGTGTTCGACGTGCCACTGCAGGAGCTCAGGATGAGTGCGGCGGCTCCGACTGCG
>CAYMNG010000004.1:9904-54308 GCA_964391765.1 uncultured Bifidobacteriaceae bacterium | reverse complement strand
GCATCAACATCTTCGGCGGATTCGCCGTGACCCGACGGATGCTGAGGATGTTCCAGCGATGACCATGACCTCCCTGGCGACGGCGGCGTACCTGGTGGCGGCGCTGCTGTTCATCATGAGCCTGGCCGGCCTGTCCAAGCACGAGTCGGCGAAGCAGGGCATCTGGTTCGGCATCGCCGGCATGGCGCTGGCGCTGGTCGCGACGATCGGCATGGTGTTCGACGACGGCATCTCGACCGTGGGCGTCGCCTTGATGGTCGTCGCGATCGTCGTCGGCGCCGCGATCGGGCTGTGGCGGGCACGCGTCGTGCAGATGACGGGGATGCCCGAGCTGATCGCGCTGCTGCACAGCTTCGTCGGGCTGGCGGCGGTGCTCGTCGGCTGGGCGGCGTACTACATGGTCGAGGCGGCGGGACCGGACCAGACGGAGGTCGGTTCGGACCTGCTGGGCATCCACCACGGCGAGGTCATCGTCGGGGTGTTCATCGGGGCCGTGACGTTCACCGGCTCGATCGTGGCGTACCTCAAGCTCGCAGCCCGGATCGACTCCAAGCCGTTGATGCTGCCGGGGAAGAACGCGATCAACATCGGCGCGCTCGTCGTGTTCGTCGCCCTCACCGTGTGGTTCGTCATCTCGCCGAACGTCATCCTCCTGGCGGCCGGGACGGTGCTCGCCCTCCTACTCGGGTGGCACCTGGTGGCCTCGATCGGCGGCGGCGACATGCCGGTGGTCGTCTCGATGCTCAACAGCTATTCCGGCTGGGCCGCAGCCGCATCCGGCTTCCTGCTGGGTAACAACCTGCTGATCGTCACCGGCGCGCTCGTCGGCTCCTCCGGCGCGTACCTGAGCTACATCATGTGCGAGGCGATGAACCGGTCGTTCATCTCGGTGATCGCCGGCGGCTTCGGCATCGAGGCGCCGACGTCGCAGGACACCGACTACGGCGAGCACCGCGAGGTCTCCGCCGAGGAGGTCGCCGACCTCCTGCGCGAGGCGTCCAGCGTGATCATCACCCCGGGCTACGGGATGGCGGTCGCCCAGGCCCAGTACCCGGTGGCGGAGTTGACCCGGGTGCTGCGCGAGCGCGGGGTCGAGGTCCGGTTCGGGATCCACCCGGTGGCCGGGCGCATGCCCGGGCACATGAACGTGCTGCTGGCCGAGGCGAAGGTGCCGTACGACATCGTGCTGGAGATGGACGAGATCAACGACGACTTCCCGTCGACCGACGTCGTCCTGGTGATCGGCGCGAACGACACGGTGAACCCGGCGGCCGAGGACGATCCGACCTCGCCGATCGCCGGCATGCCGGTGCTGCGGGTCTGGGAGTCGCGGGACGTCATCGTGTTCAAGCGGTCGATGGCGGTCGGCTATGCCGGGGTGCAGAACCCGCTGTTCTTCCGGCCGAACACCTCGATGCTGTTCGGGGACGCGAAGGTGCGGGTGGAGGACATCCTCAAGGCGATGTAGTCGCCCGATGCGCCGGCCCGCGCACCCCGTCGTCGATCTTGAGGTTTCACCGGGAGTTTCCCGCTGTGACGCGGTACAACCTCAAGGTCGGCGGGGATCAGACGACGCCGTAGAGGCGGTCGCCGGCGTCCCCGAGACCCGGGACGATGTAGCCGACCTCGTTCAGCCGCTCGTCGACCGCGGCCGTGACGACGGTCACCGTCACGTCGCGGTCGGCGTAGGCGGCCTCGACCCGCGCGAGGCCCTCCGGAGCGGCGAGCAGGCAGATCGCGGTCACGTCGCGGGCACCGCGCTCCAACAGCAGGTCGATCGCGGCGACCAGCGTGCCGCCGGTCGCGAGCATCGGGTCCAGGACGAACACCTGGCGGTCGTGCAGGTCGTGCGGCAGTCGGTCGGCGTAGGTCGACGCGAGCAGGGACTGCTCGTCGCGCACCATCCCCAGGAAGCCGACCTCCGCGGTCGGCATCAGCTTCGTCATCCCGTTGAGCATCCCCAGGCCGGCCCGCAGGATCGGGACGACGATCGGCTTCGGCTCGGCGAGCTCGACCCCGGTGCACGGGGCGACGGGCGTGGTGATCTCGACCGGATGGACGCGCAGCGCGTCGGTCGCCTCGTAGGCGAGCAGGGTCACCAGTTCCTCGGCGAGCAGCCGGAAGGTCGTCGAGGACGTCTCCGCACGGCGCAACCGCGTGAGCTTGTGGGCGACGAGGGGGTGGTCGATGACGAGGGTCCGCATGGGGTCGAGGGTATCGGTCGCACATCCGGGATCGGCGTGAAAGCATGCCGGCGTGAGTGCGGAGCAGGTCACCGCCGACGTGGTGGACTTCGCGGTGGCGGCCTACCGTGAGGACGGTCAGTGGGTCGCGGTCGCGCTGCCCGCCGCCGCGGTCGTGACCGCAGCGGGTTTCGTCGGCGCGCTGCGGCAGTTCCCCGGCGAGGACGGCGTGTTCGGGGTGGTCAGCGTCGCGGACGAGTTCTTCGTGCTCGCGCACACGGTCCGCGACGGCGTGCGACTGGTGATCTCCGACGCCGGCGCGCTGGTCGAGTGGACGCTGGCCCAGGAGGCCGCCGCGCTCGTCGACCTGCCCTGGGCCGAGGCCGACGTCGAGGACTTCGAGGCGGCCGGCGACGTCGGGATGTGCGCGGACTTCGGCCTCACGGCGGCCGAACTGATCATGATCTGCCGCGACGAGGAGATGTACCCGGACGAACAGGTACGGGCGGTGGCCAAGCGGCTGGGGTTCGACCGGGTCCTCGCGGACGCCCTGCGATCGCGGTGACGGCCGACGCGGCCGCCCTCGTCGGCCTGGCCCTCGCGCAGGCCGCGGCCGCCGGCGCGGCCGGGGAGATCCCGATCGGCGCGGTCGTCGTCGGGTCGGACGGTCGGGTCGTCGGGGCCGCCGGCAACGCGCGCGAGGCCCGCCGCGATCCGACCGCGCACGCGGAGGTCCTGGCGATCCGGCAGGCCGCGCGGGCGACCGGCGACTGGCGGCTGAGCGGGTGCACGATCGCGGTGACGGTGGAGCCGTGCCCGATGTGCGCCGGCGCGATCGGCCTGGCGCGCCTCGACCGCGTCGTGTTCGGGGCCTGGAACGAGGAGTACGGCGCGGCCGGGTCACGCTGGGACCTGCTGCGTGATCGGCGACTCAACCACCGACCGGAGGTGATTGGCGGCGTCCGGGCGCAGGAGTGTGGTGCGATGGTGCAACAGTTCCTGGCCCGCCAGCGGGAGGAGAGCCGATGACGTCGATGCGGGAGAACCCGATTCGCCGACAGCCGTCACCGCGACCGGCCTGGCTCGTGCCCGCTCTCGCCGTCGTGGCCGTGCTGATCGTGGTCGGCCTGATCTACGCCGGGGTGTCCCTGGTGCGCGGCGGCGGTGGCGGGGAGCCGGCGGTGGCGGACTCGTCGAGCCCGTGCGTCACCTCGACGGTGGCCGCGGGCGCGGGGCTCCCGGTGCCCGCCAAGGTCACCGTGAACGTCTACAACGCCAGTCGGGTGTCCGGACTGGCCGGCCGCACCGCGACCGAGTTGCGCGGCCGGGGGTTCAAGGTCGCGAAGATCGCCAACGACCCCTCGGGCAAGAAGGTCGCCGGCGTCGGGGAGATCCGCTACGGACCGAAGGGCGCCAAGCGCGCGCAGCTGCTGGCGTTCTACGTCCCGGGAGCCGAACTCGCCCCGATCACCCGGTCGGGCCTGAAGGTCGACCTGGTGATGGGCGACGGGTTCACCGGCCTCGCGCCGCAGGCCGACGTCGACGCCGCGCTCGCCGCGCCGTCGTCGACGTCGCCCGGCCCGGAGTGCGCGCCGACGGGGTGATCCCGTGTCGGCGGCGCACCGCGCGACCGCCCGCCGGGTCGACCTTGAGGTTTCACCGCGTGTTTCCGGCGCGGACCCGGTACAAGCTCAAGGTCGCGGGAGTGGCAGTAGCCGATGACGAGACGAGGAGGACGTGATGGCCGCGGACGTGCTGTTCGTGAACGGGTCGTACTTCACGGCCGGGATGCGCACGTCGGCGCGCGGCGGCCTGGCCGTGCGCGACGGACGCGTCGCCGCGATCGGCACCGATGACCAGATCGGGCACCTGCGCGGCGCGCGGACCCGCGTCGTGGACCTCGCCGGCGGACTGCTGCTGCCGGGGTTCCAGGACGCGCACGTCCACCCGATCATGGCGGGGGTGACGATGCTGGCGTGCGACGTGCACGAGCTGCCGTCGGCGCAGGCGACGTTGGCCGCGATCGGCGCGTACGCCACCGCGAATCCGGACCGGCCCTGGGTCGTCGGTGCGGGCTGGTCGATGGAGCACTTCGCCGGCGGGACACCGACCCGGCACGAACTCGACTCGGTCGTCCCCGACCGGCCGGCGTACCTGGCCAACCGGGACGGGCACGGGGCGTGGGTGAACACCCGCGCCCTCGAGATCGCGGGGATCACGCGGGACACCGCCGACCCGGTCGACGGGCGGATCGAGCGCGCGGCGGACGGCACGCCCTCGGGCACCTTGCACGAGGGCGCGATCGACCTGGTCGCCCGGCTGACGCCGCCGGTGACCGCCGCCGACCAGATCGCCGGGCTGCTGGCGGCACAGGAGCACCTGCTGTCCCTCGGCGTGACCGCGTGGCAGGACGCCGCCGTCGGCGAGGCGCTGGGCCAGCGCGACCTGCTGCCGATCTACCTGGACGCCGCGCGGACCGGCCAACTGGTGGCCCGGGTGCGCGGGGCGCTGTGGTGGGACCGGCAGCGCAGCAGCGACCAGATCGCCGACCTCGTCGAGCGCCGCGGTCGCGGGCCGGTCGGCCGGTTCGCGCCGACGGCGGTCAAGATCATGCTCGACGGTGTCGCGGAGAACTTCACCGCCGCGATGCTCGACCCCTACCTCGACGGCTGCGGCTGCCGGACGCAGAACACCGGGCTGAGCTTCGTCGACCCGATCGGGTTGCGCGAGTATGTGACCGGTCTGGACGCGGCGGGTTTCCAGGTCCACTTCCACGCCCTCGGGGACCGGGCCGTGCGCGACGCGCTCGACGCGATCGAGGCCGCGCGGACGGCCAACGGCCCCAGCGGTGGGCGGCACCACCTGGCCCACCTCCAGGTCGTCCACCCGGACGACATCGCCCGGTTCGCCGAACTCGAGGCGACGGCGAACATCCAGGCCCTGTGGGCCGCGCACGAGCCGCAGGTGGACGAGTTGACCATCCCGTTCCTCGGCGAGCCGCGGGTCGGCTGGCAGTACCCGTTCGCCGATATCGCGGCGGCCGGCGGCGCGCTGGCGGCCGGCAGCGACTGGTCGGTCAGCAGCGCCGACCCGATGGACGCCGTCCACGTCGCCGTCAACCGCGTCGCGCCGGACGCGGAGCCGGGGACAGCGCCGCTGGGTGCGCGCAACGCGTTGAGCCTGGCCGACGCACTGAGCGCCTATACCGCCGGGTCGGCACGGGTCAACGGACTCGACGACGTGACCGGTCGACTCGCGGTCGGCCTGCTCGCGGACCTGTGCGTGCTGGACCGCGACCCGTTCGCCGGACCGGCGGACGCGATCGCGGCGGCGACGGTCACCTCGACGTGGGTCGACGGCGTCGACGTCTTCACCGACGGCCGGTCGCCTCGGTGAGCCATTCCCGGTAGCCCGGTCCGGTGTGGCTCAGTGCTGTCACGGTGATCGCCGGCAGCTCGTAGGAGTGCAGCGAGACGACGAGGTCGCACAGCGCCGGCACGAGGTCGGTGGTCGACTTCAGGACCAGGAGCTCCTCGCCGGACCGCTCGACGGCCCCGCGCCACCGGTAGACCGACCGGATCGGCCAGTGCTGCCCGCAGGCGGCCAGCCGCCGCTCGACGGCCGCGGCGGCGATCACGGCGGCCTCGTCGGCGCCGGGGCACGCGACCTGGACATCGACCGGCTGCGCCAGTGGCTGCGTCGTCGGCTGGGCCGGTGGCTGCGTCGTCGGCGGCGTCGTCATCGCCCGATACTGCCCCCGCGGTCGGTCCGCGGGCCCGGCGGGTGCGCGATCATGCGGACATGACCGACCTCACGACCTGGCTGCCCAGGGCGGCGACGGCGATCGCGGACCTGCGGGACCGCTTCGGCGCGTTCGACGTCCACCCCGCGCTCGCCGTGACCGACGACGACCTCGGTGCCGCCCTCGACCGACTGGTCGACCGGCTGGCCGACACGTACCCGTTCTTCCATCCGCGGTACGTCGGGCAGATGCTCAAGCCGCCGCACCCGGCGGCGGTGATCGGCTACACCGCGGCGATGCTGCTGAACTCCAACAACCACGCGCTCGACGGTGGACCGGCCACGGCCCACCTCGAACGCGAGGTCATGGCCGAGCTGGCGGGCCTGTTCGGGATCGACCCGTTCCTGGGCCACCTGACCTCCAGCGGGACGATCGCCAACCTGGAGGCACTGTGGGTCGCGCGCGAGGAGCGGCCGGGGACCGCCGTGGCGTTCAGCGCCGATGCGCACTACACGCATTCGCGTATGTGCCAGGTGCTCGGCGTCGAGCCGACGGTGGTGGCGGTCGACGCGGCGGGCCGGATGAGCCTGCCGGACCTGGACCGGGTCCTGGCGACGGGGCGGGTCGGCACGGTCGTCGCGACGCTGGGCACGACCGGCCTGGGGTCGCTGGATCCGTTGCCGCAGATCCTGGACCTGGCCCGGGCGCACGGCGCCCGCGTCCACGTCGACGCGGCGTACGGCGGGTTCTTCGCGCTGGTCGCCGACGACAGCGCGGACGGGGTGCCGTCGGCACCGTTCGCGGCCGTCGCCGCGGCGGACAGCGTCGTGATCGACCCGCACAAGCACGGGCTGCAACCGTACGGATGCGGGGCCGTGCTGTTCGCCGATCCCGATGTCGGCCGGCACTACCTGCACGACTCGCCGTACACGTACTTCACCTCGGACGAACTCCACCCGGGAGAGATCTCGTTGGAGTGCAGTCGGTCCGGGGCGGCCGCGGCTGCGTTGTGGCTGACCGTGCAGGTCGTCACGCTGACCGACGGCGGACTCGGACAGGCCCTGCGGGCCGGCCTGGGCGGGGCCCGGACATGGCACCGCCTGCTCGTCGACGACGGTGAGCTCGCGCCGTACCAGGCGCCCGACCTCGACATCGTGACCTACCTGCCCCGCCGGGACTCGATGGCCGCGGTCGACGCGGCGAGCGCCGCCCTGTTCGCCGCGGCCGGGGCGCTGCCGGTCGACCAGCAGATCCACATCGCGCAGTACGCGGTGTCGGCGGACGCGCTCGCGGCGCGCGGTCACCGGGTCGTCGCCGACCGCGACGTCGCGCGGATCTGTCGCAGCGTCGTCATGAAGCCGGAGTCCGCGCGGATCGTCGCCGAACTGCACGAACGGCTGGCCGCGCTCAGCGCGACAGGCCGGTGATCGCGCCGTCGGCGAGGACCGCCAGGCCCAACTCGGCCAGCGCGACCGTCGCCGACCCCATCGAGGTGGCCTCGTCCGCCCCGGCCCCGAGCTGCTGGCCGGCCAGGGCGCGGAAGCGGATCGACTCCATGATGACCGCGAGCTTGAAGCAGGCCAGCGCGGTGCACACGTCCAGTCGATCCAGCGCCCGGCCGGACACCTCGGCGTACCGCGCGACGATCGCGCCCTTGGTCCAGAATCCCGGTGCGTCGGTGATGTTCTGGCCGATCGCGATCCGCGACCGCAACTGGTCGCCGGCCTGCGTCCAGTAGACCAGCAGGATCGCCAGGTCGATGGTCGGATCGCCGAGGGTCGACATCTCCCAGTCGAGCACGGCGACGACCTCCGGGCGGTCGCGGGCCAGCAGCACGTTGTCGAACCGGTAGTCCCCGTGGACGATGCCGTGGTCCGTGGTCGGCGGGGCGTCCGCGACGGCGGACCGGACGCCGTCGCGCAACGCGTCCACCGCGTCGACGTCGCGGGTCCGGGTCAGGTCCCATTGCTTCGCCCACCGGTCGACCTGCCGACGCAGGTAGCCGTCCGGACGACCGAGGTCGGCCAGCCCCGCGGCGGCGGGGTCGATGGCGTGCAGGGTGGCGAGGGTGTCGATCAGGCTCCGGCAGGCCGTGTCGGCGTCGGGCGCGGCCAGCGCGCGCGCGGACGCCGGGGAGTCCACGACCCGGCCGTCGACGAACTCCATGAGGACGAACGGGGCGCCGATGACGTCGACCTCGGAGCACGCGACGATCGGGCGGGGGACGGGGAAGCCGGCCGCGTGTAGTCCGGCGAGCACGCGGTACTCGCGGACCATGTCGTGCGCGGTCGGCAGGACGTGGCCCAGCGGCGGTCGGCGCAGCACCCAGCGTTCGCCCCGGCTCCCGGTCAGCCGGTAGCTGACGTTGGACCGACCGCCGGCCAACAGGTGCGCCGGCGCGTCCGGGTCGAGGTGGAGGCCGCGGTCGGCGAGCCAGGCGGCCAGTTCGACCGGTCGCAGGCCGGCCGGTGCCCGGTCGTCGGGTCCTCGGTCGTCGGGACGCCGGTCGTCGGGTCCCCGGTCGTCGGGACGCCCGGTGGCGTCCGCGCTCACCCCACCGCCGACAAGATGGTCGCGTTCGCCATGCCGCCGCCCTCGCACATCGTCTGCAGACCCAGGCGGGCGCCCGAGCGCCGCATCTGGTGCACGAGCGTTGCGGTGAGGCGGGCGCCGGAGGCGCCTAGCGGGTGCCCGAGCGCGATCGCGCCACCGTTGACGTTGACCCGCTCGGGGTCGGCGTCGAGTTCGCGCTGCCAGCCGAGGACGACCGACGCGAACGCCTCGTTCACCTCGACGAGGTCGACGTCGGCGATGCGTAGGCCGGCGCGGTCCAGGACGCGCCGGGTCGCGGGGATGGGGGCGCTGAGCATCGCGACCGGATCGTCGCCGGCGACCGCGAAGCCGGTGACGCGGGCGAGCGGCTCGAACCCCTCGCGCAGCGCGAGGTCCTCGGCCATGACGAGGACGGCGGCCGCCCCGTCGGCGATCTGCGAACTGGTCCCGGCGGTGATGCGGCCGGTCGGCGAGAAGGCCGGACGTAGGCCGGCCAGGCCGTCCGCGGTCGTCGGCCGGATGCCCTCGTCGGACGTGACGAGCGAGCCGTCGGCGACGACCTCGCCGGTCGCCAGGTCCCGACGCAGCGACGGCAGTGCGACGAGTTCGTCGTCGAACCGGCCGGCGTCGCGCGCCGCGGCCGCGCGCGACTGGCTGCGCAGCCCGAACTCGTCGAGGGCCTCGCGCGAGAGGTGCCACCGTTCGGCGAGGAGTTCGGCGGACAGGCCCTGGGGGATCAGGCCGCGGCGGCCGAACGTCTCGCGGTCGGCGTACCGCTGCCCGTAGCCGCCGGCGAACGGGTCGCCGAACTGCTCGGCGAGACTGGCGCCCAACGGGACCAGGCTCATCACCTCGACCCCGCCGGCGACGGCGATGTCGTATGCGCCGGCGATGACCCCCTGGGCGGCGAAGTGGAGTGCCTGCTGGGAGGAGCCGCACTGCCGGTCGATCGTCGCGCCGGGCACGGACTCCGGCCAGCCGGCGGCGAGGACGGCGTTGCGGCCGATGTTGTACGCCTGCGCGCCGACCTGGTGGACGCAGCCGAGGAGGACGTCGTCGACGCGCGCGGGATCGAGGTCGTTCCGCTCGACGAGCGCCTGGAGGACGACCGCGCCGAGGTCGGCCGGCTGCCAGCCGCTGAGCACGCCGTTGCGGCGGCCGGTCGGCGTGCGGACGGCATCGACGATGACGGCGCTGCGCATAGCGGATCCCTTCGACGGCGTGCGCCCAGGCTAGCCCCGCGCGCCCGCCCGCCGACGGCGTTGACGTCGGCCGCGGTCCGTGGGCGGCCGGACCGCGGCCAGGCTCACGGCCGTCGGGGACGGGGACGTCAGACGCGGTGGGGCTGGATCGCACCCGCGGGGATCGTGCCGAGCCGACCGGCCTGGTAGTCCTCGAAGGCCTCGACCAGTTCGTCCCGGGTCGACATGACGAACGGTCCGTACGCGGCGACCGGCTCGCGCAGCGGGACCCCGCCGATCAAGAAGACCTCCAGGTCCGTCCCGCGCGCGTCCGGCGCGCGATCGGCCTGCAGCACCACGCTGTCGCCGGCACCGAGCACGGCCAACTGGCCGCTGCGCAACGGCTGGCCGGCCGGGCCGACGGTTCCGGCGCCGGCCAGGGCGTAGGCCAGCGCGTTGAACTGCGCGGGCCAGGGCAGGACGAGGCGTGCCCCCGGGGGCAGCGTGATGTGCGTGATCGCCAGCGGGGTGTGCGAGATGCCGGGTCCGGCGTGCCCGTCGACCGTGCCGGCGAGGACGCGGACGAGGGCCCCGCCGTCGGGTGAGGTCAGCAGGGCCAGGTCGCGACCTTGCAGGTCCTGGTACTGCGGGGCGATCCGCTTCTTGTCCCGCGGCAGGTTGATCCACAGCTGCGTGCCGTGGAAGAGGCCGCCGGACTCGACGAGCGGTGCGGGCGGGGTCTCGATGTGCAGGATCCCGTCGCCGGCGGTCATGTACTGGGTCCCCCCGGGCAGGATCATCCCGCCGCCGCCGTTGGAGTCCTGGTGCACGAACTCGCCGTCGATCAGGTAGGTGAACGTCTCGAAGCCGCGGTGCGGGTGCCACGGCGTGCCCTTGGGCTCGCCGGCGGCGTACTCGATCTCACCCATCTGGTCCATGTGGATGAACGGGTCCAGCAACTCCAACGGGACGCCGGCGAACGCACGACGCACGGGGAAGCCCTCGCCCTCGTGGCCGCTCGGCGCGGTCGTGACCGAGACGACCGGTCGGGTGGACTGCTCGGCCAGCGCGCGGACGCGCGGCAGGGTGGTGGTGTCGGCGGTGATGGCGGGCACGGGGGCCTCCTTCGGCCGGGAAGTATTTGACGGTTCAACTATATACCCGAACCACGCCCGGGCCAAACCCCAGATGGCGGCTCCTACTCGGCGCGATCGACGCTGCGGCCGGGCTCGGAGTCCCCGACGATCCGCGCGATCTGCGGGACGACGAGCAGCCAGGTGAGCACGTGCATTGAGGCCAGGGCCACGCGCGTGGGCCAGGGGACGGTCGCCGGTTGGACGAGCGGGATCGCCAACGACGCCGCGGCCACGGCGGTGCCGCCCCAGAACGCGATCGCCCAGGCGCCACGTCGCCCGCGCAGCAACGAGACGACCAGCGCGTAGGCCACCGCGCAGGCCAGCGGCACGAGCAGGACGACCAGCCACGAACTGGCCCGCGGCATCGCGCCGATCCCGATCGCGTCGCTGAAGTCGACCCCGGCCAGGTGGGCGACGGCGAAGATCACCGCGCTGCCGATACCGGACCACGCGCCGGTCACGACGGCCGCGTACAGCAGGTTCGACATGGTCGGGTTCGCCGCCGTCGGTGGGCCGAAGGGGGTCTTCGAATCGGCCCACGGTGACGTCGACATGGGGTCATTGTGCTCATCGGGTCGACGCCGCCGGGCGTAGACGGTCCAATCGCCGCGGATCGGCCCGGGCGCTTGTGAAAGTTACCGATCAGTAGCATCATGGTGTTACCGGTGAGTAGGTAGTAGCAACTGGAGGGGATCGTCATGTCGCACTACCGCAGCAACCTGCGCGACCTGGAGTTCAACCTGTTCGAGGTCTTCGGCGCCGCCGAGCGGATGGGCCGGGGGCCGTACCGGGAGATGGACCCCGTGACCGCCCGCGAGATCCTGCGCGAGGTGGACCGGCTCGCGACCGGACCGCTCGCCGAGCCGTTCGCCGAGGCCGACCGCAACCCGCCGGTGTACGACCCGGTCACCAAGACGGTCGCGATGCCCGCGGACTTCAAGCGCGCGTTCGACGCGCTCATGGACAGCGAGTGGTGGCGACTGGACCTGCCCGAGCACCTGGGCGGAACCGGTGCCCCGCCGTCGTTGCGCTGGGCCGCGAGCGAACTCCTCCTGGGCAGCCAGCCGGCGGCGTTCATGTTCATGTCCGGTCCGGGTTTCGCCGGGATCCTCGACGGGATCGGCAACGCCGACCAGAAGCGCTGGGCGGAGTTGATGATCGACCGCCGGTGGGCGGCGACGATGGTCCTCACCGAGCCCGACGCCGGGTCCGACGTCGGCGCGGGCCGGGCCAAGGCCTACGACAACGGCGACGGCACCTGGCGGATCGAGGGCGTCAAGCGGTTCATCACCTCCGGCGAGCACGACCTGGCCGAGAACATCGTGCACCTCGTGCTCGCCCGGCCCGACGGCGCCGGGTCGGGGACGAAGGGGTTGTCGCTCTTCCTCGTGCCCAAGTACCACGTCGACCTCGCGACAGGGGAGATCGGTGCCCGCAACGGGGTCTACGCGACGAACGTCGAGAAGAAGATGGGCCTGAAGGTCTCCACGACGTGCGAGATGACCTTCGGGGCCGATCCCGCGGACCCGGCCATCGGCTGGCTCGTCGGCGACGTGCACAACGGCATCGCCCAGATGTTCAAGGTGATCGAGTACGCCCGGATGATGGTGGGCACCAAGGCGATCGCGACGCTGTCGACGGGCTACCTGAACGCGCTCGACTACGCCAAGACCCGCGTGCAGGGAGCCGACCTCACGCAGCAGGCCGACAAGACCGCGCCGCGCGTGACGATCACGCACCACCCCGACGTCCGACGCGGACTCATGCTGCAGAAGTCGTACGCCGAGGGCATGCGCGCGCTCATCGCCTACACGGCCTACTGGCAGGACCTCATCGCCATGGCGGCGGCCGGCGACACCGACGTCGACGCCGACACCGCCGAGCGCATGAACGACCTGCTGCTGCCGATCGTCAAGGGCGTGGGCTCCGAGCGCTCGTACGAGATGCTCGCGACGAGTCTGCAGACGTACGGCGGCTCGGGGTTCTTGCAGGACTACCCGATCGAGCAGTACATCCGTGACGCCAAGATCGACACCCTCTACGAGGGCACGACGGCGATCCAGGGACTGGACTTCTTCTTCCGCAAGATGATCAAGGACCAGTTCAAGGCGATCTTCCACCTCGCCGCGCAGATCACCGAGACGGTGAAGGCGGACGAGGGCAGCGGCCGGCTGTCCGCCGAGCGGGAACTGCTCGGCCGCGCGCTGGAGGACGTGCAGGCGATCGTCGGCCTCCTGGGCCAGTGGGCGATGGCCTCGCAGGCCGATCCGCGGGAGATCTACAAGGTCGGGCTGAACACGACGCGACTGCTCATGGCGACCGGCGACGTCCTCATCGGCTGGCTGCTCCTGCGCCAGGCCGACGTCGCCGTCGCGGCGCTCGCCGCCGGCGCGACCGGTCGGGACAAGGCGTTCTACGAGGGCAAGGTCGAGACCGCCTCGTGGTTCGCCCGCAACCGCCTGCCGCTGCTGGCCGCGGAGCGGGCCATCGCCGAGGGGACGACCCTGGACCTGATGGACCTGTCGGAGGACGCGTTCTGACCGACCGCACGACCCGGTACGGACGACGAGGGTCGTACGCTCCCATCGTGAAGCGTGCGACCCTCGTCGTCCTCGCGGCCGTCGCCGTCGTCGGCGCGCTGCCGGCCGTGCCGGCGTGGGCGCACACGGAGTTGATCACGAGCACGCCGGCCGACGGCGAGGTCGTCCCGGCCGCACCGGCGCAGGTCGACCTGACGTTCAGCGAGCCGCTGCTGCCGGCGAGCGTCGTCGTCGCGGTCGTGCCGGCCGGCTCGACGCCGATCGCGGTGACCGACGTCGCGGTCGACGGCTCGACCGTGACCGTGCCGTGGCCGGCGTCGGTGGCCGCCGGCGAGGCCGCGGTGAACTTCCGGGTCGTCTCCCAGGACGGGCATCCGGTCGACGGCTCGATCCGGTTCACGATCGCTGGCACGCCGCCTGCCACGGCCGCGCCGACGGCTGTCACGGCCGCGCCGACACCTACGGCCGTACCGGCTGCCACGGCGCCGACTGCCACCGCCGCGCCGACTGCCACGGTCGCGCCGACTGCCACGGCCGCGCCGGCGGCGCCGGCCGGCGAGAGCGCGGCGACCGGCGGCGGACTCGGCAGTGCCGTCGTCGTCGGCAGTGTCGTTGCCATCGCCAGTGTCGTCGCCATCGCGATCGGTGTCGTCGTGTGGCGGCGGCGCACGCGGCCATGACCAAGCCCACCCCACGCTCGACCCGGACCCGGACCCGGACCCGGACCTCGACCTCGACCTCGGCCCAGACCCGGGCCTCGACCTCGGCCCTGGCGCCGGCGCGTCTGGTCGGCGTCGGGCTGCTCGCCCTCGCCCTGGCCAGCGCCGCGGTCGGCCTGGTCGTCGCCGGCGGCGCCTACGGCGAACCGTTGCCGGGGCTGCCGGACGTCGGCGCGGTCGTCGGCTGGGGTACCCCGGCGCTGCGTCTGCTGACCGACGTCGCGGCGATCGTGACGGTCGGCCTGCTGCTGGCCGCCGCCGTCCTCGATCCGGCCGGCCGCGACGGCGTCGTCTCGCATGCCGGCCGCGGGGACCTGCGGCGGGCCGCGTGGGCGGCGGCGGTGTGGGCGGTGCTCGCCGTGGCCCAGACGGCGTGGCAGCTGGCCGACGTGCTCGGCATCCCACTGACGCAGGCGCTGTCACCGGGGATCGTGTCCACGTACGCCGGGGAGATCCCCACCACGCGGGCGCTGCTGGTCATGGCGGTCCTCGCCGTCGTCGTGTGCGTCGGTGCGATCACCGCGGCGACGACCGGTGCGGCGATCGCGTGGCTCGCGGTGGCGCTCGTCGGGGCCGCCCTCCCGGCCCTGGCCGGGCACAGCTCGACGCTGGGCGACCACGCGCTCGCGACGACCGCCGGGGTGACCCATATCGTCGCCGCGGTCGTCTGGATCGGTGGGCTCCTCGCCCTGGCCGTGCACGCCGCTCGGCGGCAGATGCCGATGACCCGCCCCGTGCAACGGTTCTCGACCCTCGCGTTGTTCGCGATCATCCTCGTCGCGGCCAGCGGTGCGGCGAACGCGTACGCCCGACTCGACAACGCCGGACAACTCCTGTCGACCGGCTACGGGGTCCTCGTCATCGCCAAGACGGTCCTCGTGCTGGTACTCGGGGGGATCGGCTGGATGATGCGCACGCGCATCATCGCCGCCGGCCAGCGCGGCGTGGGCCTGTTCGCGCGCGTCGCCGGCCTCGAACTGCTGGTCATGGCCATCGCCCTCGGCCTGGGGGTGGCCCTGGCCAGCAGCCCGCCGCCGCGGGTGGAGGTCCCGTTGGCGACCTACGGGGAGACGGTGCTCGGGTTCGCCTACCCGCCCGCGCCGACCGCCGCGACCGTCGTCCTGGGCTTCCGGCTGGATGCGCTGTTCTTCACCGTGTGCGTCCTGGCCGCGGCGTTCTACCTCGCCGGGACGATCCGGCTGGCCCGTCGCGGCGACTCGTGGCCGGTCCTTCGGACGGCATCGTGGCTGTTCGGACTCCTGACGGTCGCCTGGGCGACGAACGCCGGGATCTCGATGTACGCGCAGGTCTCGGTCGGGCTGCACATGTTGCAGCACATGACGATGACGATGGTCGCCCCGATCTTCCTCGTGATGGGCGCGCCCGCGACGCTGGCCCTGCGGGCCCTGCATCCCGCGCCCGGGCCCGAGCGCGGACCGCGCGAGTGGCTCGTGTGGTTCCTGCACAGCTGGATCACCCGCCTGCTGACGAACCCGTTCTACGTGTTCTTCGTGTACGTCATCGGGCTCTACGGGCTCTACTTCACCCCGGCGTTCGCCTGGCTGATGGGCAGCCACGTGGGTCACGTCCTCATGCAGGTCCACTTCCTCGTCTCCGGCTACCTGTTCTACTGGGTGCTGATCGGCATCGACCCGCGGCCGCGGCCGCTGCCGTACTGGGGGCGGCTGATGCTGCTGATGCTCGCCCTCGCCGTGCACGGCTTCTTCTCCGTGGCGTTGATGATGGGCACCGAGCCGCTGGCGGCGAGTTGGTACTCGGTCGTCCGACCGCCGTGGATCGTCGACCCGCTGCGCGACACGCTGGACGGCGGGCAGATCGCCTGGGGCCTGTCCGAGGTCCCGACCCTCATCGTGATCGTCGTCATCGCCGTGCAGTGGATCCGCACCGACGACCGCGAGGCGCGCCGGGTCGACCGGCAGGCCGACCGTGACGACGACGCCGAACTGCGCGCGTACAACGCTCGGCTGGCGCGCCTGGCGCAGCGCGATCGATAGCCCGGCCCGGACCAGTCCAGCGACCCGACCGGGGACCACGTCCGACGTCAGGTCCGATGCTGGCGGCGGACGATCCGCAGCGGGCCGACATCGGTCCCCAGGCGCACCCGGACGTGATCGCCCGCGGCGATCACGTCCGCCCGGCGGCCACCGACGTCGACGATCAGCCGACCGATGTCCGGATCGTCGACCGTCAACCGCGTCATCGCGCCCCGGAAGGCGGCCGAGACCACCCGCGCCGGACCGTCGACATCGACGGCGAGATCCTCGGGACGGACGAGCGCGACCTGCCCGCCGGTGGCCGACGGCTCGGGCTGTGCCGCGGCGACCGACCGATCCAGCACCCGCCAGGTCCCGCCGGGCTCGCGCGTCGCCGGGACCTGGTTCACCGCCCCGGTCGCCTCGGCGGCCCCCCCGTTCGTCGGCGACCGGTAGACCTCGCGGACCGGTCCGGCCTGTTCGACGCGCCCGGCCCGGAGAACGACGAGCCGGTCGGCGATCGCGAGGGCCTCGAGTGCGTCGCTCGTCGCCAGGACGCACGTCACCCCCCACTCCCGCTGGACCGCGCGGACGAGTTCGGCCAGCTCGTCCCGTCGCCGCGACTCCAGGTGGGCGAACGGATCGTCGAGCAGCAGGACCCGTGGCCCCGGCGCGAGCGCCTGCGCGATGGCGGCGCGAACGCGTTGCGGCGCAGTCAACTGATGGGGTTGCTTGTCGGCGTGGGCGCTCAGGTCTAGTCGCTGGAGCAGGTGCGCCACGACGTCCGTCCGCGCTGCCTGCGACCGCCCGGCCCCCCGCAGGCCGAATCCGACGTTGTCCCGAACGTCGAGGTTCGGGAAGAGCCCGTGGTCGACGGAGACGAAGCCGATCCGCCGGTGCTGGGGTGGGGCGGCGGTCTCGTCGCAGCCGTCGAATCGGACCGAACCGGAGTCGGGACGGTCGAAGCCGGCGACGACGCGCAGCAGCGCGGTCTTGCCGCCCGCCGGCGGCCCGACGACGACGGTGGTCCGGGCGCTGGCGAACGTGACCGACACGCCGTCCAGGCGGGGTGTGCCCGCGGCGGACCGCCGGACCGCGACGACCTCGACCTCGGTCACGGCGCGGACCGCCGCGGCCGGCGGGCGCGGGCCCGGTCGAGCGCCGCCCGGTGCGCCAGCCGGTAGGCGACGGCGGTCAGCAGCACGACGACGACGGCGGCGACCGCGCCCCGGCGCGGATCCTCGCCCGGTCGCGCGCCGACGATGCCGGGCAGGGCCCCGCCGGTGACGATCGTCACGAACGCGAACTCCCCGCCGACGACGACGGCGGTCAGCGCCGCCGCAGCCGCGATCGCCGGGCGCAGGTTCACCAGGACGACGTCGACCAGGGCGGTCCGGACGGACGCGCCGAGCGCGCGGGCCGATTCGTACAGCGACCGCGCGTCGATCCGGGCCAGGCGAGCGTCGAGGGACCGGTAGGCGAACGGCATGGCCCACAAGGCGTAGAACAGGGCGATCGCGACCCGGTTGGCCGCCAGCCACGACGCCGTGACCTCGTGGGAGGCCAGGAGGGCGACCGCGAGCGCGGCCGGCGGGACCACCCAGGGCACCAGGGTCAGCGCGGAGACCGCCGGTCTCATCGACGGGGCGCGCAGGTGGACGACGAGCGCGATCGGCAGGAGCACGCCGATGGTGACGAGGATCGTCAACGTCACGAGCGCGGCGCCGGCGAGGATCTCGGCCGGCATGGTCGGCCCGGTCATCCGCGGGTCCAGCGCAACGTGCGGCGCAGCAGGGGCAGGGCGATGACCAGGCAGGCGAGCAGCGCCGCGACCATCCCGGTGGCCAGCGCGAGGTCCACCTCGCCCGCGCTGGCCGGTCCGGCGGGTCCGACCAGCGGGTGGATATGCATCGGCAGCCCCGATCCGACGATGCGCGCGGTCGTCACCGCGGTGAACGCGCTCGCGAACAGGATCAGCCATCCGCCCACGGCGCTGGGCGCGAGGACGGGCAGCACGACGGTCCGCCAGTAGCGCAGGCGGCCGACGCCCAGTGCCGCAGCCGTCTCCGTCCAGGTCTCCGGCAGTCCGCCGACGGCCGGCAGCGCGATCGTGAGGATGAGCGGGAACTGGAAGAGCACGAGCGTGGCGACCGTGGGCGGGTCGAATCGCAGCAGCGCGCCGGTGAGCATGGCCTGCAGGCCGATCGTCGACACGAAGACGAACGCCAGCGGCGCACCGCCCAGCCGGGCCGCGGCGCTCGCCCAGCGGGCCAGGGCCGGGCGAATCCGCCGCAGTCGGGGCAGGGCCCGCAGTCCGAGCGCCACCGCCGCACCCGCCGCGGCGGCGACGAGCGCGCTCGTGGCGGCCAGGGCGATCGCGTCGGCCAGGCCGGCGTCGTGCTCGGCGGACGCCAGCGTGCGCAGACCGGCCAGTGCCAGCGGGCCGCCGGCGGTCGACACGTGAACGGCGAGCGCGACCGTCGGGTAGACGAGCAACGCGCCGAGGAGCGCGAACAACGGGACGACGGCCACCGCCACGAAGCCGTCCCGGCGCGCTTGCGAACGCACGGCCACCTCCCCGGAGGCGAACGCTAGCCACGACGCTGACACGGCGTCCGACGTTTCGCGGTCGCCGAGGACCGGGTCGGTGTCGGTTACCGTGGTCCGATGTCGAGCCGACGCCTGCTGCGCCGGGCGATCGTGGCGTTCGCGACGGTCGCCCGAGGGGCGCTCCTCGCGTGCCTCGTCGCGATCACCGGCGCGCTGCCGGCCGCCGCCGCCCCGGGTGGGGCGGCGCCGCCGTACCACCCGTCGCGGCTGGCGCACGTGGCCGGCAGCGACCAGGTCGTCGTCGTGACGGCGGCGTCGTGGACGTCGACGACCGCGACCCTGCGTACGTACGAGCGCGATGCGGGCAGATGGCGCGAGATCGGCGAGCCGACGCCGGCCCGCCTCGGGTGGAGCGGGCTGGTGCCCGCGGCGCACCGACGGCAGGGCACCGGCAAGACACCGGCCGGCACGTTCGCGATTCCCAGCGCGTTCGGGCGCCTGCCCGACCCGGGAACGCGACTGCCGTACCGGCAGTTCGATCGCGACGACGCCTGGACGTACGACCCGCGGCGGCCGGGAACCTACAACGTCCTGCAGACCGCGCCGGTCTCGTGGCGGTCGTACGGCGGGTACGTCGAGAAACTGTGGCGGTACGGCAGTCAGTACCGGTACGTGGCGGTGCTGGACTTCAACCTGCCCGACGGGCCGGTCACGCGCGGTCCGGACGGCGTGCGCCGCGTCGCCCGGCCGGCGGACACGAAGGCCGGCGGCGGGATCTTCCTGCACGTCAGCAACGGGACCAGGACCGCCGGGTGCATCGCGATCGCCGAGGAACGCATGCGACAGATCCTGACGTGGCTCGATCCGGCCAGGCATCCGCGCATCGTCGTCGGCCCGGTGGGCGCGATCACCCGGATGTAGCCGCGGCTCAGCCGATGCGGATGTCGGCCAGCGCCGGGAACTCCGCGCGCCAGCGCGCGCTCAGGTCGGGGTCCACGTCGACGATCACGACCTGCTCGTCGGTGCCGCCGTCGGCGAGGACCTCCCCCGTCGGGCTGACCGCGACCGAGTGTCCGCCCAGCCGCATCCCGCTCTGCTGCCCCACCTCGTTGCAGGCGAGCAGCCAGGCCTGGTTCTCGATCGCGCGCGCCCGGGTGAGGACGTCCCAGTGCCCGATGCGCTGCGTGGGCCAGCCCGAGGACACCAGGAACGCCGTGGCGCCGCCCTCGGTGAGGGCGCGGAAGAGTTCGGGGAAGCGCAGGTCGTAGCACGTCGCCAGCCCCGTGGGGCCCAGCGGCGTGTCGACGACGACGAGTTCGTCGCCGCCGCTCATGAGGGTCGTCTCGCCGCCGTCGAACCCGAACAGGTGGACCTTGCGATAGGTCGCGACCAACTCGCCGTCGGGGGCGAACAGCACGCTGGTGTTGTAGTGCTGGCCGTCCTCGTCGACCTCGCACATCGAACCGCCGTGCACCCAGGTGCGGTGCTCGGCCGCGAGCGTGCCGAGGGCGGCGGTGAGCGGGCCGTCGACCGGTTGCGCGTGCTCCCGGGCGGCGTCGACCTCGAACGCGCCGACGTGCCACAGCTCGGGCAGGACGACCATGTCGGCCTCGGCGGCGGTCCGGCCGACGAGGTCCAAGGTGCGCGCGGTCCGGGCGGCCACCGTCTCGGTGGACGAGCAGTCGAGCTGGACGAGGGCGACGCGAACGGTCATGTCGCCGACCCTAGTCTCGCCGGTCGCCGCGCGACGCGCCGCAGTTCTCCCCCGACCGTGAGCCTGTACCGGGTGTTTCCCGCGCGGACCCGGTACGAGCTCACGGTCGGGGCGGGTCGGTGCCGGCGAGCAGGGCGCCGATCTCGCGCAGCGTCGCGAGGTCGTGGACGTCCTCGGCCAGGGCGGGCACGGTGACGACGGGCACGGCCGGATGGGCCGCGGTGAACCGGTCGGCCAGGTGTCGTTGGCGGTCGGCGGTCTCGACCGCCTGCGCGTGCAGCGTGAGCAGCGTGGCCGTCAGCGTCGCGGTGTCGTCGGCGTCGCCGGCCGCGGTGTCGGCCGCCGCGAGCTCGCGCAGCCGGGCGGCCGCGGCGCGGGCCGTGGCCGCGGACAGGTCGACGCGGTCCCCCGCCTGCATCCGGTTGAGGACCAGGCCGGCCAACGGCATGTCGTCGGTCCGCAGGCGCTCGACGAAGTACGACGCCTCGCGCAGGGCGTCGCGCTCGGGTGCCGCGACGACGACGAACGAGGTCCCGGAGTCCTTCAGCAGCGCATAGGTGGCGTCGGCGCGCTCACGGAACCCGCCGAACGTCGTGTCGATCGCCGCGACGAAACTGCCGACGTCCACGAGCACCTGTGCGCCGAGGACCTTGTTGAGCACCCCGGCGAACAGCCCGAACCCGGCCGCGGCGATGCGGCCGATCCCCTTGCCGGCGCCGCGGGCCGGCGCCGCGAGGATGCGGATGAACCGGCCGTCGAGGAAGGACCCCAGGCGGGCGGGGGCGTCCAGGAAGTCCAGGGCGCTGCGGGCCGGCGGAGTGTCGACGACGATGAGGTCCCACGTCCCCTCGGCGTCGGCACGGGTGCGCAGCTGGCCGAGCTTCTCCATCGCCATGTACTCCTGCGTGCCGGCGAACGACGAGGACAGCGCCTGGTAGAAGGGGTTCGCCAGGATCTGCGCGGCCCGGTCCGGATCGGCGTGCGCCTCGACGACCTCGTCGAACGTGCGCTTCATGTCGAGCATCATCGCGAACAGCGAGCCCGAACCGTCCGGCGCGCAGACCCCCGGCACCTGGCGCGGGGTGTTGTCGAGCGAGGACAGGCCCATCGCCTGGGCCAGTCGCCGGGCCGGGTCGATCGTCAGGACGCAGACGTCCCGGCCGGTCTCGGCCGCGCGCAGGGCCAGCGCCGCGGCGGTCGTCGTCTTGCCGACCCCGCCGGCACCGGTGCACACGATCGTCCGGAGCCGATCGTCACCGAGCAGGTCGTCGACGCGCAGGACCGGAGGGCGCCTCATCCAAGACCGCCCTCGGTCAGGACCTCGGCCAGGTCGTACAGCCCGCCGAGGTCGACCCCGTCGGCCAGCGTCGGCAGGACGAGCGTCGGCAGGCCCAGCGCGCGGACCCGCGCGGACTCCCGCTCCTCGAGATCGACCCGGTGGGCGTGGTCCGCTGCGTGGGCGACGAGCGCGCTGGCGACGGCGTCGGCCTGCGCGTCGAGGCCGGCTCGCCGCAACGCGCCGGCGATCGCGTCCACGGGAAGTCGCCCGGCGCGCGCGTCGGCGAGTCGGGCCGGGTCGAGGACCGTCGGCCGGGTGAGGTTCACGATGACCGCACCCGGCGTCAGGCCGACGGCGCGAAGGTCGCCGACCGCGTCGATCGTCTCCTGGACCGGCATCTCCTCCAGGATCGTCACCAGGTGGACGACCGTGCGCGGGGACGCGATCACGCCCATCACGAGGTCGGCGTGGTGCCGGATCGGGCCGGCTCGGGCCAGGCCGGACATCTGGGCGTTCACGTTGAGGAATCGGGTGATGCGTCCGGTCGGCGGGGCGTCCATGACGACCGCGTCGTACCGGTCGGCGGCCCCCTTGTCCGATCGTCGGACCACTTCGACGACCTTCCCGGTGAGCAGGACGTCGCGCAGTCCGGGGGCGAGCGTCGTCGCGAAGTCGATCGCCCCCATCCGGCGCAGCGCCGACCCGGCCCGGCGCATGTTGTAGAACGTGGCCAGGTAGTCCAGCAGCGCCTCCTGCGGATCCAGCGCCAGGGCCCAGACCTCCCCGCCGTCGGGGGCGACGGCGACCATGCGCTCCTCGTAGGGCAGCGGCGGGGTGTCGAAGAGCTGGGCGATCCCCTGCCGGCCCTCGACCTCGACGAGCAGCGTCCGGCGGCCGCCGCGGGCCAGGGCCAGGGCCAGGCTCGCCGCGACCGTCGTCTTGCCGGTGCCGCCCTTCCCGGACACGACGTGCAGGTCGACCTCGGGCCACCGCCGTCGATCCGTCACCACGGCAGCCTACGACCGGGCGGCGGACGACCGCGGGCGTGCGGCGGGGCTACGCTCGCGACATGACGACGTGGGAGTACTCGACCGTCCCGCTGCTGGTCCACGTGACCAAGCAGATCCTCGACACGTGGGGCGCCGACGGCTGGGAACTGGTCCAGGTCGTCCCCGGGCCCAATCCCGAAGAGCTCGTCGCCTACCTCAAGCGCCCGATCGAAAGGACCTGACATGTCGGTGGTCGAAGGACGCCTGGCCGCGCTCGGCCTCACCGTGCACGACGTCGTGCCGCCCGTCGCGGCGTACGTGCCGGCCGTCGTCTCCGGTCGCTACGTCTACACCTCCGGCCAGCTGCCGATGGTCGACGGCGTGCTCGCCGCGACCGGCAAGGTCGGTGCCGACGTCACCCCCGAGCGGGCGGCCGAACTCGCGGCGACGTGCGCGCTGAACGCGATCGCCGCGATCCGGTCCGTCGCCCCGCTCGACACCGTCGCCCGGGTCGTCAAGGTCGTCGGGTTCGTCGCGAGCGCCCCGGACTTCACCGGGCAGCCCGGGGTGATCAACGGGGCCAGCAACCTGCTGCTCGAGGCGTTCGGCGATCGGGGGGCGCACGCCCGGTCGGCGGTCGGGGTCGCGGTGCTGCCGTTGGACGCACCGGTGGAGGTCGAGGTCGTCGTCGAACTCGGCGGCTAGGTGATCCCGGCCGCGGCCACCGTCGTGCTCCTGCGTGACGGGCCGGGCGGACTGGAGACGTACTTGCTGCGGCGCGCGGCGACGATGGCGTTCGCGCCACGGATGCACGTGTTCCCCGGCGGACGGGTCGATCCGCGCGACTACGCCCAGGACGTCGTCCTGCGCGGGGCGAGCACGGCCGCGCTCGCGGACCGCGCCTCGACCGACGTGGCCGGGGTACGGGCGCTGTACGCGTGCGCGGTGCGGGAGACGACCGAGGAGACGGGGATCGCGTTGGTCGAGCCGTCGCCGGCCGGCACGCTGGAGATCGACACCGGGCGGCTGCCGATCATGACGCACTGGGTGACCCCGGCGGGGGAGTCCCGCCGGTACGACGTCCGCTTCTTCGCGGCGTTCGTCGCGGACGGCCGCGCGCGCCTGACGACGACCGAGGCCGACCGCGCCGGGTGGCATCGACCGGCCGCCGCGCTCGCGGCGTTCGCCGCCGGGAACCTGGCGATGCTGCCGCCGACCGAGGCGGTGCTCCGGCAGCTGGCCGGGTTCACCGACGCCGCCGGCGCCCTCGCCGACGCCGCGCGGCGGCCGGTGGTCCCGCTGCTGCCGCAGCGCCGGGCCGACGGTTCGGCGTGGGACCTGGTCGACGCGCGCGACGGCACGGTCGTCGAGGCGAACGTCCGCGGCCCGCACACGCGGGAGACCGACGGTCGGCCGACGGGCGAGGGCCGGCCGTGAGCGGTCGGGTCCTGCCGGTCGTCGGGTCGACGGCGCCGTGGGCGTCCGGGCCGGTCGGCGCGTACGCCTGCTGCGTGCTGGCGCCCAATCCGTCGCCGTGGACCCTCGACGGGACGAACACCTGGGTCGTGACCGGGCCGGACGGCGGCGCGGCGATCGTCGTCGACCCGGGGCCCGCCGACCCGGCGCACGCGACGGCGATCCGCGCAGCCGCGGCGGCCGCCGACGCGCGGATCGTCGGAATCGTGCTGACGCACGGCCACGTCGACCACAGCGAGTCCGCGCGCGGCCTCGGTGAGTCCTGGGGGGTCCCGGTGCGCGCCCTGGACCCCGAGCACCGGTTGGGTGCCGAGGGGCTCGCCGCCGGCCAGGTGCTGCCGCTGGCCGGGGGTGGGCTACGGGTCGTGTCCAGCCCGGGTCACTCCTGGGACAGCGTCAGCCTGCTGGTCGAGCACGCCGACGCCGTCCTCACCGGCGACGCCGTCCTGGGCCGGGGGACGTCGGTCGTCGCGTGGCCCGACGGGGACCTCGCCGAGTACCTGGACTCCCTGGCCCGGCTGGCCGACGTCGTGGCCGCGAACGGGGTGCGCACGCTGCTTCCCGGGCACGGGCCGGTGCTCGCGGATCCCGCGCGGGTCCTCACCGAGTACGTCGACCACCGGCGTGCGCGGTTGGCGCAGGTCGCGCGGATCGTGGCCGACGGGATCAGCGAGCCGCGGGCGGTCGTCGAGATCGCGTATTCCGACGTGCCGCGCGCGGTGTGGCCGGCCGCGGAGCTGACCGTCCGCGCCCAGCTGGCCTACCTGGCGCGGACGCGCTGAGCGAGGACGGCTCGCACGGGTCGCCCGGCGCTCGTCGGAACCCGCGCGACGAGGCGTTCGGTCACGACTGGATAACGCGGGCGAACTAGTCGCGCCGAAGGCGTTGACAACGGGCCGATCGCACGTCAGGCTCTTCCTTGCTTTCGCAATGCGATTCACTGGTTCGCAATATGAGATAGGAAACCGATGTGACGGACGCCGATCGACGACCACCCGGTGTGGTCGTGGCGCGGTGTCCGTCGGCCTCCGGCACGCAGCGGAACCGCATCCCAAACCAGTGATCTACCCCGTACAGGGCTGCGCACTCGCGCAGGGAGACGACGAACATCCCGACAGGAGAATCAATGAAGCGCACGTACCCCCTCGTCGCGGCCGCGGTGCTCGTCGCACCCGTGGTGCTGTTGACGGCATGTGGCAAGTCCAGCGAGCCGGCGGCGCCGGCGACGACCGAAGCGACCACCGCGGCCAGCGCGACCGCGGCCGCGTCGGCGTCCGCCGAGGCGACCGCGGCCGCCACCGGTCAGCCGGACGTGAACGGTGACGGCACCGTGACCATCGGCATCATGAGCCCCGGCGACACCAAGGACGGCGGCTACTACCAGAGCTTCGTCGACAAGGCGAACGCGTTCGCCAACGAGAAGGGCTGGAAGGTCATCACGGTTGACAAGGTCAACCCCTCGGACGCGGTCAACCAGGCCGTGAACCTGTGCAAGCAGCACGTCGACCTGATCGCCGTCGGCGCCAGCGAGCTCAAGGACGCCCTGAGCACCGCGACCGACCCGGCCTGCGCCGGCGTGAACTACTACATCAACGGCGGCGCGGGCGTCGAGCAGACCCCGTACTTCACCCAGTCGCAGGACGACGTCAACCCGACCCTGTTCGCCACCGGCTACGCGGCCGGCCTGGCGATGAAGGAGAAGGGCGCGACGAAGGCCGGCTTCATCACCGGACCCGAGCTCGACTTCTCCAAGCAGGCGGCGAAGGCGTTCGAGGCCGGCATCAAGAACGTCATCCCCGACGCGACCGTCGCCATCACCTACACCGGCGACTTCAACGACTCGGCGAAGGCCAAGGAGGCCGCCCAGGCGATGATCGACCAGGGTGTCGCGCTGATCTACCCGTACCTGGGTGGAGCGACCGACGCGGTCGCCCAGCTCGCGGCCCAGCACGACGTCATGGCCGTCACGCCGGGCACCGACCGGTGCGAAGACACCAAGACCCCGTTCGCGATCTCCTCGATCTTCGATCCGGGCGTGTTCTTCGCCGCGGCCCTGGGCGACTTCGCCAACGGCACCCTGCCGATGGGCGAGACCCGGCACTGGAAGCTCGGTGTCGACCCGGTTCCGACGGTCAAGGCCTGCGGTGCGCTCAGTTCGCTGCAGCCGCAGATCGACGACATGATGAAGCAGATCGGCGCCGGCACCGTCGACGTCAACGCACTCGTCGACAGTGGCGCTGCGGCCAGCCCGGCCGCCAGCTAGTCGACGACCGAACCGAACGGACGACACAGCGATATGTCGACCCAATTCGCGGGGGCTCCGGCGCACAGCGCCGGGGCCCCCGCGGCGGTCGAGCTGCGCGGGATCACCAAGCGCTACGGCTCGATCGTCGCCTGTGACGACGTCAGCATCGAAGTGCCCCACGGGGAGATCCACGGGCTGCTGGGCCAAAACGGCGCCGGCAAGAGCACCCTGGTGAAGATCCTCATCGGTCTGGCGCAGCGCGACGCCGGGGAGATCTGGCTCGACGGTCGGTCGGTGCAGATCCCCGACCCGCTCGCGGCCGCGGACCTGGGCATCGCGATGGTCCACCAGCACTTCAGCCTGGTGAACGAACTGACCGTCTGGGAGAACGTGACCCTCGGCGAGGTCGGCCGGCCGCAACCGGCCCGGACCCGCGAGCTCGTGCGCACGATCGGCGAGCGCTACGGCCTCGAGGTCGACCCCGACGCCCGGGTCGAGGACCTGTCCACCGGCGAACGCCAGCGGGTCGAGATCATCAAGTGCCTGCGCCGCGACCCGAACCTGCTGATCCTCGACGAACCGACCTCGGTCCTGACCCTGGCGGAGTCGCGCGAACTGTTCACCGTCCTGCGCAACGTCGCGCAGGACGAGGGCAAGACGATCATCCTCATCAGTCACAAGCTGGACGAGATCTTGTCCGCGACCGACCGCGTGACGATCATGCGTTCCGGGCGCGTGGTCGCCCAGCGGTCGACGTCGGACACGAACGAGCGCGAGCTCGCCCGCGACATGATCGGTCGTGAGCTGTCCAAGTGGGTCGCCGCCTCCGCGCTGGGCGACCTGGACGCGCTCGTCGACCCGTCGGAATCGACCGACGCCGCGATGCTCGCCCCCACCGAGGCGATCGACGAGCAGGCGTTCCCGATCCGACTGCGCATCCGCGACGCGCACGCCAGCCGCGACGGACGGCCGCTGCTGCGCGGACTGTCCTTGGACCTGCGGGCCGGGGAGATCCTCGGCCTGGCCGGGGTCGAGGGCAACGGCCAGCAGGCGCTCGGCGACCTGCTGTCCAGCCTGATCGAGCTGGACTCCGGCACCGTCGAGATCGACGGGGTGACGCTGCCGACCGGCAAGCCCGGCGCGATGCACCGGGCCGGGATCGGCGTCATCCCCGAGGACCGGCACCAGTCCGGCTGCGTGCTGGACATGTCCGTCGCCGAGAACCTCGTGATGTCGACGGTGGAGTCGGTGTCCCGGCGCGGGTTCGTCTCGCGCAAGGAGATCAACGCGAACGCCGAGCGGCTCATCGAGCAGTTCGAGATCTCGACGCCGTCGCCGGACACCCTGATGCGGCAGCTGTCCGGCGGCAATCAGCAGAAGGTCGTGCTCGCGCGGGAACTGTCGTTGAACCCCAAGGTCCTCGTCGCCGCCTACCCGACCCGGGGTCTGGACGTCGGGGCGATCGAGTACATGACCAGCCGGCTGCACGACGCGGCGACCAGTGGGATCGCGGTCCTGCTCATCTCGACCGAGCTGGAGGAGATCCTCACGTTGTCACACCACATCGCGGTCATCCACCGGGGGGCGATCGTCGGCCAGATGCGCCGGGTGGACGCCGACGCCGAACGCCTGGGACTGCTGATGGGAGGGCAGACGGCATGACGACCGTCACGACGCCGCCGACGAAGGCGCCACCGCCCGCCGCGGCGCCCGCGGCCCCGCCGCGGTGGATGCACGTCATGAGCACCCTGGGGCTGTACGTGCTGTCCATCGGGGTCGCGCTGGGGATCGCGGCCGTGCTGGTCGCGATGACCGGCGCCTCGCCGTGGGACGCCGTCGTCGCCATCTACTCCGGCAGCCTCGCCGATCCGGGGGCGATCGGCCTGTCGATGGACAAGGCGGCGCCCCTGCTCATCGTCGCGGTGGGTACGTGTATCGCCAGCACGGTCGGGCTGTTCAACATCGGCCAGGAGGGCCAGGTCGTCATCGGGGCGACCGTGGGCACCGGGATCGCGATCTACCTGCACGGTCCTGGTCCGCTCGTGCTCGTCGTCGCCCTGATCGGCGCGGCCCTCGGCGGCGCGGTGTGGGCGGCGGTCGCGGCGGTGCTGTTCTACTGGCGTGGGGTGCCGGTCGTCATCAGCACCCTGCTGCTGGTCTACATCGCCAACCAGGTCGTCTTCTACGCGGTGACGCAGGACTGGCTGCTGCAGGAGACCGGCCAGAACGTCGCCGCGCCGCAGTCCGACCAGATCCGGCCGGACGCCTGGCTACCCCGCTTCGGCCAGTACCCGGACTTCAACATCTCCTTGATGGTCGTCATCGCCCTCGTCCTCGCCGTCGGCACCTCGGTGATCCTCAGTCGCACCACGTGGGGGTTCAAGCTGCGGATGCTCGGCCTGAACCGCCAGGCCGCCCGTCGGGCGGGGATCAGCGCGGTACTGGTGGGCAGCATCGGCCTGATGCTGTCCGGGGCGTTCGCCGGATTCGCCGGCGGCATCCTGCTCACCGGCGGGAACCACCGGCTGCAGCCGGGCATCTCGGAGAACGTCGGCTGGGACGGCCTGCTCGTCGCGCTGGTCGCCCGGCACAACCCGATCGTCGCGATCCCGGTCGCGTTCTTCTTCGGGATCCTGCGCGCCGGCGGCGGGTTCCTCGCCTCCACCGGGGTCCCGCGCTACATCGTCGACGTCGTGACGGCGGTCCTCGTGCTCGCCGTGGTGTTCCCGTCGGCCTACCAGGTACTGCGTCGTGAGGCCAAGGCACGGCGGGTGGCGCGGGCCCTCGCCGCGGGAGGTTCGGCATGATCGAGTCCATCGCGTTGATCCTGGCCAGTTCGCTGCGCCTGGCGACGCCGCTGATGTTCGCCGGCCTCGGCGAGTACATGGCGGAGAAGTCCGGGACGATCAACATCTCGGTCGACGGCATGATGCTGGCCGGTGCGTTCTCGGCGATCCTCGGTGCCACCGTGACCGGATCACCGGTGCTGGGCCTGGTGTTCGGCATCCTCGCCGGCGTCATCATCGGCTTCATCCACGCGAACTTCAGCTACCGCCTGAGCGTGAACACGTACGTCATCGGCCTGACCCTCAACCTCATGGTCCTGGGGCTGACGAGCTTCCTGCTGGACACCCTGGACCTGGGCACCGCGCAGATCGACAAGTTCGCGATCCCCGGCCTGGCCGACCTGCCGCTGGTCGGGCAGGCGCTGTTCAACCAGCGCTGGCCCGCCTACCTGCTGTGGGTCCTCGTCCCGATCGTCTGGTTCGTCATGTTCCGGACCCGATGGGGGCTGGACATGCGCGCGATCGGCGAGAACCCCTCGGCGGTCGACGCGACGGGCATCGACGTCCTCAAGCGGCAGCGCCAGGGCGTGCTCCTGGCCGGGGCGTTCTCCGGCCTGGGTGGCGCCTACCTGTCGGTCGCGGAGGTCGGGCTGTTCAACCAGAACATGACCGCCGCGCGCGGCTACGTCGTCATCGCCGCCGTGATCTTCGGCGGGTGGACGATCAAGGGCACGATCGCCGGCTGCCTGCTGTTCGGCGCGGCCGACGCGATGCGGCTGGCCCTGCCCGCCCTCGGCGTGACGCTCAACGCCCAGTTGCTCATCGCCTCGCCGTACATCCTCGCGCTGGTCGCGATGGTCGTCTTCGCCCGGCGCAGTCGAGCACCGGCGTCGTACGGCCGGCCGTTCGTCCGCGGCCTGGCCTAGGCCCGCGCGGCCGCGGTCCGCGGGCCGGACCAACGCCCAGTCACCGTCGTTCGCCCATTCACAGAGGGGATCGTGTCCGATGAGAGCGGCGCTGTACCGCACGCACGGTGGACCGGAGGTCCTGGAGTACGTCGAGATCGACGACCCGGTCCCCGGTCACGGAGAGGTCCTCGTCGAGGTCGTCGGCGTCGGCCTGAACCGGATGGACCTGCTGCAGCGGGAGGGCCCGGGGATGATGCCGGGGTTCACTCTGCCGCACATCGCCGGCATGGACGTGTCCGGGGTCGTCGTGGCGGTCGGCGACGGCGTGCCGGCGTCCCGCGTCGGCGACCGGGTCGTGGTCAACCCGGCGATCTCGTGCGGGCAGTGCCCGGCCTGCCTGCGCGGTGCGGGGGAGTTCTGCACCGCCCGTGAGGTGATCGGCGCGAGCCGGCCCGGCGGCTACGGCTCGCTGTGCGCGGTCCCGTCGACGCACGCGCTGTCGGTCCCCGACCACGTCGACCTCGTGTCGGCCGCGGCGGTCCCGACGATCTACTCCCTCGCCTGGCACGGCCTGTTCACGACCGGCCGGCTGGGGATCGGTGAGACGGTGCTCATCCACGCCGCCGGCAGCGGCGTGACGACGGCGGCCGTCCACCTGGCCAAGCGCGCGGGCGCGCGCGTCATCGTGACGTCGATCGTCGAGGACGAGCGGGCGCACGCGGTGGCGCACGGCGCGGACGAGTTCGTCAACACCGTCACCACGGACCTGGTGTCCGCCGTCGCGGACCTGACCGACGGCCAGGGCGTCGACATGGTGTTCGACCACCTCGGCCCGGCGCTGTTCGCGGAGTCGATCCGATCCTTGCGCCCGCTGGGCCGCCTGGTGTTCTGCGGGACGACGACCGGCGCCGTCGTCCCGCTGCTGCTGCCGGAGGTCTACCGCAACGGCATCGCGCTGCTCGGCGCCGGCGGGTACACCTTCGAGGAGTTCGCGCAGATGCTCGACTTCTGCTGGGCCGCGGACCTGCCGTCGATCGTCGACCGGGTGCTGCCGATCGCCGACGTCGCCACCGCGCACGAGTTGATGGCCGCCGGGTCGCTGCGCGGCAAGCTCGTCCTGACCCACGAAGAGGGCCGATGACCACGACCGGGACCGCGTCGGCGGTCGAGGCCTACCTGGACGCGCTGAACGCCCACGACGCCGACGCGATCGCCGCCCGGGTGACCCCCGACTTCCACAACGAGCACACGTCCCAGCTCGGCACCAGCCTCCACGGTCGCTCGGCCTACCGCGAACGGCTCACCGGGTTCCTGGATCGCTTCACGGACCTGCACTACGAGATCGAGGACCTGATCGCGGCCGGCGATCGCGCGTCCGTGGCCTACCGGATGACCTTCCGCGCGGCCGGATCCGACGGCGTCCGACGGCCGATCGTCATTCGCGGGGTGTTCCGGTTCACCGTCCGCGACGGCCTGATCGCGCACCGCGTCGACTACTGGGACGGACTGGAGTACCAGCGGCAGGTCGAGGCGGACCCGACGTGACCGCCGGCCCGGACGCGGCGGGGCGGTCGGCGACGCTGCTCGTGACCGGCGGCGACGTCGTCACGATGAACCCCGCCCGCGAGGTGCTCGTCGGCGGCGCGGTCGCGGTCGCCGACGATCGGATCATCGCGGTCGGTTCGACGGCGCGGCTGCGCGCGGACCATCCGGACGCGGTGCAGATCGACGCCACCGGGTGCGTCGTCACGCCCGGCATGGTCGACGCGCACCAGCACCACACCGGCGACACGCTCGTGCGCAGTTCCATCCCGGACAACCTGCCGCCGGGCGACTCGATCTACAAGTGGGCGGTGCCGCTGCACGCGGCACACAGTCCGGCGGACGACCGGCTGGCCTCGCTGCTGACCTGCGTCGAGAGCCTGCGCAACGGGGTCACCACGGTGGTCGAGGCCGGGACGGTCGCCTACCCCGACCGCATCGCCGAGGCGATGACGCAGGCGGGCCTGCGCGGGACGGTCGGCCGGTGGAGTTCGGACACGCCGGGCCTGCCGTTGGCCGCGTCGGCGGACGAGGTGCTCGCCGAGGCCGAGGCGCTGCTCGAGCGGTACCCGGCCGGGGGTCTGGTGACCGCGTGGGTCACGCTCGTGGGGCACTCGCTGGCCACCGACGACCTGCTCTCGCGCGCGGCGGACCTCACGCGGCGACACGACGCGCGGATGACGATGCACATCTCCCCGTCGGCCACCGACCCGCGGGACTACCTGGCCCGCACCGGAGTTCGGCCGCTGGTGCACCTGGACCGCCTCGGTGTCCTCGGACCGCACCTGCTGCTCGGCCACGCCGTCCACCTCGACGACGCCGAGGTCGACCTGCTGCTGGCCAGCGACACGGCGGTGGCGTACTGCCCCTGGGCGTACCTGCGGCTGGGCCAAGGTGTCACGCAGGCCGGTCGGCACGCCGAGATCGTCGAGCGCGGCGGTCGCGTCGCCCTCGGCTGCGACTCCAGCAACGCCGGTGACGCGATCGACATCCTCGCCTCGGCGGCGCTGGCCTGCGGACTGGGCAAGGACCAGGCCGGCGACCCGACCCGGATGCCGGCCGCGGTGGGGTTCGAGCTCGCGACGATCCGCGGGGCGGAGGCGATCGGCCTCGGTGACGTCGTCGGTTCGCTCGAGGTCGGCAAGGCCGCGGACATCGTGGTCCACCGCACGACCGATCCCGGCTGGGTGCCACGCGGCGACATCGCGCACCAGTTGCTGTGGTCGACCGACGGCCGATCCGTGCGCGACGTCGTCGTCGCCGGCCGGATCGTCGTCCGCGACGGCGTGTGCGTCAGCGTCGACGAGGACGCGCTGCGGTCCGAGGCCGCGGCGGCCCGCGCCGACCTGCTGGACCGGGCCGGGATCAGCGTCCCGTCGAGCTGGCCGCTGATTCCGTCGGCCTGATTCCGTCGGCCGGCCACCGCGGCCTGACCGCCTCGGCCTGATCCCGTCGGCCGGTCGCCGCGATCGACTCAGCGCCGGCGCAGGCGCGCGTCCGCCACGGCCGGCGGCACGTAGCCGACGTCCCGGGGGTTGATATCGCTGCCCGGGGGGACCAGCGCGTCGATGGCGTCCAGGACGTCGGCCGACAAGGTGAGGCCGGCCGCACCGAGCTGGCTGTCGAGTTGGGCCATCGTCCGCGGACCGACGATCGCGGACGTGACCGCGCGGTGGGACTGCACGAAGCCGAGGGCGAGCTCGATGAGCGAGAGTCCGGCCTGACCGGCGATCGCGTCGAGGCCCTCGACCAGGTCGAGCTTGCGCTGGCGGGCCTCCTCGCTGCGGTAGTCGAAGTGGTCGGCGTTCGTCGCCGCACGTGAATCCGCGGGCGCGGGTGCGTCCCGGCGGTACTTGCCGGTCAACCAGCCACCGTTCAACGGACTCCACACGAGGATCCCCAGTTCGTACCGTTCGGCCGTCGGCAACACGGCCGCCTCGCCGTGCCGGGCGAAGATCGAGTACGACAACTGCTCGGTCGTGAACCGCTCGCGGCCCCGGCGTTCGGCGACCCACTGGGCCTCGACGATCTGCTCGGCGGGGAACACCGACGTGCCGATCGCCCGGACCTTGCCGGCCCGCACGAGGTCGGTGAGGGCGCCGAGCGTCTCGTCGATGTCGGTCAGCGCGTCGGGGTGGTGCACCTGGTACAGGTCGATGTGGTCGGTCCGCAACCGGCGCAGGCTGTCCTCGACCGCCCGGGTGATCCAGCGGCGGGAGGCGCCGCGGCGGTTCGGATCCTCGCCCATCGGGTTGTAGAACTTCGTCGCGACCACGACGTCGTCGCGCCGCCCGGCCAGCGCGCGGCCGAGGATCTCCTCGGACTGTCCGGCGGCGTAGACGTCGGCGGTGTCGACGAAGTTGATGCCCGAGTCCAGCGCGCGGTGGATGATCCGCTCGCACTCCGCCTCGTCCGGATTCCCCCAGGCCCCGAACATCATCGTGCCCAGGCACAGTGGGCTGACCTGAATGCCGGTCCGACCGAGCGGGCGGTAGTCCATCGGGGGCCTCCGGGTGTCCGTGGTGTCGCGTGGAGTGCTCCGGGTCGGGGAGCGACCTCACAATGAGAGATCTCATCTTACTTCGTGATGTGGCATCTCATTGTGCAATACGACACACCCGGCTAGCATCGGACCTGCCGAACGAGGGAAGACGAGGAAGCACATGACCGACGGTGCATTGACCGCCGCACGCTTGACCCACATCGCGCTGCTCAGCAGCGACCTGGACAAGACCATCGACTTCTACACGACCCACACGCCGTTGGAGGTCGTCGAGGAGTTCTCCGACAAGGACGGCCGCAGCGTCTGGCTGTCCAACCCCGGCCAGACCGCGACGCCGTTCATCATCGTGTTCGTCGCGTTCAACAAGGACGCGGGCAAGCAGGTCGGCCTGCTCGACGAGTTCGGGCACATCGGCATCGAGGTGCCCGACCGCGCGCAGATCGACGCGATCGCCGAGCGGGCGCGCGAACTCGGCGTGCTCCACTGGGAGCCGCGCGACCGCGGCAAGCACGTCGGCTACGTCTGCGCGCTCAAGGACCCCGACGGCAACATCGTGGAGTTCTCGCACAACCAGGCGGTGTTCGAGAAGCTGCAGCAGCGCTGGCCGAACGCCTGAGCCGCCCGATCGCCGCGGCACGGCACCATCTTTCCGACCCCACCCGGAGGCACGCATGACCAGCACGACGACCTTGGCACCCATCGACGGGCCGCTGGCCTGGCGGGGGGACGAGCTCGCGACGTCGAGCGAGTGGGTGTACCTGCTCACCGACGCCGAGCGCGCGGAACTGGAGGAGGTCGGTCGCCGCTTCCTGAACGACAACCCGGACCTGCGCACCGTGACGGCAGCGGACTACCCGCTGAGCGTGTGCGTGCCCGCGGTCGCCGAGTGGGCGGCGGACATGGACACCGGCCGGGGGTTCGTGCTGGTGCGCGGACTGCACACGCACGAGTACTCCGACGCGTTGTCCGGCGCGATCTTCTTCGTCATCGGCCTGCACCTGGGCGTCCCGATGCGCCAGAACGAACTCGGTGACCTGATCGACCACATCATCGCGACGTCGGCGAAGACGATGGACGACCCGACGGCGCTGCCGTCGCGGATCCGCGACAAGCTCGTCTTCCACTCCGACAGTTCCGACGTCGTGTCCTTGATGTGCCTGCGGCCGGCGCAGGAGGGTGGGGCCAGCAGCCTGGTGAGCGGTGCGACGTTGTTCAACGAGGTGCTGCGCCGGCGGCCCGATCTCGCGCCGCGGCTGTTCGACGAGTTCCACTGGGACTGGCGCAAGCAGGATCCCGACGCGCCGGCGGACACGTACACGTCGCCGATGGTCAGCTACGTCGACGGCGTGTTCAGCTTCTACGCCGGCAGCTCGATGATCTTCTCCGCGCAGGCCTTCCCGGGCGTCCCGCCGCTGACCCCCGACCAGGTCGAGGTCATCAACCTCGTCGACGAGATCACCTACGAGCCCGGTGTCGCGCTGGACATGAACTTCCAGCCCGGGGACATGCAGTGGCTGCTGAACTACGCCGCGCTGCACTCGCGCACCGAGTTCGTCGACTACCCGGAGATCCAGCGGCGCCGGCACCTGCTGCGACTGTGGCTCAAGCGCGACGTCGGCCGGCCGATCGCACCGGGGTTCGGGAAGAACTCGGTGGTCAAGGACCGCACGTCGACCCGCGAGACCGGGATGCAGGAGGTCGCCGACGCCAAGTTCCACGTGACCGACGCGGTCATCCCGCGCATGGAGTGGGGTAACTGAGCCACCAGCAGAACGCGACCGGCACCGAGTGGATCGGTGCCGGTCGCGTTCTCGTGCGGTCGGGTCAGTCGTCGGCGCGCATGGCGATGCTGACCGCCTTCTCGCGGGTGAACTCCTTCAGCGACTCGTAGCCGCCGCCCTTGCTGAACCCGGACTCCTTGGCCAGGTTGAACGGGAACCCGATGACGTAGGCGTTGGCGAACTCGTTGACCGTCACCTGGCCGGAGACCACGTCGCGGGACGCCTTCAGCGCCCGGGTCAGGTCGTTCGTCCAGATCGCCACGAGCAGGCCGTACGGCGCGGCGTTCACGCGGGCGACGGCGTCGGCGGTGTCGCGGAAGGACTCCGCGGCGACGACCGGACCGAACACCTCCTCGCGGGCGATCCGCATGTCGGGGGTGACGCGATCGAACAGCGTCGGTGCGACGTACAGCCCGTCCGCCGAGGCGGCGCGGCCGCCGGCGACGAGCCGGGCTCCCTCCTCGGCGGCGATGTCGAGGTAGCCGGTGACCCGCTCGTACTGGGCCTGGTTGATCAGCGGACCGAGGTCGAGGTCCTGGTCCCAGGAGCCCATGCGCTGCTCGCGCATGCGGACGGCCACGCGCTCGACGACGTCGTCGTACACGCTCTCCTGGATCAGCAGCCGGGAGCCGGCGTAGCAGTTCTGGCCCGCGTTCTCGGTGATCGACTCCACGATCGTGTCGACCGCCAGGTCCAGGTCGGCATCGGCGAACACGACGTTCGGCGACTTGCCGCCCAGTTCGAGCTTCACCGGGGTCAGGTGCTCGGCCGCCGATCGCATGATCGCCCGGCCGGTCAGCGTCGAGCCGACGAAGCTGATGTGGCTGATGCCCGGATGTGAGGTGAGCGGGACGCCGACCTCGTTGCCGAAGCCGGGCAGGACGTTCAGCACACCATCGGGCAGGCCGGCCTCGGCGGCGAGTGCGGCCAGGCCCAGCGGGCTCATCGGCGCATGCTCGGACGGCTTGAGGATGACGGCGTTGCCGGCGGCGAGCGCCGGCGCGGCGTCGGCCATCATCAGCACGGCCGGCACGTTCCAGGCGATGATGAGACCGCACACGCCCAGCGGCTGGCGCAGCGTGAAGCCGAAGTGGTCGTTCGAGCGGGTCGGCAACGTGGCGCCGATCAACTTGTCGGCCGCGCCGGCGAAGTACTCCAGGATGCTCGCGGCGATGTAGATGTTGCGGCGGGCGTCGTTGAGCGGCTTGCCGACGTCCTGGGCCTCCAGTCGCGCGAGGTCCTCGACGTTCGCGTAGATCAGTTGGGCCCAGCGGCCCAGGACCGCGCCGCGCTCGGACGGCGAGCGACGCGACCAGTCGGCGAACGCGCGCTGGCCGGCGGCCACCGCGGCGTCGACGTCGGCGGCGCCGGCCCGCGCCGCCACGTGGAACGGGGACTGGGCGGCCGGGTCGAGGATGGGCAGGGACTCTCCGCTGGCGGCCGGGCGCCAGGTACCGTCCAGCAGCAGCGTGTTCTCGGGGATCGTGATGGTCATACCTGAGTGTTGACGACATTCATCTCATAAGTCAAGATGCCATCTTGCCAAGTGAGAGACAGGGAGATGTCATGCGCGTGACGGCCGCAGTGCTCGACGGTTCGGGAACCGACCCCGTCCTCACCGAGGTGGAGCTCGACGACCCCCGGCCGCACGAGGTGCTCGTCCGCCTGACGAGCGTCGGGATCTGCGGGACGGACCTGCACTTCGCCACGGAGGTGCCCGCCCCCGCGGTCCTCGGGCACGAGGGCGCGGGAGTCGTCGAACGGGTCGGCGCCCAGGTCACCCGCGTCGGCGTCGGCGACAAGGTCCTGCTGCACTTCGCCTCCTGTGGCGCCTGCGATCACTGCGCCGCGGGCGCGCCGTCGTACTGCCGCCGGTTCGACGAGCTGAACTTCGGCGGCCGGCGGGCCGACGGGTCCCCGACGATCCACGTGGGCCCGACCCCGGCGTACGCGGCGTTCTTGGGTCAGTCGTCGTTCGCCACGCACAGCGTGGTCGACGGCCGCAGCCTCGTCCGCCTGCCCGACGACCTCGACCTGGCCCCGATCGGGCCGCTGAGCTGCGGCCTGATGACCGGCGCGGGTGCGGTGCTCAACGTCCTGCGGCCGGCCGCCGGCGACACGGTCGGCGTGTTCGGCACCGGCCCGGTCGGGCTGGCGGCGGTGATGGCCGCCCGGGCCGCGGGCGCCCGGGTCGTGGCGGTCGACGTCAACGAGGCGCGCCTGGAGACCGCTCGCGCGCTCGGTGCGGCGGCGACGGTGAACTCGGCGAACGTGGACGTGTCGGCGGCGCTCGCCGACATCGCCCCGCGCGGGCTGGACAGCGCCGTCGACGCGACCGGACGCGCGGACGTCGTCGCCGCCGCGGCCGGTGCCCTGCACACGCGCGGGACGCTCGCGGTGTGCGGGGTCGGGGCGAGCCCGCAGGTCGAGATCGACTGGCGCACACTGCTGAACGGGCGCACGGTGACCGGCGTGATCTCCGGTTCGGCCGTCCCGGCGACCTTCGTCCCCCGATTGATCGACATGTACCGCGCCGGTGCCTTCCCGATGGACACCCTGGTCACGTACTTCGACTTCGCCGACATCGGGTCGGCGCTGTCGGCGGCCCGCAGCGGCACCGTGGTGAAGGCCGTCCTCACCTTCTGACCCGCCGCACCCACCCCTGCCGTTCGTCCCGCTTCCTGGGACGTGCGGCACGAACCGTTTGTCCCGCTTCCTGGGACGTGCGGCACGAACCGTCCGATTTGTCCACCTGTTCGTGCACTGCCTCCCAGGAAGCGGGACAAACGGGAGCGGGGCGAAGAATCTCGATGCGATATGCCGTTTCGCATTGACGCGCGCGATCGCACGACCTACTATTCCCCGAATCCGGTGGCGCGGCCGGACAACACCGCGCACAGGTATGACGCCACGGAGTTGGCAATGACAACCTCTCGTCCCACGATCGACTTCGATCATCACACCCCCCAGTTCCGCACGGACCCGGAGTCGCGGTACCGCGAGATCCGCGAGACCTGCCCGGTCGCCTGGACCGACAACTACGACGGGTTCTGGATCACGACGCGCTACGCCGACATCGCGCGGATCGCCCGCGACGACGAGACGTTCTCGTCCGACCGCGGTGCGCACCCCGAGCGCGGAACGGCCATCGTCATCCCGCGCGGCCCGGGCATCATCCAGTACCCGATCGAGCTCGACCCCCCGCAGTCGAAGCTGTACCGCACGCTGGTGAACCCGCTGCTGAGCAAGGAGGCGGTGCGCGCCCTCGTCCCGATCATCGAGCGCAACGTGCGCGAGGTGATGGACTCCTTCATCGAGGACGGCACGGTCGACTTCGCGAAGCAGTACACGAACCCGGTGCCCACCAAGGTGATCGGCGAGTGGCTGGGCTTCCCGGCGGAGGACTGGGAGGCGATCGCCGGCCCGGTGCACGACATCTTCTCGGCCGCGCCGAACTCCGAGCGCGGCTACCGCGGCGGCAACGCGCTCGGGTGGCTGGACGCCCGGATCCGCAAGCTGCTGAACGATCGTCGGGCCGAGCCCCGCGACGACGTGATCTCCTACCTCGTCGCCCAGCGCAAGCCCGACGGTGAGCCCTACAACGACGACGAGCTGCGTTCGGTGATGTTCCTGCTGATCGCCGGCGGGGTCGACACGACGACGTCGCTCACCGGGTCGACGCTGGTCTACCTGAGTGCGCATCCGGACGACCGCGCGCGCTTGCTGCGGGAGCCGGAGCTGCTGGAGATCGCGACCGAGGAGTTCTTGCGCAAGTTCGCGCCGTCGCAGTCGATGGCCCGCACGGTCATGGCCGACACCGAGATCGGCGGGTGCCCGGTCGCCCACGGCGAGCGCGTCCTCATCCCGTGGGCCGCGGCGAACCACGACCCGGAGATGTTCCCGGACCCTGATCGCGTTCTGCTGGACCGTCATCCGCGCACGCACCTGGCCTTCGGCATCGGCTCGCACCGGTGCGCCGGCGCCCACCTGGCCCGGGCGATGTTCCGCGCGATGATCACCGAGGTCTTCAACCGGATCCCGGACTACGAGGTCGACGTCGCGGGCCTGGAGAAGAACGAGTCCGTCGGCAACCAGGCCGGCTGGGACTCGATCCCTGCGCGGTTCACGCCCGGCAAGAAGCTCGGTGCCCCGCCGGAGCGCGCGGCGGTCGATCCGTTCGCCGTGCGCCCGATGCGCGTCGAGGACGTGCGCAGGGAGTCCGACGGGGTCGTCTCGCTCACCCTGGCCGACGTCGACGGCGCCGAGCTGCCGGCCTGGCAGCCGGGCGCGCACCTGGACCTGATCCTGCCGTCGGGGAAGGTCCGGCAGTACTCGCTGTGCGGTGATCCGACGGACCGGTCGACCTACCGGGTCGCCGTCCTGCGCGAGCCGGCCGGGCGTGGGGGCTCGATCGAGGTCCACGACGAGATCGGCGTCGGGACGCAGGTCGCGATCCGTGGCCCGCGCAACCACTTCCGCATGATCGACGCGCCGCGCTACCACTTCGTGGCCGGTGGCATCGGGATCACGCCGATCCTGGCGATGGTCCGAGAGGTGCACGCGCAGGGGATCCCCTGGACCCTGACGTACGGCGGACGTTCGCGGCAGAGCATGGCCTTCGTCGGCGAGCTGCTCGACCTCGAACCGGAGTGGATCACCTTCGTCCCCCAGGACGAGGCCGGCCACCCGGACCTCCCGGCGATCCTCGCGGACCTGCCGGCCGGGACCGCGGTGTACTGCTGCGGGCCGGAGGGGCTGCTCAACGCGCTGGAGTCGGCGGCCGCCGGCCTGGCCGAGCCGTTGGCCGTGCACTCCGAGCGGTTCACCCCGCCCGGTGGCGAGCGGGTCGATCCGCTGCCGGACGACGCCGAGGCGTTCGAGGTCGTCCTCGCGCGCACGGGCCGGACGCTGACGGTTCCGGCGGACCGCACGCTGCTGTCGGTCGTCCGCGACGCCGTGTCCGTGCCGTACGACTGCGAAGAGGGCTACTGCGGCTCGTGCGAGACCCGCGTGCTCGACGGTACGCCGTACCACCGGGACACGATCTTGTCCGAGGACGAGCGGGCCGAGAGCGCGAGCATGATGATCTGCGTCGGTCGCTGCCGGTCGGGCTCCTTGACCCTCGATCTGTGACGGGGTCGGCGTGACCGACTTGGTCGGTCACGCCGACCTGGTCGGTCACGCCGACCTGGTCGGCCACGTCGACACGGTCGGCGACGCCGACCCGCACGGATCAGTTCGAGGTCGCCCCCAGTGTCGCCGTGAGCGCGCGCGCTGCCCGTAGCAGCGCCTTCGCCGCCGGCGAGTTGGGCTTGTCGGAGAGGGAGGCGGTCGTGCCGACCATGGCCATCGTCGCGACGATGCGCGAGTCCTGGAACACCGGTGCCGCCAGGGTGCGGACGCCGTTGTCGACCGGGGAGTTGAGGTAGATGCCGTTCTTGCGGATCGAGTCGAGCTCGACGCGCAAATCGGGCGACCGGCGCAAGATCGCCGCGAGGCCGTCGACGTCCTCCGGTGGCAAGAACGCGCAGAACACCCGCCCCTGCGCGGACGTCGTCGGTGCCAGGCGGGCGCCCGGTCGGACGCTGATGCGGATCGTGCGGTCGGTGTTGTCGTCGACCCGGACGACGACCGCGGTGTCGCCGTCCCACACGCTGAGCACGACCGTCTCGTTCGCGTCGCGGACGAGGTCCTCCATGATCGGACCGGCGATGTTGATGATCGGGAGTCCGGCGCGCGCCGCGGCGGACAGCGCCAGCACCTGCGGGCCGAGGGAGTACATCGCCTCGCGCTTGTCGTACCGCAGCAGGTTCACGTTGCGCAGGGCCTTGGTGTACCGGTGCGCCGTCGGCTTGCTAGTGCCCAGCCGTGCGGTGAGCTCGTTCAAGGTCAGCCGCGGTCGGCCGACGGTGAAGGAGTTCAAGATCGTGGCGGCGCGCTCGACGGCCTGGATCGCGGGGGTCCCGCGTTCGGTCGTCGCGTCGTCGTCCGGTTCGGTGGCCTTGGCCATGGCTGGTCCTCGCAGTTCGGGTCGGACGGTCGATGGTGGCTCGATGGGTGGGATCGCGCGGGCGGTGGGACGGCACCGCGCAGGGTCCCCGTTCGCGGTGAGGCTAGCAGGGTCGACGTGCCCGAGGCAGTCGTTGGCGCGACCGGAGTCGCCGAAATCCACTGGAACAGCCACGGATCCGCGTTCGGGTGCGCAACTGGTTGACACCGGGCGGGAGTTGCTGAACCATGTTGCAATAAGAGATGGCGTCTTTGATTGCAAGAAACGCGGGCGGGCGACGATGTGCCCGGCCGAACCGGCAGAAGTGATCGGGATCTCGACGAAGGAGTGGGCCGCATGACACAGGCAGCGATGCCGCGAGCGCGAGAGGCGCTCGGCAACGACCTCGTGGTGGAGGACTGGGACCGGCTGACGTTCCGGGTACACCGCTCGGCGTATCGCTCGGAGGACGTCTTCGCCGCGGAGCGTGAGCGCATCTGGGGCTCCTCGTGGCTGTACCTGGGGCACGAGACCGAGATCCCCGAGCCGAACGACTTCAAGGTGCGCACCCTCGGCGGCCGGCCGCTGATCTTCGTGCGCGACGGTGACGGCACGGTCCGGGTCTTCTTGAACTCCTGCCCGCACCGCGGCACGATCTTGTGCCGGGAGTCGGAGGGCAACAACAAGCACATCCAGTGCTTCTACCACGCGTGGACGTACCGCACCGACGGCGAGATCGCGGCGATCCCGGACGCCGAGGCGTACGACTTCTCCCCGGACTTCCGCGAAGCGGTCAAGCTGCGGACGGTCCCGCGCATGGACGTGCACGAGGGCTTCGTCTTCGTGTCGTTCGCGGCCGAGGGCCCGACGCTGCTCGAGCACCTGGGCAACGCCGCCGACGTCATCACGATGGCGACGTTGCAGACCCCGCTGGGGATGACCGCGCTGCCGGGCGTTCAGCGCTACGGGGTGAAGGGGAACTGGAAGCTCGGCGTGGAGAACGCCATGGACGGCTACCACTTCGCGCCGACCCACAACACCTTCGTCGGCTACCTGCGCGAGTCCGGCTACGCCGTCACCGACGACGACCAGTACGCGTACGACCTCGGTCAGGGGCACGGGATGCTGCGACTCACCGGCCACGGCGGCCGGCTGGGGATGATCTGGGAGCCGCGGTTCGGCGAGTCCGAGAAGGCCCGCACCGAGCAGGTGCGCGCGGAGATGTGGGAGCGCCTGGGCGCCGAGCGGGCCAGCCAGGTCGCGGATGCCAGCCGGATCCTGTTCGTCTTCCCGAACCTGCTGCTGTTCGATCTCGAGGCACTGTCGATCCGTCAGTTGGAGCCGGTCTCGGCCGGCGTGACGGAGGTCCGGGCGTGGCAGTACGTGCCCAACGGCGAGCCCGACGAGACCCGGCAGATCCGGCTGCGGACCATGGCCAGCTTCATCGGCCCCGGCGGCCTGGCGACACCGGACGACATGGAGGCCTACGAGGCCGTGCAGCGCGGTATCGAGGCGACCAAGGGCGACGACCGTGGAATCAACGACTGGAGCGACATGTCCCGCGGCATGATCTCCGAGGTCCGCGGTGAGCAGGGCCGGTCGATCGACGAGGGCGCGATGCGGTCGTTCTGGCGGGCCTGGAGCCACGTCGTCGGCCCGGTCGACGCCGAGGACCGCCCCCATTCGACCCCGAACACGGCAGGAGCGAACTGATGACCGAGGTGGTGGCGACGACGACGGGCGTCGGGCGGATCGTGACCCGCGCGCAGGTCGAGGACTTCCTCTTCCACGAGGCGGACCTGCTGGACACCTGGCGGCTGGACGACTGGTTCGCGCTGATGGCCGAGGACAGCGTCTACGAGGTGCCGACGAACGACTGGCAGGGGTGGACCGTCCTGGAGGGCGGCTACTTCAAGTCCGACGACTACGGACTGCTCAAGGCGCGGATCAAGCGGCTCAAGAGCCGCAAGGCGCACGCGGAGAACCCGCACTCGCGCACCCAGCGGATGATCAGCAACGTCATCGTCGGTGAGCGGGTCGGCGACCTCGTGGAGGTCCGGGCCAACTTCATCGTCCACCGGTTCCGCGACGACACGACGCAGTCGTACGTGGGCCGGTACGAGCACCTGCTCGAGGTGACCGAGACCGGCTTCCTCATCCGGCGCCGGCGCGCGGTCCTCGTCAACGAGGCGATGGCGCCGGGTGCGCGCCTGAGCTTCATCCTGTAGGAGCGCGCGTGATCAAGCACGTGGTGTCGTTCCGCTTCACGGACGACGTCGACGAGGCGACGAAGGCCGCGATCCTCGCGGAGATCGCGGCCTTCCCGTCGCACTTCCCGCAGATGCACAACTTCACCCTCGGCGAGAACATCAGCTCGCGCGAGCAGCGGATGACGCACGCGTTCATGATCGAGTTCGTCGACGAGGTCGCGCTGATGGAGTACCTCGGCAGTGAGCGGCACGAGCGGTTCGTGCGCGAGCGCTGGCGTCCGGTGATCGAAACCCAGGCGATCTCCGCCCTGGAAGTTGACGGCCTGCCGGCCGGAATGGAGACCGAGTTGTCCAACCGTCGTCCGCGCGGACCGTACGGCTTCG
>CAYMNG010000004.1:0-9894 GCA_964391765.1 uncultured Bifidobacteriaceae bacterium | reverse complement strand
GGTGCCCGACCTGGCCGCGTCGATCGAGTTCTACACCTACCACGTGGGCCTGCAGCTCGAGGGCCACACCGACGAGTACGCCCAGCTGCGGGCCAACCTCAACCACCACGACATCGAGTTGGTCTCCGATCCGTCGCTGACCGAGCACGACGTGCGCACGTTGGGTTTCACGGTCGAGTCGGCCGACGTGCTCGCCGACCTGCGCGAGCGGCTGATCGCCGACGGCCGCGAGATCGGCGAGCTGCACCCGCGGACGAAGGCCGTGTGCCTGGACGGATTCTCGGTCGAGGACCCGAACGGGCAGACCCTGGAGTTCGTGCACGAGTTCCACGTGTACGCCGAGCCGCCGCTGGTCGAGTGGCGGCCGATTGACATCGTCCACCCGTTCTTGTCGACGGCGTGCTACGAGGAGTCCCAGCGGTTCTACCTCGAGGTGCTCGGCTTCCTGCCGTCGGACTACATCATCTCCGACGGGTTCGGTGCCTCGTCGTTCATCCGGTGCGAGGACCGGTACCACCACTCGCTGGCGCTGCGGCGGGACAGCAAGTACTACGTCGCGCACATCGCGTTCCAGATGAAGAGCCTGGACCACGTCATGCGCGGGCGGACGAAGGCGATCTACAAGAAGATCTTCATCCCGTCCGACATCGTCAACCACTCCGCGTCGACCTCGATCGCGTTCTACATGTACGAGCCGCAGCACGGTCCGCGGATCGAGCTGATGGACCGCCACCGCGTGTTCACCCCGGAGGAGCACGAGACGCACCACGCGCGGCACATGAGCGCCGACCCGCGCAACATCGACGTGTGGCGGCCGGCGGCCGACGACTGGGAGCGCTTCTGACCGGCCGGGTGCTCGAGGCCGAGATCCTCGAGGCGATCGACCTGCTCGCGTCGATCGGCTCCCCCCGGGGGCGGGAGCGTCGGCTGGCCGAGGCCGTCGTCGGCTGGGCGGCCGAGCGGTGGCCCGCGGCCGACTGGCGGGTGCAGGACGTCGACGACCGCGCGTCGGAGTGCGCGCAGGTCGCCGCCACGGCCGGGTCCGGTCCCGGCGGGCTGCTGCTGTACTCGCACCTGGACACCTCGCTGACCGGCGCGGACCCCTTCGACGCCGCGGTGACCGGAACGGCCGCCGTGCCGTTGGGTGCGAGCGTCGACGCGCGGACGGTCACCGGCTTCGGCCTGGGCGTGGCGAAGGCGCCGGCCGCCGCGGCCCTGGTCGCGTTCGGTCGCGCCGCCACGCGCCTGGCCGAGTCGGATCGCCCGCACCGCGTCCGGCTGCTGCTGGCCGCGCGCGGCACCCACCGGGCACCGGCCTGGGCGGACGGCGGGGCGGGTGAGCCCGATCTCGTCGGTGTCGAACGGTGGCTCGCGGACGATCCACGACCCGACGCGGCGATCGTCGCGAAGGGCGGCCCGGCCGGCGTGCTGTTCGACGAGCCGGGTGCCGCCTACGTGCGCGTTCGCGTGCGGGCGGGGTGGGGCGCGGTCATGAGTCGGCGGTCGGTCCGCCCGGCGGGTGGGCTGATCGCGCACGCGGGACTGATCGTCGAGGCGATCCAGCACGCCGGACAGGCGGCGGCGGAGGCCCTCGCCGGGGTCGCCGGCGAGGACGCCCAGGCCGGATCGTGCTTCGGGCTGGGCGCGATCCGAGCCGGCCAGCCGACCAAGGCGGACCTCGTCCCCGCCGTGGTGGAGGTGTTCGGCTACCTCGTGGCCCCCGGGCCGATGGACCGCGGGCGACTGGAGTCGACGCTGACCGCGGGCGTCGTCGCGGCCCTGGGCGCGACCGACCTCGCCGGCGCGGACGTCGCCGTCACCGCGAGGGTGATCCATGCGGGTGCGGCGACCGATGCGCACGCGCCGGTCGTGCGGGTGGCCCAGGCCGCGTGGGCCCGGGAGTTCGCCCGCCCCGGCCCGACGATCCGCGGGTGGACCGGCTCGACCGACGGGGTCGTGCTGCGCGCGGCGGGGATCCAGACGGCGCGCGTGGGCCCCAGCCGGACCCGGCCCGTCGACGCCGGCGACGCGGTCGATCTCGACGAGCTGCTCGCGATCGCCCGGTTGTACGAGGACGTGGCGATCGGCTTGGCGCACGGCCCGGTGATCGGGCCGGTACCGGGCACGTAGGGACGCGGCTCCGGGACGAGGCGGTCCGCGAGGAACTTCTGTATCTCACTTGACATTACATCGTTACGCAATGAAAGATGACCGGGATGGAGATCAGCGCCACCCGGCATGGCTTGGCCCGAATCGACGACGGCGAGGTAGCCGTCGTCGACCTGCCGCACCCCGACGTCGCGGCGCTGCTGCGGGCCGGCGGCACCCTGGCCGACGTCGAGCGCGCCCCGGTGGTCCTGCGCCTTCCCGTCGACGACCTCGACGAGGTCGTCCTCGGCCCGCTCGGCGCGCCGACCGTGTGGGGTGTCGGCCTGAACTACCACGCGAAGGCCGCTCTCACCGGCCGGGCGACACCGACGTTCCCGATCCTGTACGTGAAGGCGGGGACCGCCCTCGGGTCCCCACGCGATCGGCTCGTCGTCGCCGACGGCTTCACCGACCAGCTCGACTACGAGGGCGAGGTCGGCGTCGTCGTCGGCGGCTGGCTGTCCGACGTCGACCCCGAGGACGTGTGGGACAACGTCGCCGGCTTCGTGTGCGGGAACGACGTGACCGCACGCGACGTGATGAAGAAGCACGCGAACCCGCTGCTGGCCAAGTCGATGCCGCGGGTGGGCACCCTCGGGCCGACGGTGCTCCCGGTGTCGGCGGTCGCCGACCGCGACGACATCGGCGTGCGTACGTGGTGGAACGGCGACCTCGTCCAGGACGGTCGGACGAGCGACCTGATCTTCCCCGTCGCCGAGCTGCTGTCGATCATCTCCCGGTACGCCGCGCTGGCCCCCGGAGACGTCGTGCTCACCGGCACGCCGCCGGGCACCGGCCAGGACCTCGGCCGGTTCCTCCGGCCCGGGGACGACCTGCGGATCCAGGTCGAGGGCATGCGCGCGTTGACAACCACCGTCGGCTCCCCACGCCTGGCCGGCGTGACCGGCTGACCGACCCCACGACTTCGCAGTTCCACACCGACACCCACGACCCGCCCGACCGGGCGAGCGCCCCGCAGGAGGAGCAACCATGACGCAGCCGCAGGCCTTCGACGCCCTCATCGTCGGTGGGCGGGTCATCGACCCGGCCAACGGCCGGGACGAGATCGCCGACGTCGCGATCGCCGACGGCACGATCGCGGCGATCGAGGCGGGACTGGCCGAGCGGGCGACCGCCACGACGGTCGTCGACGCGACCGGGCAGTACGTCCTGCCGGGCCTGGTCGAGGGCCACACGCACATCTTCGAGTACGTGTCGAAGGTCGGCGCGCCGGCGGTGGAGGCCCACCTGCGTCGAGGTGTCGTCGCCGCGGCGGACGCCGGCACGGCCGGCTCGTCGACGTTCGCGGCCTTCCGCAAGCTCATCGTCGAGCCGAACCCGATGCGGATCCTGTCGTTCCTGAACGTCTCGGTCCTGGGGCTGATCGACTTCCGCTACGGCGAGCTCCTCAACCCGAACACGTTCAACGTCGAGGACGCGCTGGCGTGCGCGGAGGCGAACGCCGACGTGATCCGCGGGTTCAAGATCCGGCTGTCGGAGGACGTGCTCGGCGACCAGATCACCCCGCTGCTGAAGAAGGCCGTCGACCTCGGCGAGCAGGGTGGCCTCCCGGTCATGGTGCACATCGGGGAGACCGAGCTGACCGTGCCGCAGATCGTCGACATGCTGCGTCCGGGCGACATCATCGCCCACTGCTACACCGGCAAGGAGCCGACGATCATCGGCGCCGACGGACGCGTCCAGGACGAGATCTTCGCCGCGCGCGAACGTGGGGTCCTGTACGAGTCCGCGCACGGGCGCAGCAACATGTCGTTCAAGGTCGCGGCGCCGGCGATCGAGCAGGGGTTCATCCCCGACATCATCACCTCGGACACCAGCGCCCGGAACTGGCGTGGGCCGGTCTTCGACCTGGTGACGAGCATGTCCAAGCTCATCGCGCTCGGCATCCCGATCGAGGACGTCGTCCCGCGCGTGACGATCGAGCCGGCCCGGATCCTCGGCATCGACGCCGAGGGCTTCGGCGCGCTGACGATCGGCGGCCCGGCGCACGTGACGGTCCTCGGCGACGGTGGCGTCGCGACGCTGCCCGACGCGGCCGGTAACACGATCGAGGCGAGCCGACTGGAGCCGACGGCGGTCTTCCTCGCCGGCCAGTCCCAAGAACTCGTGCCGTGGCGCGGGCTGACGGCATAGGGGAGGATGCGGTCATGCTCAGCGCAGCCCTCGCCGGGGTCGTCGTCAACTGGGACGAGGTCCCCGAGGACGTGATCCGGCCCGGGGTCCGCCGCCGGGTCTACTCGACCGACGAGGTCATGCTGTGCTGGCACAGCCTTTCGGTCGGGATGGACACGCGACCGCACTCGCACGACGACTTCGATCAGTTGGCTCTCGTCCTCGAGGGCGAGGCCGACTACTTCGTCGACGGCGTCGCGCAGCGCATGGGCCCGGGCTCGATGCTGTTGGTGCCCAAGGGGGTCGAGCACTACATCGTCCCGCTGACCGAGCCGTGCATCAACCTCGACGTGTTCGCGCCCCCGCGGGCGGACTACGCGCAGTTCGCGGCTCGACTGATCGACCGGACCTGATGTTCGCCAACGGGCTGGCGGCGCGGTGGGCGCGCGGCGAGCAGGCCGTGGGCGGATGGGCCACGCTCGGCTCGCCGTTCGCGACCGAGATCTTGGCCATGGCCGGATTCGACTACGTCGGAATCGACCTGCAGCACGGGCTCGCGCACGTCGAGACGATGGTCCCGATGCTGATCGCGACCGCCGGCACGGGCGTGACGCCGCTCGTGCGCGTTCCGGCCAACACCCCGGACGCGATCGGCAAGGCGCTGGACGCCGGCGCGCACGGTGTCATCGTCCCGATGGTGAACTCCGCGGCCCAGGCCGCGGCGGCGGTGGCCGCCTGTCGGTACGCACCGACCGGGGCGCGCAGCTTCGGACCGGTGCGCGCCGGCCTGCAGACGACCGGGATGTCGCTCGCCGAGGTCGACGCGCAGATCCTGTGCCTGCCGATGGTCGAGACCCGCGAGGCGGTCGATCGGATCGAGGAGATCTGCGCCACGCCCGGTGTCGACGGGATCTACATCGGCCCGTCGGACCTGTCGGTGACCCTCGGCCTGCCGCCGTACACCGACCCGGTCGCCGACGAGCTCCTCGCCGCGATCGACCGGATCCGCGCCGTGGCCGGTGGACACGGCCTCGCCGTCGGCATTCACACCACCAGCGGCCGGCAGGCCCGGTGGTACCTGGACCGGGGGCTGGACATGGTCACCGTCGCCACCGACGCGGCGATCCTGCGCACTGCGACAGCGGCGGAACTGGCGGCCGCTCGCGCCCAGGCGGCGACCGCCGCCGGCGGTGCGTACTGAACGGTCGGGACCGTCGGCCCTTGACAACCGCCATTCCACTATTGAATATGCGGTATTGATAAGTGAGATGACCGGCATCCCGGTCGACAGGACCGGACTCCGGTCGAGAGGAGCCGACATGGCGAAGATCATCGGCGGACCGGCCGCCTGGCGCGGACCGCAGGTCGCCGACGACCCGGACTGGCGCATCGAACTCACCGACACCCACGTCGCCGAGGTGGAAGCCGCGTTGGCGGGCGTCGACCGACCCGGCATCGGCCTGCGGGAGATCGGTGTCGAGGACTTCCCGTTGCCCACGCTCGGGCCGGTCCTGGCCGCGATCGCGGACGAGTTGGTCGACGGTCGCGGGTTCGTGCTCGTTCGCGGGGTGCCGGTCGAGGGCCTCACGGAACGGCAGGCGGAGCTCATGTACTGGGGGATCGGCCTGCATGTGGGCATCCCGATCCACCAGAAGACCGAGGACGACCTGCTCATGCACGTGCGCGACGCCGGCGTGGACCCGGACGACCCGCGGGTCCGCGGCTACCAGACCAGCGCGCGCCTGGACTACCACGCGGACTCCTCCGACGTCGTCGCGCTGCTGTGCATCCGACCGGCGATGACCGGTGGGGTGAGCACGATCGTGAGCGCGGTCGCAGTGCACGACGAGATCGTGCGTCGTCGCCCCGACCTCGCGGACCTGCTGCACACCGACTGGTGGCACGACCGTCGCTCCGGTGACGGGCCGGAGTCCTTCTTCCAGTGCCCGATCTTCGCCGAGAAGGACGGCAGGTTGTTCGCGCACTACGGCCGGCAGTACATCGAGTCCGCGCCGCGTGGCGAAGGCGTCCCCGAGATGACGGCCGCGCAGCTCGAGGCGATGGACCTGCTGGACGAACTCGACAACTCCCCCGAGTTCGTCCTCGACATGGCCTTCCGGCCCGGGGACATCCAGTTCCTGAACAACTACACCACGATGCACGCGCGCACCGAGTACGTGGACTACCCCGAGCCCGAGCGCAAGCGGGACCTGATCCGCCTGTGGCTGGTCCTCGACCGGGACCTGGGCCTGCCGGAGGCGTTCGAGGCGGGCGGTATCGTGCCGCGCGCGGTCGCGCGAGCGCGCTGACCAACCCGCCGGCACGAGGAGGGTCCGATGTCCGTCGCGGTCGTCGGGAGCATCAACGCCGACATCACGGTCCAGGTCGAGCACGCGCCACAGGCCGGGCAGACGATCCTCGGCGGTGACTCCCGCCGGTTCGGCGGCGGCAAGGGAGCCAACCAGGCCGTCGCGATGTGCCGACTGGGCCGCCCGGTGCACATGGTCGGCGCGGTGGGCGAGGACGGTGACGGTGATTGGCTGCTCGCGCGCCTGGCGAGCGAGGGGATCGACATCGGCGAGGTGCGGCGTCTGCACCTGGCCAGTGGCCAGGCGTTCGTGTTCATCACCCCCGACGGCGACAGCACGATCGTCGTCGCGCCGGGCGCGACCGTCGGCGTCGGCGTCGACCAGGCGCGATCGTCGGTCGTCCGCCAGGCCGACGCGGTCCTGCTCCAACAGGAGATCCCGGCCGACACCGTCGCGGCGGCGGTCGCGGCCGCCACGGGCCTGGTCATGCTCAATCCCGCACCGGCGCGACCGGTCGACCGCGACGTCCTCGCCGGCGTCGACCTGCTCGTGCCGAACCGGGGGGAGTTGGCGAGCCTGGTCGGCGTCGCGGCGCTGGCCGACCACGCGGCCGTGGCGGACGCCGCGCGGTCGCTCGGCGTCCGCGGTGACGTCGTGGTCACGCTGGGCGCCGACGGCGCGCTGGTCGTGACCGCGCGCGACGTCGTCCACGTCCCGGCCGAGCGGGTCGACGTGGTCGACGCCACCGCGGCCGGCGACAGCTTCTGCGCGGGCCTGGTCGACGCGACGCTCGCCGGCGCGGGCATCGTCGACGCGACCCGCTTCGCGACGCGGGTCGCGGCCGTGACCGTGACGCGACCGGGGGCCATGGACTCCCTGCCCTACCGCTCGCACGTCCCGCCGGCGCTGACCTGAGGGATCCGGCGGCCGCGGCGGGGCGGGGAACGCGGACTGGGCATTGACAGGCCAGCGGGCACGCCATATCGTCATGCGAAACACCGTCTCATCGGCAACAGATGGGACCTCGGCCGAGTGGATCGGCGAGCCGAGTTGCGCGCCTGCGGCGTGCGACTGCGCGGCAGGCCCATGTCAGGTGACGAGCCGCGAGAGGACGAGCGTCGATGAAGGTTGCGGTCTACTACGAACACGGCAGCGCGGACGTGCTGCGCATCGAGGACGCGCCCACGCCCGAGCCGGGTCCGGGCGAGGTGCTGATCGCGGTGAAGGCCTGCGGGCTGAACCACCTCGACCTGCTGCAGCGGCGCGGTCCGGCGCTGATCCCCGGATACGCCCTGCCGCACGTCGCCGGGATGGACGTCGCCGGCGTCGTGGCCGCGGTCGGCCCGCACTCGGACCTGGTGACCGGCCCGGAGATCGCGGTCGGCGACCGGGTCCTGGTCAACCCGGCGATCGGCTGCGGCCACTGCGCGGCCTGCGTCGTCGCCGACGACGGCAAGTGCGAGGCGGCGCTCGTCGTGGGCGGCAACCGGGACGGCGGATACGCGGAGTTCGTCGTCGTCCCGGCCTCGAACGTCCACCCCATCCCGGCGTCGGTGTCGTTCGAGGAGGCCGCGGTCATCCCGACGGTGTGGATGACCGCGTGGCACGGCCTGATGGACACCGGTGGCGTGCGGATGGGCGAGAGCGTGCTGATCCACGCGGCGGCCAGCGGCGTCAGCACGGCCGCCATCCAGATCGCCAAGGCGGCCGGCGCGTTCGTCATCGCGACCGGGAGCACGCCGGAGAAGTTGGACTACGCCAAGCGGCTGGGCGCCGACGTCGTGGTGAACTCCTCGACGGAGGACATCGTGGGGATGACCCGCGCGGCGACCGCCGGCCGCGGTGTCGACCTGGTCCTCGATCACGTCGGGCCGGCCGTCTGGGACGCGTCGATCTACTCGATGGCGCCCAAGGGTCGTCTGGTCTTCCTCGGCAACACCACCGGCAACCGCGCGAGCGTGGACCTGGTGTACGCGTACCACTTCGGGCTCAAGCTCCTCGGCAGCGACCCGTACAACCGGCACGAGTTCCCGAAGATGCTCGACGCCTACTGGGCCTCGGACTTCACCACCCCGATCGACCGGATGTTCCCGCTGGCCGACGCGCGTGCCGCGCAGGAGCACCTGGAGTCACGCACCGCGGCCGGCAAGACGGTACTGGTGCCGTGACGACGGCCCCCGTGGGTCCCGCGCCGGTCAGTCCCGCGCCGATCTGGGACGTGATCAACGGCCTGGCGGCGTACCACGCGCTCGTGGCCGCGCTCGACCTCGGGCTGATCGACGCGATCGACGCCGAGCCCGGGGTGGGCGCCTCCACGGTCGCGTCCCGCGTGGGCGCGGCCGACGGCGACCACGTCGCGCTGCTCGCGGACCTGCTGGTGTCCGTGGGGCTGCTCGCGGTCGACGGGGAGGGGTATCGCCTCGCGCCGGTCGCCGAACGCTTCCTCGCCCCCGGCGCGCCGGCACAGATGCGCGAGCTCGTGCGACTGTCGCCGGGGCCGCAGGAGGCGTGGACGCACCTGGCCGACACCGTTCGCGCGGGGGTGAGCGCGACCCAGGTCAACGCCGAGCCGGAGCGGTTCCTCGCCCCGCTGGTCGAGGCGACCGGGCCGACGCAACGGGCCGTCGCCACCGGCGTGTGGGCGCACCTGAGCGACGCGGGGACGCTGCCGAGCGCACCGACCGTGGTCGACCTCGGCGCGGGGTCCGCGGCGTGGAGCGCGACGCTGCTCGAGCGCGACGCCGGCGCGGTCGCGGTCGCGGTCGACCTGCCCGGCGTCGTCGCGGCGACCCGGCGGATGAGCGACGCGGTGTCCGATCGGCTGACCGTCGTCGCGGCGGACTACCTCGACGTCGAGCTGCCCGCGAGCGCCGATGTCGTCATCCTCGGCCATGTGCTGCGCGCCGAGCCGGCGGACCGGGCGCGCGCGCTGGTGCACCGGGCGATCGAGACCGCCGCGCCGGACGGGGTCGTCGTCGTCGCGGACTATCCGCGACCGGGGGCCGTCCCCGCCGCCGAGCGGCCGGCGGTGCTCGCCGGGGCGCGGCACGAGCTGACGCTGTCGCTGACGATGCTGGCCGCGACCGCCGGCGCCGGAATCACCGTCGAGCAGATCGACGGCTGGGCGCGCGAGCGCGGCTGGCACATCGCCGAGCGTCTCGAACCGCTGCCCCGCCAGAGCGTGTTCATCGTCCGCGCCGCAGAGGCACCGGACGTCGATGCAGGCCCCGACCGTACGGAGGAGAAGTCATGACCGAAACGCCAGTCGACCAGGGAATCGCCCGGGCCGACACGATCCTCACCC
>CAYMNG010000003.1:37723-59390 GCA_964391765.1 uncultured Bifidobacteriaceae bacterium | reverse complement strand
GCGCGTACCTGATCGAACCGGTGTTCACGGACAAAGACCTTAATCTGAACATGGCAATGCTCGTGCACGGCGAACAGGAGCTGGAATTTCTGGAAGTGGTCAAGGCGGGCGATTCCTGGTGCCCCTCACGTACGTGCGCGAGCAGGGAAAGAACGGCAACATCGGGGCCGAGCTGATCGCCGTCGTTGCGGAGGGCGATCGTCGCCGTCACTACGTTCGCGCGGACGAAATTCAGCGAGTGGCGGCTCATGTAGATCGTCCGCTCGACGGCCCCGACTCGGACTTGCCGACGGCTGCTCTGGGATTTCGGGTCCAGGCATACGGCATGAGGCAGCATTCAGACCTGTTCGGAGCAAGGCAACTCGTCGCATTGACCACCTTCAGTGACCTAGTCGGCGAAGCACGCGTGCAGATTCTGCAGGATCTCGCCAAGGCGGGGGACTCAAGGTCGATTGAGTACGCGGACGCGGTGGCCATCTACTTGGCATTCGCCGTCGACAAAGGCGCGAACCTCTGGTCCTCGTTGGCAAGTTGGATGAGCGACCGAGGCGCCTTTCGCGAAACATTTGCCCGGCAGGCCGTCCCGATGGTTTGGGATTACGCAGAGGCGAACCCACTTGGATCAGCCGGTGGTGGGTTCGTGATGGGCTTGGAGAAGGTGGCGATGGCTGTGGCCGCTTGTGGCGTGAGCGGGACGCCCGGGTTCGTTTCCCAAGTGGACGCGATGACGCGTAGCTACCGGGGCGTACTTGTGGCTACAGACCCGCCCTACTACGACAATGTGGGCTACGCTGACCTCTCTGACTACTTTTACGTGTGGCTCAGACGCTCGCTGTCAGGGGTCGAACCAGACCTGCTAGGCACCGTGTTGACGCCCAAGGCCCAAGAGCTCGTGGCCGAACCTTTTCGACATGGTGGCAGCGATTCGGCCGAGAGGTTCTTTGAGTCGGGCTTCGCGAGCGTCTTTTCCCGAATTCGTCGGGAGGCACGGGGTGACCTACCCATTACCGTCTTCTACGCCTTCAAGCAATCTGATGCCGAGGAGGAAGGCACCGCCAGCACCGGATGGCAAACCCTCCTCACCGGCATGCTGCGCGGGGGGTGGGAGGTAACTGGCACTTGGCCAGTGAGGACCGAATCGCCGGGGCGAGTGCGAGCGTTCGACGCAAACGCTCTTGCATCGTCAGTGGTCTTGGCATTGCGAGCAAGGCCAGCGGATGCAGAGACGATTAGCCGACGATCCTTTGTTCAAGCGCTGAAGGTTGAGTTGCCGTCGAGGTTGCGCCAACTCCAACAGGGTTCGATTGCTCCAGTTGATCTCGCGCAAGCGGCCATCGGCCCCGGAATGGCCGTCTTCTCTCGGCACGCGCGCGTCCTTGAAGCTGATGGCTCTGACATGACCGTGCGGACGGCGCTGGCTTTGATCAACCAGGCGCTGGATGAGGTGCTGGCTGAGCAGGAGGGTGACTTCGACGCGGAGACGCGGTTTGCGGTGAAGTGGTTCTCTCAGTACGGCTGGAACGAGGCCCCTTCGGGGGAGGCTGACGTCCTTACGCGTGCGGTGAACACGACGGTGTCGGTGCTGGAGCGCGGCGGGATCTTCCGCGCTGCGGCTGGCAAAGCCCGCTTGTTGGAGCCCGGGGAGATGTCGGCCGGGTGGAACCCCGCGGAGGACAAGGCAATCAGCGTTTGGGAGGTCGCGGTGCGTCTTGGCCACGCCCTCATGACTGAGGGTCTGGACCAGGCTGCGGTGTGGATGCGTGAGTCCGCGTCACGGGTCGACCTGGACGCCGTGAAGGAACTGGCCTACCTCATGTACTCGGTATGCGAGCGCAAGGGTTGGACCGATGCTGCGATGCTGTTCAACGCGCTGGGTACGTCGTGGGGCGATGTCTCGGGAGCTGCCCGCGCGGCGGTGCCGGCCACCGCATCACAGGGTGCGCTGGACTTGGACGTCGAAAGGTGATGAGGCTGTGACGGGTGACGACGTGCGATCCGACTCGCCAGAGGCCGAGGGGAGCGGCAGTGGGCGGAGCCTGTCGCGGGCGTACGACGCATATCTGACGTTCGAGCCCGGCGTCGATGTCCACGAGCGAGTTGCCGAGCAGTTGGTCGTTTGGCTCGGGGAGAAGGGCATCGACGTCGATACCGGCGCTACTGTGTCGGTCGCGCACTCGAAGGGTGATCTGGCCGTCATCCATCACACAACGGCACACAGCCGGGACATGCTCGCCCGATTGACCGAGTCGAGTCCAACGGGGCTGTGGCGGACCCACGTTGCCTTGCACGCGCCAGCGAGCGAGGCCGGATGGATCCGGATCAAGGTGACGAACGATCAAGGCAAGTTCGTCGATGTGCCACGAGTCGCCACATACATCATGGATGTCCTCGACACGTTCGACGGACCGGCCATGTTCACCTCCGAACCACGCATCTTCGGGGTCGACCATTGCGACGACCTGCTCGACATCGTCTGCGATCCCGATCGCCGGACGCCAGTCTTCGTGGCTGGTTCGAGCGACGGGCTGCCTTTCGACGCCTACGTGAAGAAGATTCGGACCTGGACCAAGCAGGTCCGCGGCATGGGACACGTCATCGTCCTGGACCCGCACGCGACCCTTCGGTTCCAGGGCATGGTCGGCGATGCCCACGCGGCCGGTTCAGGCACGATCCGCACATACCTGCCCGAACTTGACCCGGCAAGCGCGATTGATGCGCGACGCCACAAGATTCTGGGCACCCGGCGCTTGGTCGATCAGAGCGACAGTGACACGCGCCTTCTCCTCGGGCGCATCGTGCGGGGATTGGCTGCAGATCGGTCCTTTCCGGCTTCTGTGAGTCGAGTCGAGCGCGCGCTACGTCGAACTGAGGACTCCTACCTCGTCTCGGCGATCGCGGGACCAGCCCAGACGCATGACGCTGCGCCGTTCGAATCGACCGCCGAAGCGGAACGGATGGCTGCGGTCGAGGCCGCGGTCAGCGAAGGCGTGGACACGTCGGTGGCCGATCTGGCCGAGATCTACCTCACCCAGATCGAGTCGGTGAAGACCATCCTCGGTGTGGAAGCGCTGGATGTGACCACTCTGCGCGACATCGCCGGCGCAGCCGACCGTGGGCGTGTCACGCCGATGGCGGTTGAGAGAATCTCCGCGGTACTGCGCCAGCACGAGATGCGCGAGGCCCAGTTGGAGGACGAGGTCAGCTTTCACCGGGAACTTGCTGAAGAACTCGAGCTGGACCTGGCTATCGCCGAGGCCGAACAGTCGACGTTGGCCGATGAGAACCGATGGTTGCGGGAGCGCCTTCGCAGAGCGCGCGACTACGAGGGCGCCACGGTGATGCTCCCGGAGAGCGCGACAACGCAATACCCCAAGTCCTTCGACGAGCTATTGGCAAGGGCGGCCGATGTCGCGCCCATGGGTGTCATCGTCTGCGGGGACAGTAAGACCACGCTCGATCTTGACGCTCTGGATCGCTTGGAGCGGCTCGTCCGCAATGCATGGGATGCGCTGCTCACCATGGCTGACTTCCTACGAGCGCGCGAGAACGGCGACTGCTCGGGTGGTTTGATCGCCTACGTGGATAACACGCCGGCCGGATACCGCGGAGTCAGCAACGGGAAGTTCTCACGGGGTGAGACAGCGATTACGATGAAGCAGCACGGTGAAGAGCGGAAGTGCCCGGTTCCTCTGGACGTCTCTCCAAGCGGCTGGGCGACCATGAAGACGCACTTCAAGCTCGGCAGCGTGGGGATGGCCAGCCCCCGCCTGTACGTTCTCGACAGATCGGGCATCGACAACAAGGTCTACATCGGCTACATCGGAACGCACTTGACGAACACCCAGACCAACTAGCGGGGGCAAGCGTGGCCATCAGTAACCGTGACCGGGTCCAGAAGGGCTTCGAACTCCTCGCAGAAGGCCTCGAGCCCTTCGTGGACCAGAAGATGGGCGCGGCGGCACCCGACGGTGACTGGATCTCGCTGCTGGAGGCGCGAGACGAGCAGAAGAACGGGGTCCGCAAGTCCTACGACAAGCAGGACCCGGCCGTGCTACTGCGTTGTATCACCGATGACTGGCGGGTGTTCTCCCGGTCTCTGTCACGAGCCCAGCAGTCGTTCGCTTCGGAACTGCGCGAGACGCGCAACCGGTGGGCGCACAACGACAAGTTCAGCAGTGATGACACATACCGAGCCCTGGACACGATGGAGCGTCTCCTGCAGGCCGTCGGAGCCAGCGAGCAGGCCGATGCCGTCCGACAGATTCGCTTGGACTTCGGGCGCACGAGTGTGGAGGCCGAGACACGCAAGGCCGTCGCCCAGGCCGACGCGGGTCCGACCATCGCTGGCGCCGGAGTGAAGGGCTGGCGCGACGTCCTTCGCCCGCACGACGACGTTGCCACCAACAACTTCTCAGCATCGGAGTTCGCGGCGGACCTGGCAAAGGTCGCGAAGGGGGAAGGCACGAGCGAGTATGTCGAGCCGGTCGAGTTCTTCCGCCGCACCTTCCTGACCGAGGGGCTACGCGACCTGCTTGAGCGTGGCCTGCGCCGAATCAATGGCGACATGAACGCCTCGCCAGTGATCAACCTGCAGACCAACTTCGGTGGTGGCAAGACGCACTCGATGCTCGCCTTGTGGCACCTGTTCGGCGGCACGCCAGTCACGTCGCTGCCGCAGGAGATCCAAGAACTCGTCGCTGTCCAGGATCTGCCCGAGGTTCGACGCGTCGCGCTCGTGGGCACCCAGGTGCAACCAGGGCAGCCGATGGTCAAGGACGACGGCAGCGCGGTGAACACGATGTGGGGCGAGCTGGCGTGGCAGCTCGGTGGGCGTGAGGCGTACGACTTGATCGCCGCGTCCGATGCAGCCCGGACGAGCCCGGGTGAAGCGCTGGGCACGCTGCTCGAGGCGTACTCGCCGTGCCTGATCCTGGTGGACGAGTGGGTCGCCTATGCGCGTCAGTTGTGGGACCGCGACGACCTGCCGGGTGGGTCCTTCGACACGCAGTTCACGTTCGCGCAGACGCTGACCGAGACCGTCAAGACCGTGCCGGGTGCGCTGCTGGTCATCTCGATCCCCGCGTCGCATGACCCGGACCGCGATGGGGACTCCGGGGGCAGCGCGTTGGAGGTGGGCGGCCCGAACGGGCAGGAGGCTCTCCAGCGGCTGCAGAACGTGGTGCGACGTGTTGCCGATCAGTGGCGACCGGCGTCGAGCCGGGAGTCGTTCGAGATCGTGCGCCGCCGCCTCTTCATCGAGCCGGATGCCGCGGCACTCGCTGACATCGCCGCGGTGGCCCGACAGTTCGTGCAGTTCTACGCCAAACACTCCGGGGAGTTCCCCCGCGAGTGCTCGCAGGTCACGTACGAGGAGCGGATCCGGGCTGCTTACCCGATCCACCCGGAACTCTTCGACCGGTTGTACGAGGACTGGTCCACCCTCGATCGTTTCCAGCGCACGCGCGGCGTTCTGCAGCTGATGAGCGCCGTGATCCACCACCTATGGGCGACGCAGGACGCGGGGCCGTTGATCATGCCTGGCTCGGTGCCGCTGGACGCCCCGACGATCCTCAGCCAGATCTCCCAGTACCTGCCTGACTCGTGGAAGGCGATCATCGACGTCGATATTGATGGGCCGGGTTCGACCTCGGTCGCTGTCGATGCGAGCCGCCCGCTGTTCCAGCAGCGAGCACTGGCCCGGCGGATCGCGCGCACGATCTTCGTCGGGGGTGCGCCGACGCTGCGCAGTGCGCACAAGGGCGTCGAACGGCCGTTCATCTGGCTCGGCGTGGCCATCCCTGGCGATGTCGTCGGCAACTTCGGGTCCGCGCTGGAAGTGCTCGGCCAGCGCGCGACATACCTGTACAACGACGGGCAGCGGTACTGGTTCGACACCCAGCCGTCCGTCGGGCGCCTGGCGGCCGACATGGCCGACCGGCTTCGCGAGCGCCCCGACGAGGTGTGGGCCGAGATCATCCGCAGGCTGCGCCAGGTTGACCCCCGCAGCCGCGGAGCGTTCGCCGGAGTGCATGTCGCACCGGACTCCGGAGCGGACGTCCCGGACGAGGACGCGGCCCGGCTGGTCATCGTCAGCCCCGCGCACCCCCACCACAAGGACAGCCCCAACTCGCCCGCGATGCAGTTCGCCAAGGAGACGCTCGACAAGCGCGGCGGATCCCAGCGCATCAACCGCAACATGCTCGTGTTCCTCGCCCCAGATGCCAAGCGCCTCGACGAGCTCATGGACTCCACCCGCAATTACCTCGCCTGGCAGGACATCGCCGGCCGCGTCGAGGACCTCAACCTGTCCCCGCAGCAGGTCAAGCAGGTGCGCGACCGGCAGGTCGACGCCAGCGAAGCCACGGATTTGCGCATCGCGCAGACGTACGTCCACGCACTCGTGCCCGAGCAGCCCGACCCCGGCCAGCCCATCACGTGGTCGGTGGAGAAGGCCGATGGGCAGGACGCCAGCCTGCCGTCTCGCACCAGCTCACGCCTCTCGCGAGCGGGCCTGCTGACTGACGTGTCCGCTCCGCGCACCGTCCGGCTCGACCTCGACACAAAGCTCGCCCGGGCATGGGAGTCCGGGCACATCACCGTCGGTGCACTGTGGGCCCTGTACGCGCAGTACCCCTACCTGCCCCGCATGAAGAACCGCGACGTCCTCACTTCGGCGATCCGAGAGACCGTCACGCAGTTCACCTGGGAGGCCGAAGGTTTCGCCCTCGCCGACGGCTTCGACAGTGCCACGGGTCGCTACACCGGGCTCGTGCTCCCAGGTGCCGGCGCCGTCGCGGGCGCGATCACCGATGCCACCTTGCTGGTCAAGCCCGAGGTCGCGCTCGCGCAGGAGCTGCCGCCTCCCGGTCCCGGCCCGACACCGGCCCCCGGCCCGACGCCCGGGCCCGGACCCGAGCCCGGGCCTGCTCCCGGTCCTGAGCCGGTAGCGCATGCTCGGTACCACGCGGTCGCCCACGTCGCGCCGGAACGCTACGGACGAGACTTCACCCGTATCAGCCAGGAGGTGCTGCAGCACCTCGCCTCCCTCGACAGCGTTGACCTCGACATCACCGTGGAGATTCGTGCCCACCGGCCCGACGGATTCCCCGAGGACAAGGTCCGGGTCATCCTTGAGAACGCGCGAGCCCTGAAGTTCGACCAGTCCGCGTTTGAGACTGACTGAGGCGATGAAGTCCGCCCGGTCAACAATCGCATGACTCGATCGAACCCGTCTCGGGTCGCCAGGCGATGCGCATCAACTCGCCGATCGCGTTCTTCGAACACTGCGTGGCCAGCCAGGCGACCTGCGCATCGAAGACCCGGGTGTGTCCGGCGCCATGGCGTGCCCAGGGCAGCGCGAGCACTGTCGGGCCGTGCTCGGCGCAGCTCACCCGCGGCGCGTCGGCCTCCAGCCACACCTGCACGGTGCCCAGGTCCAGCCCCCGCCAGCGTCGCCGACCCTCCCCGCGGTCGTACCACGGCGAACGTGCCTGACAGATCCCACAGCGGCCCCTCTTCGGCCGCCGCGGACGCACGCACGCGAGCACCAGGTGCTCGTCCTCGTCGAACTCGACCGACTCGACCACCGTCGTCGCCTCGACGCCCAGCAGGGCACGCCATAGGCTCACGTTCCGCACGCCGTTCTCCGCTCCGTAGTTTCTGACCCTCGACAAGCCAGAAACCTAGAGCGAGAGCGGCGTGCGGCCACTCAGGGGTGAGCAACCACCCACGGATGCAACAGAAGAGCCATATTTGAGGGGCTCACTCGTCCGGTGTGGTGTCGGCCGAAATTCCGCTTCCGCCGAGCCGACGTGGACGTGTTCATCGAGCTCAGCGCCGTTGGCGCCGACGGGTCATGAGCCGTCAGATGCGCGGATCGGCCGGCAGCCGTGCCCACGTGACCTGTGCGATGACGGCGGGCATCTGTGGTGATTCGATCCGGTCGTGGAAGATCGCGAGGGTCTGGCCAAGGCCGCTGGCCGATGGAGCGAGGATTCCGTGCCAGTCGTTGCGGTGGGCTGCGTCGGCCACCGTCTGACAGGCGGCGTAGTCGTCGACGTCGCTTCGTAGGTCGGCGTCGCGAAGTCCAACGGCCTCTCGGTTCGTCGGCACCGTGAGATCGAGGATGTTGGTGACGTCGATACGAACGGTGTAGAGGGTCCGCGGCTTGATGCTGCTTGCCGGCACGCCTGTCGCGTCGACGAGGTGGCGATACGCCTCCGCGATGACAGACTGCTCCGGCCGCCCAAGATAGATTACGGGGAAGTCCGCTCCCCACCGACCGAGCCGACTTCCGGCGAACGGGTCGCGTCTGGGTGCCGCATGCCGCAGGAACTCACCTCGCACACGGACGGAGGCGATGCGCCGCAGCGTCGTCTCGAGCGAAGCAGCCACCCGTCAGCGCCGCGGGCCGCCTGCGAGGCGATCGACGAGAGCGATCACGTCCTCGAACCGGCCGTCTCGCAGCAGGTCCAGCGCGCTCTTACCGTCGAAGGCTCGCTGGGGAGCGTGCAGCCAGATCTCGATGCCCTCGTTGTCGTAGACGTCACCGATCTGCTCGACCACGTAGCTGAGTTCTAGCAGCCGGTCGCGGCTGGTTCCTTCGGGCTTCGTCGAGCCGCTCGCCCACTTCTGCACGGCGCGCGTCCCGACGCCGGTGACGTCGGCGATCTCGGTGAGCGTGAGGGCGCGCCGGGTGTCGGCGACCACATGCCGGTATAGCGGTGGCGCCACACGTTGCGTCGCGGCGGTCATTGTGCCTCCCTCATGCCCGGCTGCTCGACACGGACCATACCGCAGTTCGTATCTGAGTTCGTATTCTAGGGCGCTACATTCGACGGCTGCGGATGGCCTCGAACGCCGCCAGGGCGCGTTCCCCGGCGTCGGGGAGACTGCCGAGGTACTGCTGCGTCGTGGTGATCTGCTTGTGGCCGAGGCGATCCATCACCACCTTCAGGTCCGCTCCGCCGGCAAAGAGCCAGGAGGCGTGCGCTCCGCGCAGGTCGTGGAAGCGCACGTTGCGTCGCAGCTGCGCGCTCCACGGCGGGACGCCATACGCGGCTACGGAACGTGTTGCGGGAGATCGGCGTGCCGGTCTGGGTCGAGAACAGCAGATCGTCGTCGCGCTTGCCACTGGCGAGCATGTGTTCTTTGATCGCCCGGCTCAGTTCGGCGCTGATCGCGACCTCGCGGTGCTCGTTGTCCTTCGGGTAGTCGCGGAACTGGTGGATGCTGTCGGCTCCGCTGATCTTCTTCGGCACTTCGAGTACGACGCGGCGCATGCTGACGATGTTGCTGTCGAAGACGTCGGCGGGCCGTAGTGCGGCGAGTTCACCCCAACGCAGCCCGGTCTCGATCGCCACCAGCACCATGAGTCGGTGCTCGTCCGGAACCTGTGAGAGCAGCGCGTCGAACTGCTCGGGCGTGACGGCGATCTTGGGCTTGTTGATCACCTTCGGCAACGCCGTGTGACGGCACGGGTTCACCGCGATCACCTGGTCGATGACCGCTCGCTCGAAGATGGAGTGTAGGAAAGTGTGGTACTTGAGCACCGATCTTGCGCTGAGGCCCGCTGCCGTCGCGTCGTTCACCCACGCCTGTACGTCCGACGGCGCGATCGCCGAGACCGTCATCTGGCCGAACCGAGGGAAGAAGTACTTGTCGAGGTTAGATCGGTACGCCGCCAGCGTTGTCAGCTCAAGATGTTGGGCCGTCGGCCAGTAGTACTTCTCCACGTAGTCGCGGAACGCGATCTTGCTGCGGCGGCTGTCGACGACCAGACCGCGCGCGGCTTCATTCGCCAGCCGGTGCGCCTCACGCTCGGCATCGCGCTTGGTTGCGAATCCGCCGCCGCTGACCTACGGCTGGTCTGGTGCGACGCCGCGCGATAAGGTTGCCTTATGAGTGTGATTGCCGAGTACCGGGCAGCGCGTAGAGGCGAGGACATCGCTCGCTTGCGCCGCGTGCTGGCCTTGCGGGCGCTCCTCGCCGACGGTGTCAGTCAGCGGGAGGCAGCGGACCAGCTGGGCGTGTCCCAGCCCGCCATCAGTCAGCAGTTGCGTTCTGCCCCAGCTCTGGGGCAGCTTGACCCGGCCACACTGCTGGAAGCCGGCGCTCCGGTTCTGAAGGCGCTGGCTGCCCAGCACGGCTTCACGCGGCTCGCCGTGTTCGGGTCGGTTGCGCGGGGTGATGCCCGCCCGTCGTCTGACATCGACCTGCTGGTGGCGGCGCCGCCAGGCACATCTTCGTTCGGACTCGTTCGATTCCAGAAACTGATCGAGCGCGTGCTCGACCGTCATGTGGACCTCGTCGAGTACGGCGGGCTGAAGGAAGGGCTGGACGACGACATCCGGCGAGAGGCGGTCCTCCTGTGATGGACCGCCGTGCAGCCAAGGAGCTTCTCCACATCCAAGAGTGGCTCGCCCGTGTCGCGTCGATCGTCGAACGTGGCGAAGGCGCGTACCTCGGCGACGCGATCCTTCAGGAGGCCGGCGACGCGCTGATGATGAAGCTGGGCGAGGCTGCCAAGAGGCTGTCCCGCTTGGAGGTCCTCGCACCTGACGGGGTCGATTGGGCGCTCGCCGTGGCGAACCGGAACTTCATCGTCCATCGGTACGACGAGATCAACCGAGACCTCACTTGGCTGACGCTGGCTCGAGATCTGCCGGCGTGGAATGACTCGCTCGCTCCGCTGTTCGCCCAAGCGCGAGCGCGAATCTACTCGGAGAGTTCGTGACGGATCCAGCTTCGGCGCAGGATTGTCGAGTCCCCGCGTGATCGTCCCCGTCACGGGTGCCCGCCTGCGATCGTTGGGCGCACGGACGGCGAGGGAGGAGCCATGGGCAAGCGCGACATCACCGCGGCAATGCGCCGCCGATTCGTCGTGCGCTCGACGAAGGCCTCGGCCCGCTTGGAGCGACGAGAGGTGCCGGCCGGGCACGTGCGGCCGCCCACGGTCGAGCAGTTCGTCGCCTCCCTGCGTACCAAGGCCCGATGCCGTTCGATCCCGACTTCGGCCAGACCCTGCTGGTCGACGAGGACAAGGCGGCGCTGACCGACCAGGCCCGGGCACTTCTGGGGGACCCCATCCTCACGGCCGACCTGTACGACCTTGAGCAGCAGATCCAAGCCCAGGTCGCAGACGGACTTGTCGAGGACTTCCTCAGCAGACTGACAGTCGATGAAATCCTCAGTGACCACTTCATTCGTGACCTGCATCGACACCTGTACGGGCCGATCTGGATCTGGGGCGTCCGTCACCGACGCCGCGAGACGAACATCGGCATGGCCCCCGACCTGTGCTGGCGGTTCTGAGCGGCGCGGTGAGGAGAGAGGGAAGGAGCGCAATCGCCGCCCGTCCCTAGCGGTGGAACTCACCCGAGCAGTTCCCGAACGTCCTCGGCCGTGATGCCGGTGCCACCCGTGTGGCCATCACCCATGACCCCGGAGAAGAGGGCGATCTTCTCGGCCTTCAACGCCATGACCTTCTCCTCGATCGTGTCCCGGGAGACCAGTCGGTACACCATCACGGTTCGGTTCTGACCGATGCGATGGACGCGATCCACGGCTTGGGCCTCCGTCGCTGGGTTCCACCACGGATCGAGAAGGATGACGTAGTCGGCCTCCGTGAGGTTCAGGCCGAAGCCACCTGCCTTGAGGCTGATCAGGAAGACGGGTGCCGAGCCGCTGCGGAAGTCGTCTATCGCGCGAGCTCTGTTGCGGGTGCGCCCGTCGAGGTAGGCGTACCGCACACCGGCAACGTCGAGCCGCGCACGGGCCATGCGCAGGTAGCGCGTGAACTGGCTGAAGACGAGCACGCGATGACCCTCGGCCAGCACGTCGTCGAGCATCTCCATGAGTGCGTCGAGCTTCGCCGATGGGATGCCGACGTACTTCTCGTCGACCAGGCTTGCGTCGAGGCTCAACTGGCGCAGGAGGGTGAGCGATTGGAAGATCTGGAAGCGGTTGGCGTCCATGTCGCCCAGCAGCCCGAGGACTCGCTGCCGCTCGCGCTGGAGTTGCACGTCATAGATCTTGCGGTGCCGCGGGGCGAGGTCGAGCTCGAGGATCTGCTCCTGCTTGGCGGGAAGGTCTGCGGCCACGTCCTCCTTCGTTCGGCGCAGCATGAACGGCCTGATGCGGCTGCGGAGCAGGGCGAGCCGCGGCTGGTCGTCCTCACGCTCGATGGGGTGCTGGAAGTACTCCGAGAACCGCTTCGGATTCGGAAACAGGCCCGGTGCGGTGATCGACAGCAGCGACCACAGTTCCATGAGGTTGTTCTCCATGGGCGTGCCCGTCACGGCGATCTTCAACGGAGTACTGAGGCGTCGAGCGCAGGCATAGCCCTTCGACTGGTGGTTCTTGACGAACTGCGCCTCGTCGAGGATCAGGCCCCTGAACTCGAGCCGCTCGAACTCCTCGAAGCCCAGACGGAACAGCGTGTAGGACACGACGACGACGTCGCAGCCCCCCAGCTCGTCGGCGAGGGAGGTTCCGCGTTTCGCGCTCGTCTCCTGGATCGTGACTACCCGAAGTGACGGGCAGAACCGCGCCATCTCCGACGCCCAGTTGTGCACGACACTCGCCGGGGCAACCACAACCCATGGCGGCGGCGGGGCGCTTCGCCGTGGTCTGGGCGCGGACCGGTCCGCCGCGATCAGGGCGATGACCTGGAGGGTCTTCCCCAGGCCCATGTCGTCGGCGAGGATCCCGCCGAGACCGCAGTCGAACAGGTGCGCGAGCCAGGCGAATCCGTCGGCTTGGTACGGACGAAGTGTCGCGTTGACCGTGAGGGGAAGGTCGCGAGGCGGAAGGCGAGACGCGTCGGTGAGGGCGGCAAGCGCTTCTCGCCAGGCGGAGGCCTGTCCGTCGATCACACCCAGGTGCTCGAGTTCATCCCACAGATCGACGTGATAGCGGCTGATGCCCAGGCCGTCGCGTACATGCTCCTGCAGGGTGCGGGCTTCCTCGATGAGAGCGTGCAGCCGCGTGAGCTCCGGCCGGTCGAGTCGCACATACGTGCCGTTCGCCAGGACCAGGACCTCATCGTCAGCGGCGAGGGCTCGGAACAGTTCGTCGAACGGGACCTCCTGCTCCTCGATCGAGACGGTGATGCCAAGGTCGAACCAGTCCCGGCTGTCCTGTCGAGGACTGGTCCTGACGGTGATGACGGGCGACTGGCTTGTCTCCCGGTAGTCGACCGCCTCGCCGGCGACAGTGACAAGAACGTGTTCGTCGGACGCTAGGCGCGGCAGTGCGTCGCGGGCGAACTCGATCATCGACAGTCCCGTGAGCAGGACCGCACCGGCCAGCCGGGAGGTGCCCTGGGTCGAGTCGCGAAAGTGCGGGTGCTCATCGATGAGCCAACTCACCTGCCCGAGGATCCGTGCCTCCTCGTCAGCGTTGCGCAGGATCGTCGAGTCTCCCGCACGCGTCGACCGCAGCTCGCACTGCGGTGAAGCGGCGGGATCCTCACCGGGCAGGGCGTATCGCCACCTGCACACCACGGCGGCTTGCGCCTTCCCCTGATGGGTGACGTTCACTTCGAGGATCGGGCGAGGCAGAGGCGGCAGTGTGAAGGAGCCGTCCCGGCTGCCGATGAGGTGCCGCGCGCGAAGCAGGGGCAGGACCTCGCGAAGGAAGTCCGTCACCTCGGCCGCGGGAACCTGGACTTCGGGCTGGGTCGCGAGGGTCGCGACTGCCTCCGTGACGGGCGAGTCCAGCGGGCCCAGCCGAACCCGGGTGGGCCCGCCCACCTCGTCCACATCCCACACGAAAACCCCGGTCGCAGGGCTGCTGACGAAGCCCAACCGGCTGGCGTCCACCACTTCGCCATCGACGTGCACCGGCACGGTCACTACGAGGCCGCCGTCTGTCTCGGCGATGTCGATGCTCGCATGGGTCGGCGTGCGAAGCAGTGCCACGGGCGACTGCTCGCGATCATCGTTCACCAGGGGGATGCGGCCGTCGACGATCTCCTCGAGGGCGACCCACAGGACGGGCGCACTCACGCGGTCGAGTGGAAGCCAAGCGCCGTGGCTCAGGTAGGGAGAGTCGATGCCGAGCAGTGCGACGAGTTGGCGAAGCAGGGTGCGCTGCCGAGGGGTGCCTGCGTCGTGGCTGTAGCTGAGGTTCTGCCAGGTCAGCCCTCCTTGGATCCAGCGGCCCTTCTTGCCGAGCACGACCGGGCGGACGTCAAGACCGGTTCGTCCCGCGCCCCAACGGTTGCTCGCGTCGATGCTGGCGGGATTGACGCGCACCTGCAGTCCGAGTGCGCGGTGCTCGCGTGGCGCGGCGGCCCCCAGATCAGTGGCGGCGAGCAGCGGCGTCAGTCGGGTGCGCCAGATCGGGAGCGCCTTCGGGGGGCTGACGCTTCGGGGGCCGCCAACTCGCTCGTCCACGTCCGAATCCCCGTCGAGATCGGCATCCATTGCTTCGAAGAGGATCGCCGCGACGTGCTTGCAGTCCTGACGCATGGGACACGAGCACGTCGAGGCGATGATGCGCGGACGTGCGTGTGAGGGATGGAACAGCACCACGCAGCGATACGGCTGCGTGCGGTTTCCCTGCACGACGCCGGTCAGCGCATTCGCCCGGGGGCTCCAGGTGACCGCAACAACGCGGTCGTCGTTCATGTAGTCCCAGCCGCGATCGGCTGTGACCTCGCCAACCCGCTCGATGATGAGGTCGTCATCGAAGGGGGGCATCAGCACCCCCGAATCGTAGGTGCGAACTCGAGGCTGCTGGGAGACGCGTCGGTCGGGGAGGCCTGGGCCCGGATCTACCCTGGAGGATTTCCGGTCGGTGATTCGGTGGGACGTTGTCGGGTGCGGTGGTGAGGGCGTGGTGGGTCCGCCGGCCTGTGCGGGCGCGTCCACTCGGTGGTTCCTTGGGCAAGCCCGATTCTCCCGTCTCGCAGGGGGAAGGAGCTCGGGGGACTCGGGACCAGCCTCGTGCAGTACATGAACGATGTGCTCCGCCGCTGACCGGAACTGCGCGATGACCTCGACGCCGCCGTCGAGTCACGGCAGGGCTTCCTCGACCTGCGTGCGTGGGTCGCCGACGACGACCTGCCCCGGTTCGAGGGCGAGTTCAAGGATCAGCTGAACAAGAACGCGATCCAAGAGCTCGCCGCCTTCAACAACTGGCTCAACCGTCAGGCTGCCGCGATCGACGACCGCGTCGATCGGATCAACGATGCTCTCGCGGCGGTGCCGTACAACCCCGGCCGGTGCATCAGGCTGGAGAAGGCGTCCACCGTGAACCAGGAGGTCGCGCAGTTCCGGACCGACCTGCGAAACCTGACCAACGACGCACTCGTCGCCGACGGCGAGCAGTACTCCGAGCAGCGGTTCCTCGATGTCAAGCGCATCATCGAGCGGTTCCGTGGACGGGACGGGTTCACCGAGGCGGACCGCGCCTGGACGAGGCGAGTGACAGACGTGCGCAACTGGTTCGTCTTCTCGGCTTCGGAGCGGGACATCGACACCGACGAGGAGTGGGAGCACTACAGCGACTCCGACGGCAAGTCCGGCGGTCAGAAGGCGAAGCTGGCCTACACGATCCTCGCGGCGTCGCTCGCCTACCAGTTCGGCTTGGAGTGGGGGGTCACGAAGTCCCGTGACTTCAGGTTCGCGGTGATCGATGAGGCCTTCGGGCGCGGTTCCGACGTCTCCACCCGGTATGCCCTCGAGTTGTTCGACAAGCTCGGGTTGCAGTTGTTGATCGTCACGCCGTTGCAGAAGGTGCACGTGATCGAGCCGTATGTGCGCGCCATCGGTTTCGTCGACAATCTGAACGGGACTGCTTCGCGCCTGCACACGATGACGATCGAGGAGTACCGCGACAGGCGGGCCAGAGGTCCGTCATGAGCGCGCAATGGACCACAGCCGAGGACATCGCGGGCCGCGTCCGGCGGCGATGGGACGACGCCTCGCTGCTGAGGGCCTACGCATCCGAAGTCGGCCTCGAGCCGGTGCGTCGGCGTGCGCGGTCCTCGAGCGTCCGAGGTCGGTGACGACCTCGAGGCCGTTCGTGCCTGGGTGGCTGGCCTCGATGCCGGGAGCCGCGGCGGTGCGCGGTACGAACTGCAGTGGACGGGCATAGGTGGTCGCCGCATCGGCCGCAACGCCGTGCCCTCCCACGCCGTCGTGTCGACGTTCGAGCAGGCGTGGAGCCTCCTCGGCGTCGGCGCCCAGGTCCGGACGTTCGACGAGGTGCTCGCCGTGGCGTCCGGCCACGCGGCGCTCTGGACGTGGGTCGTGAGAAACCCGTTGCGGGCGATCAGCCTGCACGCGGACATGGCTCGACTCGTCGCCGCCGGCACGTGGCTCGAGGCCGGTCGTGACTCGGGGCGCTACCTGCGCGAGATCAGCGCGCCCGGGGTTGATACGAAGTTCGTCGAGTCGCACCGGTCGGTGCTCGCGGCGATCCTGGGCGTGCCGTCCACGGCGTCCGGGTTCGTCACCGCCTTGGGGCTGCGTAGCAAGCCCGAGCTCGTGCGCTTGCGTGCTGACGCGTTGCTGGGTCTGCCCGCGCTGACCGAGGTGGCGTTGCGCACCGACGAGCTTGCCGGTGTGTCGATGGTGCCGAGTCGGGCGCTGGTGGTCGAGAACGAGGTCACCTATCTGAGCGTGCCAGTGCCCGAGGGCGGTTTGGTGCTGTGGGGCAAGGGATTCGAGGTCGACCGGGTCGGCCGGCTGCCGTGGCTAGCGGGGGTGCCTGTCGACTACTGGGGCGACATCGACACCCATGGGTTCGCGATCCTCGATCGGCTCCGTGCCTGGCTCCCGCAGGTGCGGTCGCTCCTCATGGATCGCCGGACCCTCGTGGCCCACCGAGACCGGTGGGTCACCGAGGAACGACCGTCCACGTCACCTCTGGCGCGGCGGCGCTAGCGAGCCCGGAGCGGTCGCCGTCGCCGACGGCCGGATCGTGGCGGTCGGCGCGAGGGCCGAAGATTTCGCGGCGCACGCCGCGCAGGTCATCGACACCGAAGGCGGGCTGCTCGTGCCCGCGTTCGGGGACGGTCACTGCCCACCCCGTCCCCGGCGGCCTCGAACTGCAGGGCCCGCCGGTGCGCGCGCAACACACGGTCGAGGACGTCGTCCGCGTCGTCGGCGAGTGGGCCGCGGCGCATCCGGACGACGAGTGGATCCTCGGCGCGAGTTACGACCCTGCGCTGGCACCCGAAGGCCGATTCGACGCGCGGTGGCTCGACGCGACGGTCCCGGACCGCCCGGTTCTGCTGCGGGCCGCCGACTACCACACCGTCTGGTGCAACTCCGAGGCCCTGCGGCGGGCCGGGGTGACCGCCGACACCCCCGACCCGCCGCTGGGTTGGATCGCGCGGCGACCGGACGGGCAGCCGCTCGGCACGCTGCGCGAGTGGCACGCCTGCGACCTGCTGTTCGAGGCCGCGCCGCAGCGCGACCTCGCGGCGCGCACCCGTGCGCTCGCGGATGCCTGCCAGATCATGAACGCGGTCGGCATCGCCTGGATGCAGGACGCCTGGATCGACGACGGCGACGAGGAGCCGTACCTCGAACTCGCGGGGCAGGGCCGGCTCACCGTGCGGTCCAATCTCGCGTTCCGGGCCGACCCGGACCGATGGCGGGAGCAACTCGCCGAGTTCCCCGAGCGTCGTCGGCGCGTCGAAGCGGCCGGCCACGACGGTCTCCTCAGTGCCCGCACCGTGAAGTTCTTCGCGGACGGCGTGATCGAGAACGGCACCGCCGCGCTCATCGAGCCGTACGTCGGCTCGTGCAGCCACGGCATGCCCGTATGGGATCCGGCGGTGCTCGCCGAGGCGGTCACCGCGTTCGACGCCCTGGGTTTCCAGGTTCACCTCCACGCGATCGGCGATGCCGGGATCCGCGCGGCGTTGGACGCGATCGCGGCGACGCGGGCCGCGAATCCCGATTGGGATCGCCGGCCCGTCGTCACGCACGTGCAGCTCGTCGACCCGGCCGATCTGCCCCGGTTCGCCGAACTGGGTGTGATCGCCAACTTCCAGGCGTTCTGGGCCCAGCGCGACGACCTGATGGACGTGCTCACCGCGCCGCGGATCGGACCGGACCGCACGAGCCGGCAGTACCCGATGGCGCGGTTGCTCCACGGAACCCCCGAGCACCCCGGCCGGGCGGTCCTGTCGACCGGCAGCGACTGGCCGGTTTCGACCAACGCGCCGATGGAGATCCTGCGGACCGCGGTGACCCGCGAGACGGTCGACGGCCGGCCCGCTGGCGGCTGGATCCCGACGGAACGACTGACGCTGCCGGAGGCGATCACCGCAGCCACCGAGGGGTGCGCGGTGCAGGCGTACGCGGAGCACGAGCGCGGGCGCATCGAGGTCGGCTACGTCGCCGACCTCGTGCTGCTGGACCGTGACGTCACCGTGCGACCGCCCGCCGAGATGCTCGACACCCGGACCGTCGGGACCTGGCTGGGCGGTCAGCGCGTGCACGGCGGTCCGGCTCGTGAGTTCGTCCGGGATCGGGCGACCGCGGCGCGGTGAGCGGGCCCGCGCGCTGGTCGGTGCGGCTCGCGGGTGAGCGGTGTCCGAAGCGATCGCGGGACTGAGAGGATCGGCCGGTGATCGCACAGACCCCGCAACCGCCATACACGGCAGTCATCTTCACCTCGCGTCGGACCGCGGGCGACAACGGGTACGCCGCTATGGCGCGGCGCATGGAGGTCCTCGCGGCCGGGCAGCCCGGCTACCTCGGGGTGGAGTCGGCGCGCGACGGCCTTGGCATCACGGTGTCGTACTGGGTGGACGACGCGGCTGCTGCGGCGTGGAAGCAGGAGGCCGAACACCTCATCGCGCAAGAGCGCGGTCGGACCGCGTGGTACGCCGACTACCAGGTCCGGGTCGCTACCGTCACCCGCTCGTACGGCCCGGACGGGCCGCGCTAGCGCCGATGCGGACGGACCCGATCGTCATGCGGACGGGCCCGATCGTCTCGTCACGGGGTCGGCCCGCTCGCCCGCGGCGTCCTGCTTCGCGCCGGCCCGCGCGGCCACACTGGGCCGGTTCGCCGGTCGGGGTGCCGAGGTCGAGGTGTCTGTGCTCATCGACCGGTACGCGGTGCGGCCGACCCCCTCGCACACGACATCACCGCTACGGCGCTGCCCGTCGTGCCGCAGCCGAGCCCCGCGCGAACGGCCGTCGCCCCGACGATGGCGACACCGCGCGAACGTGTTCGCGAAGGGGTGGCCGTCCGTCCGGACACTGGCGGGGTGATCGACCTCCTTGAGGAGATCGCCACTGCGGCGGGAGCCGCCTGCGCGTCGGCTCCTGGCTGGGAGTACCCCTGGCGCGTCGAGTGCGCGCGTGCACGAGTCCAGCCCGGGGCGCGCGTGCTCGTATGACCCTGATGGGTGTTGATCCAGGCGACTTTCGCGTCACCATGCTCGTGTGCGACCAGGTCGCGGCAGCGGTCCGGGCCGACGGCACCGGCGTCCGGTCAGTCTTCGATGTGCGCCGATCCCTGAGCCCTGAGCGCCTCGAGTCCCTCCCGCATCGCCCGGACCTTGTCCGGAGAGTGGCCTGTCCAGCCCACCAACTCCTCGACGATGCGCACTGGCTCGCGACTGCGGAACGACCGCGTGGGGTTCCCGGGGAACCGCTTGTCCGTCACGTTCGGATCGTCCTCGAACGCGCCCGTCGGCTCCACGAGGTAGATGCGAGCGGGGTCGTCACCGGCCGCCAGCTCGGCTCCCCAGACGGCAGCATCGAGGGTCGCGGTGAAGTACACGAAGCGCATGACCCGGCCCTGCTCGTAGTTCGACTCCCGTCCCGGGGCGAGCAGGGCGCCCGGAGCCAGGTCGGCCTTGGTGCCATGCAGGAACACGCCAGGTCGAAAGACCTCGAAGGCGACCGGCTCGCTCATCGCCGGCGAGCCTAGCCGTGGCTTCCGTGGCGATCACCGCGCCGACCTGTGGGCAGGGGCCTGCGCTCCGGCCCGCAGGTCACGGCTCGCGTCGACGCTTCTCCCGGTGGCCGGCAACCGCCTTGATGATCCCCACGACGACGACGATCGGGAACAAGACCAGCAGCTCGATCCAGAGCACGACGTACGCGCAGGTCGATGCCGTACGGGTTGAGGATCCAGTCCAACATCACGCGGTCCGAACGACGGGCGAATGATCGACGATGCCGAACGACACGGCCTGGCTCGTCGCCTGGTTCTTCGCGGGACGCGACCGTATCGCGCGGTCGTCGCGACAGGTCCAGCACCGGTCGGCTCGCGCCCCTCGAGCGCGCGCGTACGCCTGCGCTCGGCTGCCGGTGGCGCCCTGCGCGCCCGCCGCCGACGGCGTCCGCGCCATGATCGTCTCGGTGACGACGCTCGTCCGCTCGCCGGCACCTGTTCGGCTCACGCATCCGGTACCTGCATCCACGACTGGTCGCCCCCATCGTCGGACACCCACCTGACATCGAGTCGGACCGATGGGTCGGGTGACCGGTGCGCGGCGGCGAACCACGACCGTCGGACCCGCTCAGTAGGGTCGTCGTGAGGCGGCGGTGGCCGAGGTGACGGGGAGTGACGCGTGGGTGCTTTCGAGGTACGTCGACGACACGTCGGTCGTCGCCGTGGGCACTGCCGTCGAGCGGGTGGTCGCACTGGCGCGCGGACGAACCCGCTCACGGCGACCTTTCGCGGTCGGCTCCTGCCGGCGATCCTGGCCGCACTCCTCCTCACGGTCGGGTGCGCGCCCACGCCGGGTGGCGAACCGCCGACCACGTCGTCGCCACGGGCTGCGGTCGCCCCGGCCCCGGCGTCGTCCGCGGCGGGACCGGTTCTCCCGAAAGGGGAACTGCTCGGCCCGTTCCCGGTCACTCGGGTGGTGGACGGCGACACCATCCGCGTCGGCACGGCGGACGGCGACCTCAAGGTCCGGCTGATCGGCATCGACACCCCCGAGACCGTCGACCCCAACCGCCCGCTCGGCTGCTACGGCCCGGAGGCGTCGGCCGAGGCGGAGCGGCTGCTGACCGGGACGAGCGTGTACCTCGAGCTCGATCCGTCCCAGGGCGACGTCGACCGGTACGGTCGCACGCTGGCCTACGTGTGGCTGACGCCGCGGACCATGGTCAACCTCGCCTTGGTGCGAACGGGCTTCGCGACCGAGTACACCTATGCCGCCCCGTATGCCTACCAAGCCGAGTTCCGGGCCGCCCAGGCGCAGGCGCAGGCGACCGCCGCCGGGCTGTGGGCGGCGTGCCCCCCGAAGTCGTGAGCACGGGCACCGGGTCATCGGCGTCGCGCACGGCGTGGTCGCGGTCGGGGACGGGCCGGCCCTCTCGGCGAATGGCCGGAACTGAAGGCGCGCTGGGCATGCCACGACGTCCGCGTCAGTCGGCAGTGACTTCGGTGACCTGACCGTCCTCGACGTGCCAGCGCCGTGTGAGCCGGACGGTTTCCAGCATCCGCCGGTCGTGGGTGACCAGGAGCACTGTGCCGTCGAAGGAGTCCATCGCCTCCTCGAGTTGCTCGATGGCCGGCAGGTCGAGATGGTTCGTGGGCTCGTCGAGGACGAGCAGGTTGACGCCGCGGGCCTGCAGGAGGGCGGGCGCACAGCGGGTGCGCTCGCCGGGCGAGGGTGATGCGGCTGGCCAGCGTGATCACCCGCGGATTGATCGCGCCGCGGCTCCACTTATGTA
>CAYMNG010000003.1:20784-37713 GCA_964391765.1 uncultured Bifidobacteriaceae bacterium | reverse complement strand
GAGTGATGCGGCCGGCCGCAGTGCCTGATGTGCGCCGATCCCGAACTTCGCCAGCAGTGTCCGCACGTCGGCGTCGGGCCAGTCGGGCAGGTGGAGTGCGAGCGCGTCGGTGACGGGCACGTCGTCCTCGAACTGAGCACGTGCCTGTTCGACCTCCCCGACGCACACGCCGGAGCCGAGGGACACCTGTCCGGAATCCGCCTCGATCCGCCCGAGCAGCAGGTCGAGCAGCGTGGTCTTCCCGGCGCCGTTGGGGCCGGTGACCGCTACCCGGTCGCGCAGGCCCAGGTGCAGGTCGACCGGTCCGAGCGTGAAGTCACCTCGTCGCGCGGTCGCGGCTCGCGCGACGACCACGACGTCGCCAGAACGTGGCGCTGCGGCGATGCGGAACTGAAGCCGCCACTCCTTGCGGGGTTCCTCGACGACCTCGAGCCGCTCGATGAGCCGTTCGCTCTGCCGGGCTTTCGCGGCCTGCTTCTCGGTCGTCTCGCTGCGGAACTTGCGACCGATCTTGTCGTTGTCCTTGTTCTTGCGTCGGGCGTTCTTGACCCCCTTGGCCATCCAGGCACGTTGCCGCTGGGCGCGCGCCTCGAGCTCGGCACGCCGGCTCGCGTACTGCTCGTAGTCCAGCCGGGCCTGTCGGCGCGCCACGGACCGCTCCTCCAGGTACGCCTCGTAACCGCCGCCGTACGAGGTGACGCGCTGCAGGCTCCGGTCGATCTCGACGACCGTGGTCACGGTGCGCGCGAGGAACTCGCGGTCGTGGCTGACCACCACCACCGGGGCGTCGAGTCCGTTGACGAACTCCTCGACGACGTCGAGGCCGTCACCGTCGAGGTTGTTCGTCGGCTCGTCCAGCAGGTAGGCGTCGAAGCGGGACAGCAGTAGCGCCGCGAGACCGGCCCGCGCGGCCTGGCCGCCGGACAGCGCCGACATGGGCAGCTCGAGGTCCGCGTCGAGGCCGATCTCCTCGACGACGGTGGCCAGTCGCTCGTCGAAATCCGCGCAGCCCAGCGCCAGCCAGTCCTCGAAGGCGGCGACGTACCCCTCCGCCGCGGCCTCATGGCCGTCCGCGAGCGCAGCCGTCTGCCGGTCGAACTCGGCTTGTGCGGCGGCGACGCCGGTCAGGCGCATGAGGTGGGCCCTGACCAGTTCTCCCGTCGCGGCGTCCGTCTCCTGGGCGAGGTATCCGATGCGGGCAGACGGCGGGGACACCCAGAGGCTACCGGCGTCGGGTGCTCGCAGACCGGCGAGCATGCGCAGCAGGGTCGTCTTGCCCGCCCCGTTCGGGCCGACCAGTCCGATCACGTCGCCCGGGGCGACAGTCAGATCGAGCCCGGCGAAGAGTTCGCGGTCACCGTGACGTGCGGCCACCCCTCGGGCCTGCAGTGTCGCGCTCATGCCCGCATTCTCGCGAGGCCGCGCGACCTGCGGGCGGCGCGGGCGTCCGGAAGAACCTGCGGCCACCGAGCCCTCGACCTTGAGGTTGTACCGCGTGTCCGGGCCCGCTACCCGGTACAACCTCAAGGTCGGGAGAGTGGTGGGGGGCTCGGCACCGTGCCGCGGGGCGACCTGCCCGATCGGCGAGCGAAATCCGTGCGGTAGTGTCCGTCGCACGAAGGGGAGTAGCCCTCAACGTCGAAGTCGACATACTGGCCCGCGCGGCCCGGCTTCGCGACCTGTACGTGGGCAGGTGGGCGAGACCTTCGATCGGTGATGTTCGCCGGTCGAAGTGGCTCCCCCACATCGACCGGCCTGATGCGAAGGCTGGTCATGTTTCGTTTCCGGGGCCTGTTCCTCGTCGGGATCTTCATGCTGCCGGCGGTGGTGATCCGGTTGGCCGGCGTGCACCTGAGCGCGCCGATCGCCCTGGCCGTGTTCGGCGCGGCGGTCGTCGCGGCGTCGTTCCTGCTCGCGTGGGCGGCCGAGGCGGCACAGATGGACATCTCCGGCGGCCTGGCGATCGCGGTGCTCGCGCTGATTGCGGTGCTGCCGGAGTACGCCGTCGACCTGTACTTCGCGTACACGGCCGGCCACGACCCCACCTACGCGGCGTACGCGGCGGCGAACATGACCGGGTCCAACCGGCTGTTGATGGGCCTGGGGTGGCCGCTGGTCGTCCTGCTGGGGTTGATGGCGGCCAAGCGGACCGGAAACCCGATGAAGGCGCTGCCGCTCGACCCGAGCACCCGGGTCGAGCTCGGCTTCCTCCTGATCGCCGGTGTCGTCGCGTTCGTCGCGCCGATCACCGCCGTCATCGGGATGCCGCTGGCGATCGCGCTCCTCGGCTGGTTCGGCTACTACCTGTACCGCGTGTCGCGTCAGGACGTCGAGGAGCCTGACCTGATCGGCACGGCGGCGATCATCGGCCTGCTGGCACCGCGAAACCGCCGGATCGCCGTCGTCTCGATGTTCGCCGCGGCCGCGGTGGTGATCCTGCTCAGCGCCGAGCCGTTCGCGGAGAGCCTGGTCTCGACCGGCAAGGAGCTGGGAATCGACGAGTTCCTCCTCGTGCAGTGGCTGGCGCCGTTGGCGTCGGAGGCCCCGGAGTTCATCATCGCGATCCTGTTCGCCGTGCGCGGCAACGCCCAGGACGCGATCGGAACCCTGATTTCCAGCAAGGTCAACCAGTGGACGTTGCTCGTCGGCTCGCTGCCGATCGCCTACTGGGTCGGCGGCGGGGGCGCGGGAGGGATCCCGCTGGACGACCGGCAGGTCGAGGAGATGTTCCTGACCGCCACCCAGACCCTCATGGGCGTGGCGATCCTGCTGGCCCTGCGGTTCCCGCGGTGGGGCGCGTGGGCGCTGCTCGGCCTGTTCAGCGTGCAGTTCGCCATCACCAGCACATCCGGCCGCATCCTGCTCAGCTGGGTCTACGCGGTGATCGCCGTCGTCGCTTTCGTCGTGCACCGCAAGCAGATCATCCCGACCCTGGCCGCCCCGTTCCGATCCGAGGAGTCCATGCGAGCGGCTCGCTGAGTGTGGCAGGGTGGTCGGAACATCCGGCTCACGAGCGACCGTGCTCGTGAGCGTTTCCGCAACCAGGGGGCATTCGCGTGTTGAACATTCCTGTCCGATTGGCTTGTACCCGACTCGTCGCCGGGGCGGCGGCGGTGTCGTTGGCGTCTGTGGTGGCCGCGGCGCCCGCCGACGCTGCAGAACCGCTGCAGTCGTGCACGTCGCTGGGGTTCACGCCCACGTCCTCGGCGTGCACGGTGGCGGCCGGTGAGACCGTCAGTTACTGGGTGCTGTCCGGCAGCGGCGGCAATGGCGGCGCCGGTGGAGATTCCACCGCACCGGGCGGCGGGCTCGGCGCGCGGGGCGGCACTGGCGGAACCGGCGCCAAGATCGCCGGCTCGTACACGAACGCAACGGACGACACGGTGACCCTCGATCTCGCCGTCGGCGCGAACGGCGTCAACGGTGCCAACGGCATCGCCGATACGAACGGCTCGGACGGGTCCGTCGGGGCGTCCGGCACCAACAGCGTGATCGTCGTGCGCGGTGCCGCGTTGTTGGTGGTCGCGGCCGCTGGGACGGGCGGGCAGGGCGGACAAGGCGGCTCCGCGAACGGTAGCGACGGGGCCGCGGGAATCTCGGGGATCGACGGGGAGGACCTGTCGATCCTGCCGCCGGGCGGGTCGTTCGTCACCACGTACTGGCGTGAGTCGCCGTTCGTCTCGTTCACCGGCGGCCCGGTCGCCGCGGAGGAGTCGGAGGACGGCGCCGTCTGGTGGCAGTCCGTCGGTCGGGCGGCCGACGCCGCGTGCCCGACCGGGTGGGCGGCCTCGTGGGCACAGTGGGCGCAGCCCAAGTCCGGTGGCTGGGTCTGCGATCGGGCCGTGTTCTGGCGCGACGGGCGATGGGTGCAGTCCAGTTCACCGCAAGACGTCGACGACCTGACTGACTGGGACGGCCGCTAGTTCACGGCCGCCGGTGAGCGGCCCGCCGTCCGCACCATCCTCGATCTTGAGGTTGTACCGCGTGTTCTCCCGCGGGACCCGGTGAAACCTCAAGATCGAGGGGGGTGGGGCGCCGAACGTGGGTCCGCCGGGTGCGGGCTCAGGCCGAGGTCGAACCGACCGTTGTCCAGCAACAGGGTTCGGGCCCGGCACAGGCGCGCGAGTTCGTCGTAGGCGGGCTGGCCGATCAGGGCGACGATCTCGTCGCGGTTGCTCACGAACACCGGCTCGGTGCCGACGTGTGCCTCGGGGTTGGCCGTGCAGTACCAGTCGAAGTCGTGTCCGCCGGCCCCCCAGTCGCCGCGCCGGTACTCGCCGAGCACGATGACGTGGTACTCGGTGCCGTCGGCGAGCTCACGCGAGTCGTAGGTGCGGCGCAACGGCAACTGCCAGCACACCTCGGGCTTGGTCTGCAGGTACGAGACGCCCTCCGCGGCCGCGAGGATCTGCAGCGCGCAACCGTGCCCGCCGGCGAAGTCCTTGTCGTTGTGGAAGATGCACGCACCCTTGACGACCCGGGTCTTCGTCCCGCCGTCCTCCTTCTGCGTCCACCCCTTCGCGTGTCCGGTCCGGTGGCGCTGCCACTGCTCGGGAGTCAGCCGCTCGACCCAGGACGCGACCCGACGCCGGTCGTTGCGGTCGGCGAAGTGCGCGCCGTGGACGCAGCACCCCGCGTCCGGCATCGACGCGTCGATCCCGCGGCAGCCCCGGCCGAAGATGCACGTCCACCGTGACGTCAGCCACGTCAGGTCGGCCTTGATCAGGTGGGCCGGGTTCGCGGGGTCGACGAACTCGACCCACTGTCGGGGGAACTCGCCGCGCACCTCGGTCACGGGCGCACTCTATGCGCGCCGATCGACGTCCGGCAGCGCCGTACCGGCGACCGGCCGCGACCGGTAGTTTCAGGACGTGCGCCTTGGAGTCCTCGACGTCGGGTCGAACACCGTCCACCTGCTGCTCGTCGACGCTCACTACGGGGCCGCCCCGATCCCCGCGTCGAAGCTGAAGATTCCCCTGCGCCTGGCCGAGCACACCGCGGACGGGAGCATCCCGGAGTCCGCGATCGCCGAACTGGTCGACTTCACCGCGCGCAGTCAGCGCCTGGCCGAGGACAAGGGCGCGACCGAGGTCATGGGCTTCGCGACGTCGGCGATCCGCGACGCGACGAACGGCGACGAGATCATCGAACGCGTCCACGAGGCGACCGGCCAGCAGATCATGGTGCTCTCGGGCGAGGACGAGGCCCGGCTGACCTACCTGGCCGCGCGACGGTGGTTCGGCTGGTCCAGCGGCCGGATCGTCGTGGTCGACATCGGCGGCGGGTCGCTGGAACTGGCCTCCGGGACCGACGAGGAGCCCGATGTCGCGATCTCGCTGCCGCTCGGCGCGGGCCGCACGAACCGCGCCTTCCTCGTGGGCGACCCGCCGTCGCCGGAGTCCGTGCGCGAACTGCGCCGGCACAGTCGGGCGATGATCGCCGAGGTCGTCGGCCGCATCCGGCGGCTGGGTCCGCCGAGCCTGGCCGTCGCGACGTCCAAGACCCTCAAGCAGTTGGCGCGGGTCGGCGGCGCGGCCCCGTCGAGTGAGGGGGACTACGTGCGGCGGGGCCTGCGCCTGGCCGACCTCGCCGAGATCGTGCCGCGCCTGGCGACGATGACCGCGGCCGACCGCAGCAAGATCCCGGGCGTCTCGGAGGGGCGATCGGTCCAGATGGTCGCCGGCGGGGTGGTCGCCGAGGCGGCCATGGAACTGCTGGAGATCGACGAGTTGACCGTGTGCCCGTGGGCGCTGCGCGAGGGCGTCATCCTGCGTCGCCTCGACAGCCTGCCGCGATGACCGAGACCGCCGCGCCCGCCGAGGGCAGCGGCCCGACGACTGCGCCCGCCGCGGCCGGCCCGTCCGGCCTGACGGCCGACCAGGTCGCCGAGCGGGTCGCCGACGGGCGGGTGAACACCGCGCCGGACGCGCACAGCCGCGGCCTCGGTGACATCGTCCGAGCGAACACGTTCACCTGGTTCAACGGCCTGATCGGGTCGCTGTGGATCGTCATGCTGCTCGTCGCGCCCATCCAGGACTCGTTGTTCGGCTTCGTCATCGTCGCGAACACCGGCATCGGCATCGTCCAGGAGTACCGCGCGGCCCGGACCCTCGCGAAGCTCGCGGTCCTCGGCGCGGCGCGGCCGGTCGTCCGACGTGACGGCGGCGACCAGGAGATCAGTGCGTCGGAGATCGTCGTGGACGACCTCATCGTGCTGTCCGCCGGCGACCAACTGGTCGTCGACGGCGAGATCGTCGCCTGCCAGGGACTGGAGGTCGACGAGAGCCTGCTGACCGGCGAGGCCGACCCGGTGGACAAGGCCGTCGGCGACGCGGCGATGTCGGGCTCGTTCGCCGTGGCCGGCTCGGGGATCTACCGGGCGACTCGCGTCGGCCGTGAGTCGTTCGCCGGCGGACTGACCGAGGAGGCGAGGTCGTTCCACCTCACCAACTCCGAACTGCGCGACGCGATCAACGGCTTCATCCGGCTGGTGTCCTACCTGTTGATCCCGGTCGGGCTGCTGCTGCTGTGGTCGCAGCTGGGCCGGGCCGGCCTGCCGTTCGACGAGGCCGTCCGGGGGACGATCATCGGCATCGTCACGATGGTCCCCGAAGGGCTCGTCCTGCTGACCTCGATCGCCATGGCGGTCGCCGTCGTCCGGTTGGCGCAGCGCAAGGTCCTCGTCCAGGACATGCCCGCGGTCGAGGTGCTGGCCCGGGTCGACACGATCTGCGTCGACAAGACCGGGACGCTCACCGAGCCGGGGATGAGCGTGCGGGACGTCGTCCGGCTCGACGGCGCGGACGAGGTCGACGTCGCCGCCGTGCTCGGTGCGCTCGGCGCGAGCGAGCCGAGCCCGAACCCGACCCTGCAGGCGGTCGCCGACGCGTTCGCCCCACCGGGCTGGCCGGTGGTCGACACCGTGCCGTTCTCGAGCGCGCGCAAGTGGGCGGCGGCGTCGTTCGGCGACCGTGGCACGTGGCTGCTCGGGGCACCGGAGATCCTCGCCGGTGACGCGGCCGACGTCCGCGACCGGGCCGACGCCGCGGCGGCCGACGGGGCGCGCGTGCTGCTGCTGGCCCGTGCTCAGGGCCAGCCGTCCGCGGCGGGTGGGCCGGGTCCGCTGACCGCGGTCGCGCTGGTGACGATCAGCCAGCGGCTGCGGTCCGACGCGGCCGAGACCGTCGCGTACTTCCTGTCGCAGGACGTCACCGTGAAGGTCATCTCCGGTGACAACGCCGCGACGGTCGCCGCGATCGCCGCGCAGGCCGGTGTCCCCGGCGCCGACCACCCCGTCGACGCGCGCACCATGCCGGCCGACCTCGACGCCCTCGCCGCCGTCGTGACCGACAGCAGCGTCTTCGGCCGGGTGACGCCGACGCAGAAGCAGGAGATGGTCAAGGCCCTCCACACGCGCAGCTCGACCGTCGCGATGACCGGTGACGGCGTGAACGACGTGCTCGCCCTGAAGAGCGCCGACCTCGGCATCGCCATGGGCAGCGGCTCCGACGCGACCCGGGCGGTGGCTCAGCTCGTCCTCCTGGACAACCGATGGTCGGTCATGCCGAGCGTTGTCGCCGAGGGTCGCCGCGTGCTCGGCAACATCGAGCGCGTCTCCGACGTGTTCCTCACCAAGACGGTCTACGCCATCATCGTGTCCCTCACGACCGCCGTCTTCGCGTCGGTGTTCCCGTTCCTGCCGCGGCACCTTTCGCTCATCGCCGCGCTGACCATCGGGATTCCGGGGTTCTTCCTGGCGCTCATGCCGAACACCGAACGGTTCCGCCCCGGCTTCCTGCGGCGGGTCCTGCTGTTCGCGGTGCCGTCCGGGGTGATCTGCGCCGCCGCCGCACTGGCGACGTACGGGCTCTCGCGTGCGGTGTCGGCGTCGGTACCCCAGGCGCAGTCCGCGGCGGCGGTCACGTTGTTCATCGTGTCCACGGGCGTTCTGCTGCAGTCGGCCCGCCCGCTCAACGCCATCCGGGTCGGGATCGTCGCGCTGATGGTCGCCATGTTCGTCGGGGTGCTCGTCATTCCGTGGTTCTCGGACTTCTTCCTCGTCGAGGTCGGCGCCGACGCATGGTCGGCCCTCGCGATCGGCGTCGGCCTGGCGGGTGCGGTCGTCGTCTGGGTCGCGGCGCTGGTCACCGACCGGTGGCGCCGTCCGCCGGCGACGAGCGGCGCGGGGTCCCGATGACCATCCGGGTCGGGCTGTCCACCTCCTCGGCGTATCCGGAGTCGACGGCGGCGGCCTTCGAGATCGCCCGGGACGTGGGGTACGACGGTGTCGAGGTGATGGTCGGGACGGACGCGACGAGCCAGGACTGCGACGCGCTGCTCGCGCTCGTCGACCACTACCAGGTGCCGGTGCTGTCGATCCACGCCCCGTGCCTGCTCATCACGCAGCGGGTGTGGGGGACCGACCCGTGGGCGAAGCTCCAGCGTGCCCGCCAGGCCGCGGAGCGGCTGGGGGCGGCGACGGTCGTGGTCCACCCGCCGTTTCGCTGGCAGCGGGACTACGCGCGAGCCTTCGTCGGCGGCCTGGTGCGGATCCAGGAGGAGACCGACGTGCGGTTCGCCGTGGAGAACATGTTCCCCTGGCGGGCCGGCCGCGGCGCGATCGGCGCGTACGCACCGGACTGGGACGTGCGCACCGACGACTACCCGTTCACGACGCTGGACCTGTCGCACACCGCGGTCTCACGCAGCGACGCCGTCGAGATGGCCGCCGACCTCGGCGATCGGGTCGCGCACCTGCACCTGGCCGACGGCACCGACTCCGCGCGGGACGAGCACCTGGTCCCCGGCCGGGGTACGCAGCCCGTGGCCCGGGTGCTCACCTGGCTCGCCGGCCGCGGCTTCGACGGCGCGGTCATCGCCGAGGTCAGCACGCGCGGTGCCGCCGACCGGGCCGCCCGCGTCGCCGACCTCGCCGAGACCCTCGCCTTCGCCCGCACCCACCTCGGCGACGCGGTGGCTGGGACGGGGCCGGCCGCGGCCGTCTGACCTCCGTCCCTCGGGTTCGGGCGGACATGCCGGAGAACGGCTCCTAACGGGCGTGGCGCGTCTGCGTGGGCAGGAGGCCGAGCAGTCCCGGTACCGCGACCTCGATAGTGGCCTTCGTCCGCATCGCGAGGTTCTGATCGAGATCGTCGGTGACATCGGTGTTCGCGAGGATCGCGACGACCGCCCCGGTGAGCGGGTAGTAGCCCACATAGCTGACCGCGCCGAAGACCGCCCCGTTGTGCCACAGGGTGCGGGCGGTTCCGGTCGTGACGTCGCGGACCGCGACCACACCCAGGCAGTACTCGGTGCGGGTCCGGCCCGAGGGGTCGACGTGTCCGACCGAGCAGTGTCGCAATCGCTCGCGTTGGGTCGTGCGGTCGAGCACGCCTTCGCCGGTGCCCAGCGCCCGTCCCCAGTCGGCGAGGTCGGTGACCGTGGATGCGAGCGCGCCCGCGGACCACCCCCAGGAGATCGACCAGTCGGTCGTGTTCGTGAGCGGGTCGCCGGGCTCCTCCCGAAGCAGTCCGGTGTAGGTCTGGGCATGCGGGGCCTCGAGCGCACCGTCGACCAGGAGCTGCGATCGATCCAGGTCGAGCGGGCCGAGCAGGTGCCTGTCCACCAACTGCGCGTAGCTCGTGTTCGTCACCTTCTCCAGGATGCGACCGAGCAGCACGGTGTTGGTGTTCGAGTACGCGAACGCCGCACCGGGCGTCTCGAACACCCGGGGCAGCGCGGCCCCGATCGCGATCAGGTCGTCCGGGTCATAGGCGCGGCGAGGGTTCGCGACCATCTCGGTGAGCAGTTCCTCGATGCGTGCGTTCGCATAGTCGGCGATTCCGCTCGACATGTTGAGCAGCATCGCAACGGTGATCTCGTCGGCCTTGGGAATCTGCGGGTACCAGCGTGCGAGCCGGTCATCCAGACCGATCGTGCCGCGCGCGACCTGCTGCATGACGAGCGTCCCGGTGAGCGTCTTCGTCACCGAGCCGATCGGCTGCTGCATGTCCGCTCTCATCGGCGTGTCGGTCCTCAGGTCGGCCACCCCGACCGACCTGACCCACGGCCTGCGGCCGGGCACCCAGACTCCTGCGGTGATGCCGCCGGGGAAGTCCGCGAGGGCTGCGGCGAGGGCGTCGTCGAGCCGGTGAACCTGGGCCGCCGGCAACGGCGTGGCCCGGGCACCTGCGATCGTCGCGGTCGTGCTGTCCGACGCCGTCGGCTGGGCGACGGCGGCCGGCGCGGCCACGAGCGTCGCCCAGACGAGCGCGACGGTCGTCGTTGCCCTGAGTGCCTTCATGCTGTCTCCTGGAACCGAGTCCGGGCCGATCGGGCGGGTCGGTGCGCCGGGCTACGCCGCACTGCACTGGCGCGGCTGCGAACCGCGTCGAGCGTAGCCGGGACCGGGTGTCGCCTCGGGTCACCCGGTCGTCCCGATGGTCGACCGCCGCCCCTTCGTCGGCCGGACGTGCGCCGGGTGGAGCGTGCCACGGCCTACATTGGCTGTGTGCCGACCGTGAATCCGCAGGACGCGACGGGTGCCGTCCTGGCCGCGGCCCGGCTGGCCTTCGCCGCGACCGGTTACGCGAGCACGACGGTGAAGTCCGTCGCGGCGGCCGCCGGCGTTGCACCGGGCGTGGTGACCTCGTTGTACCGCAACAAGGAGCGGTTGTTCGCCGCGGCGATGCGGCTGCCGTTCGACCCGGCGCAGGCGGTTCCCGAGCTCCTCGCGCCCGGACTGGACGGCATGGGCGAGCGCATCGTCGCGATGGTCGTGTCGTTGCTGGACGATCCGCAGGTCCGCCGGGACGTGTCGCGGATCGCGGTACCGGTCGCCGGGGCCGCCGGCGCGGCGGCGGGGTCGGACGACGCGGCCGACCAACTGCGGATGATCGCGGAATACCTCCAGGTCGCGGTCGTCGACCCGCTCGTGGGTGCGGTCGGGATCCCGGACGCGCGCCTGCGGGCGTCGTTGATCACGTCCCATCTGCTGGGTGTCGTCGCGACGCGGTACCTGCTGCGCCTGGAGCCGCTGGCGTCGGCGCCGAGCACCACTGTCGTCGCGGCCGTCGGCCCGGCCGTGCAGGCGCTGCTCGACCCGACCCGGCCGATCGGGCAACCGTGATCCGGGAGGCGCTGGCGACCCTGGCCCACAACGAGTCGGTCGGTGGGGTCCTGGCCCGGACTCCGGTCGCCCGCGACGTCCTGGCGCGGGTGGTGGCCGGTGAGCAGGTGGCCGACGCGGTCGCCGCCGCCGCCCGACTCGCCGACGACGGGTTCTGGACGGCCGTGGAGTACACCTCGCCCGCCACCCCGAGCGTCGAGGAGGCCGAGCGGTGTGCGCGGGCCCACGTCGAACTCCTGGACGCGCTCGCCGTCGCCGACGCGACGGCCGCGTGCGAGGTCGCGGTGCTCCCCGAGGCGTTGGGGGCGCGGATCGACCCCGAGCAGGCGTTCGCGCGGGTCGCGGCCGTCGTCGAGCAGGCGGCCGGACTCGGCATCAGCGTTCGACTGGGCTTCGGGCCGGCGACCGATGTGGAACACAACCTTGCCGTGGCACAACGGATCTGGACGAGCGGGACGGAGATCGGACTGACCCTCCCGGCGGCGTGGCGCCGGGCGGAGGTCGAGTGCGAGCGCCTCTGCGATCACTCGATCCGGCTGGTCAAGGGCACCGTCCGCGTGGCCGATCCGGGCGTCCACAGTCAGCCGATCGAGATCGACAAGGCCTTCGTCCGCTGCGCGCGCCGGCTCGCCCGCGGGTCCGGGGAGGCGTCGTTCGCCACGCACGACCCGCGGTTGATCGCGATCGTCGAGGACCTCGTCGCCCGCGCGGAGCGGCCGCGCTCGACGTACGAGTACGTGCTCTTCATGGGACGACAGGAGTCCGAGCAGCAGCGCCTGGCCGCGGCCGGCGATCGCGTGCGGGTGTACGTCCCGTACGGCCCGCAGTGGTTCGAGCGCCTCGTGGCAGGCTTGGCCGAGCAGCCGAGCGGCGTGGTGTCCGCGGTGCGCTCGCTGCTCCCGTGGTCATAGCGGGGTCGGCGGAGGAGGGGACGGGGCCGGTGCGGATCGCAGTGCTGGGCGGCGGGGTGATGGGGCGAACGCTCGCGACGGGCTTCCTGCGCCGCACGCCGCGGCCGACGGTCGTCGTCGCGGAGAGGCGCGCGCCGGTGGCGCAGGAACTGCGCGCCGACCTCGGGGTGGAGATCGACGACGCGGCGGCGGCGGTGGTGGCGGCCGACGTCGTCGTGCTGGCGACCAAGCCGCAGGACGTCGCCGCGCTGCTCGCCGACGTCGGCGGGCTCGTTCGCCCCGACGCCCTGGTCGTCTCCATCGCCGCCGGTGTGTCGATCGCCACGATCGAGCGCGCCCTGCCGGCCGGCGTGGGGGTCGTTCGGGCGATGCCGAACACGCCGGCGCGGATCGACCGCGGCGTGACGGGACTGAGCCCGGGTCCGGCCTGCCGCCCGGACCAGGTGGACCTCGCCCGCGACCTGCTGGGCAGCGTGGGGATCGTCGTCGACGTCGCCGAGGACCTGCAGGACGCCGTGACCGCACTGTCGGGCAGCGGGCCGGCGTACGTGTTCTACCTCGCCGAGGCGATGACGGCCGCGGGAGTCGACCTGGGCCTGGACGAGGCCATCGCCGTCCGCATGGCCACCGAGACGATCCTCGGCGCGGCGGCGCTGCTGTCGGCGACCGGCGAACCGGCCGGCGAGTTGCGCCGGCAGGTCACCTCACCGGGCGGGACGACGGCGGCGGCGGTCGCGGTGCTCGACGACCGGGACGTCGCCGCGTCGGTGCGATCGGCGATCGCGGCCGCGCGGGACCGCGCCCGCGAGCTCGCCGGGGGCTGACGTGGCGGACCGGGTCGGCTTCGTCTGGGATGACCGCCTGGCCGGGTACGACCTCGGCCCCGGCCACCCGCTCACGCCGGTGCGCGTGCAACTGGCCAAGCGCCTGGCGACGGACTTCGGCCTGCTCGACCAGCCGAACGTGCACCTGCTCGGCCCGGTCGAGCCGGTCGGCGACGACGCGCTGCTGCGCGTGCACGAGCAGGAGTACCTCGACGCGGTCCGCGCCGCGTCGGTCGACGCCCGCTTCTACGACGCCGAGCGCGGCCTGGGGACCGCGGACAACCCGACGTTCCCCGGGATGCACGAGGCATCGGCTCGGGTGGCGTCGGCCAGTGCGATGGCGGCGATGGCGGTGCAGGCCGGACTGGTCGACCATGCGATCAACCTCGCCGGTGGCCTGCACCATGCGATGGCCGGCTCGGCGGGCGGGTTCTGCATCTACAACGACATCGCGGTGGCGATCAGCGGGTTGCTCGACGCCGGCGTCGAGCGGGTGGCCTACCTCGACATCGACGTCCATCACGGCGACGGCGTGCAGCAGGTCTTCTGGGACGACCCGCGGGTGCTGACGATCTCCGTGCACGAGTCCCCGGACACGCTGTTCCCCGGCACCGGCCGGCCGGACGAGATCGGCGGTCCGAACGCGCGTGGTTCGGCGGTGAACGTCGCGGTGCCGGCGGGGACGGGGGACCAGGGGTGGCTGCGGGCGATCCACGCGGTCGTGCCGGACGTCCTGCGCGCCTTCGCCCCGCAGGTCCTGGTCAGCCAGCACGGGGTCGACACCCACTTCGAGGATCCCCTCGCGCACCTGCTGGTCTCCCTGGACGGCCAGCGGTTGGCGTTCGAGTCCGTCCACCGCTGGGCGCATCGCTTCGCCGGCGGGCGATGGATCGTCGTCGGGGGCGGCGGGTACGAATGGATCGACGTCGTGCCCCGGGCCTGGACCTTGTTGGTGGCCGAGGTGATCGGGACGCCGATCGACCCGGCGGCCGAGCTGCCCGAGGGGTACCGCGAGTACGTCCTCGAGGCGTTCGGGCGGCAGTCCCCGGGTCGGATGACCGACGGTCGCCAGCCCTGGCCGCGGCCGTTCGACCAGGGGTACAACCCCGACGACGCGCTGGACCAGGCGGTCATGGCCACACGATCGGCGGTGTTCCCGCTGTTCGGCCTGAACCCCGAGCCGGCCCTGGCGTTCTGATCGCGACCCGCGCCACCACCACCGGCGCCGACCTCCCTGCGCCGACCTTGAGGTTGTACCGCGTGTTCGGCGTCCGGACCCGGTACAAGCTCAAGGTCGGCGGATCGGGCGGGCGGGATCGGGCGGGCGGGGGCCGACGGATTCGGACGGATTCGGACGGATTTCGCCGTCAACTTCCCCAACTTCCCCACCGGCCACTAGTCTGCGATCGCTGCCCGTGGCTACGCGTGGCGCCGGTGGGGAAGCCGGCGCGGCCCGGGGGAGGAAGTTAGGTGCGACGATGTCCACGACCCCTGAGGGAACCTGGTCCGACGTCCGGTTCCTGACCGTCGCCGAGGTCGCCGCGATGATGCGGGTGTCCAAGATGACGGTCTACCGCCTGGTGCACGGCGGTGAGTTGTCGGCGATTCGCGTGGGTCGGTCGTTCCGCGTTCCCGAGGCGGCGGTGCACGCCTACCTGCGCGATTCGTACGTCGAGACCGCCTGACCCGTGTTCGCCGGTGCGCCGGTAGGGTAGGGCGACCAGTCGGCACGGTGAGATAGGGATCCTTGATGGGCTCAGTGATCAAGAAGCGGCGCAAGCGGATGGCGAAGAAGAAGCACCGCAAGTTGCTGCGCCGTACTCGGGTCCAGCGCCGCAACAAGAAGTAGCCGACTGCCCGCGGGTGCCGTGATGACGCGAACCGTGCTGGTGACGGGAGTCTCGCGCTACCTCGGCGGCCGACTCGCCGCGCGGCTCGCGGCGGATCCGGCCATGACGCGGGTCATCGGCGTCGACGTCGTCGCGCCGTCTGAGCCGATCCCGGGCATCGAGTTCGTCCGGGCGGACATCCGCAACCCCGTCATCGCGAAGGTCATGGGCGAGGCGGCGGTCGACACGGTCGTGCACATGGGCGTCATCGCGACGCCGAAGCAGGCCGGCGGGCGCGCGACGATGAAGGAGATCAACGTCATCGGGACGATGCAGTTGCTGGCTGCCTGCCAGCGGACGCTCTCGGTGCGCAACCTGATCGTGAAGTCGACGGCCTCGGTGTACGGATGCGGGCCGAAGGACCCGGCGAAGTTCACCGAGGACATGGAGCCGTGGCACGCCCCGACGTCGGGGTGGGCCAAGGACTCCGTCGAGGTCGAGGCGTACGTGCGGGGGTTCGCCCGACGCCGGCCGGACGTGACCGTGACGACACTGCGGTTCGCGAACGTGATCGGTCCGCGCGTGCAGACCTCCCTGACGGCCTACTTCGCGCTGCCGGTCGTGCCGACCGTCCTCGGCTTCGACCCTCGACTGACCTTCATCCACGAGGACGACCTGACCGGCGCCGTCGCGTTGGCGGTTCGCGCCGGGCGGCACGGCACGGTCAACCTCGCCGGGGACGGCGTCCTGCTGCTCTCCCAGGCCCTGCGACGCGCGCGCAAGGCCTTCGTCCAGGTGCCCGGTGCGCTGCTGGGCACCGTCGGGCGGGCGATGCAGCCGAACGGCCTGGCCGACTTCTCCCCCGAGGCGGTCCGCTACCTGACCTACGGCCGGGCCCTGGACACCCGGGCGATGTACGACGTCCTCGGGTTCACCCCCGCGTTCACGACGGTCGAGGCGTTCGACGCCTTCGTGCACCGTGGCGATCGCGATCGGGAGCAGGAGGACGACGTTGCCTGACGTCGACCCGGGCGATCGGCGCCCCGGCCCGTCGAAGGCGGCCCGGCTCGTCGGCAACACCGGCCCGCAGCCGGCCGACCGCTCGCCCGCCGTGGGCCGGGTCGCGCACGCGAACGTCCGCGAGTTGCGCCCGCACGTTGTCCCCGACGTGATCGCCGACGCCGACGTCCCGGCCGAGCCGGCGGACTGGGGACGGTTCGTCCGTCGGCGGTTGGCGGGGGAGTACCCCGTCGACGACTTCGGGTTCGACCCCGAACTGACCGACCGGGTGCTGTTGGCGGCGCTTCGGCCGCTGTACCGGTCGTGGTTCCGGGTCGAGGTGTCCGGCCTGGAGAACGTCCCGGCGCAGTCGGCGGCCCTGGTCGTGGCGAACCACTCCGGCGTTCTGGCCCTGGACTCCTTGATGACCCAGCTCGCGCTGCACGACGAGCATCCGGCGCACCGGCACCTGCGGATGCTCGGCGCGAACCTGGTGTTCTCCACGCCGTTCGTCGGGGAGATCGCGCGCAAGGCCGGCCACACGCTGGCCTGCCAGCCCGACGCCGAGCGGTTGCTGCGCGCCGGTGAGGTCGTCGGTGTCTGGCCGGAGGGGTTCAAGGGGATCGGCAAGCCGTTCAGCCAGCGCTACAAGTTGCAGCGGTTCGGCCGCGGCGGCTTCGTCGCGGCGGCGCTGCGCACGGGCGCACCGATCATCCCGACGGCGATCGTCGGTGCCGAGGAGACGTACCCGATGATCGGCAACGCCAAGACCCTCGCGCGGATCCTCGGGTTGCCGTACTTCCCGGTGACGCCGCTGTTCCCGTGGTTCGGCCCGCTGGGGATGATCCCGCTGCCGAGCAAGTGGCTGATCCACTTCGGCGAGCCGATCCTGACCGACGGGTATCCGCCCGGTGCGGCCGACGACCCGATGATCGTGTTCAACCTGACCGACCAGGTCCGCGAGCAGATCCAGCAGAGCCTGTACCGGCTGCTGGTGAAGCGACCTTCCCCGTTCGGCTGAGGAGTGAGGCGTCAGCCGAGCCCCGGAGGCCGGGCGGCATGGGCCCGTTCGGCTGAGGTGTACGGCGTCGGCCGAGTCCCGGAGGCCGGGCTCAGGTTCGACGGGACGGGAGACGGCCCATCGCGTAGCCGACGGCGACCCCGACCGCGATCCCACCGGCCCCCGACGTCGCGTCGACGAGAACCAGCGCGTCAAGAAGGGCCAGGTGCTGGCCCAG
>CAYMNG010000003.1:17943-20774 GCA_964391765.1 uncultured Bifidobacteriaceae bacterium | reverse complement strand
GCGGCGGGCAGCGCCCACCGCTTGACCTGCTCGCGGCGGCGGAAGTCGCGCACGGTCCACCCGTTCTCCCGGGCGTGCGCACGCAAGGTCGCGTCCGGATTGACCGCGACCGGCTTGCCGACGAGTGAGAGCATCGGGATGTCGTTGGCCGAGTCGGAGTACGCCGAGCACCGGGCCAGGTCGAGGCCTTCGCGGGCCGCGATCGCGCGGACGGCCTCCGCCTTCGCGATGCCGTGCAGCGGCGGGCCGTCGAGTCGGCCGGTGTACACGCCGTTGCGCACCTGGGCGACCGTGCCGAGCGCGCCGGTCAGCCCCAGCCGTTGCGCGATGACGGTCGCGAGTTCGACCGGCGTGGCGGTGACCAGCCAGACCTGCTGACCGGAGTCCAGGTGTCCTTGGGCCAGGGCCAGCGACCCGGGGATGAGCTTGTCGACCATCTGCTCGTCGAAGATCTCCTCGCCGAGGCGCTCGAGTTCGCTGACCTGACGGCCCTCGACGAACGACAGGGCCGCCTCCGTCGCCGACGCCATGTCCTCGACGTCCTCCGATCCGCTGAGGACGAACTTGACCTGCTTGACCGCGAAGCCGACGATCTCGCGGCCGCTGAAGTACTTGTGCCGAGCCAGCCCGACCGCGAAGTGGAACAGGCTGGCACCGCGCATGACGGTGTTGTCGACGTCGAAGAAGGCGGCGGCGGTCGGGTCGTTGCGCTCGGCCGGGCCGGCGGTCGCGGCGGCGGCGGAGGCCTGACCGGCCTGGCGGTAGCGCGTCAGGAGATCGGTCTGGAACTGCCGTCCGGTCGCGGGCGTTTCCACGGGCCCGACAGTACCCAGGCCGGCGCCACCGTGTGCCAGACTCTCGTGGGACCGGGCTCGCCGGTGCCCGGCGGACGGCGGGAGGGAGGCCGGCGGCGTGGACGCGAACATCAGCGGGTTCCTGCGCGCCTCGGCGGCGCGGCACCCGGATCGGACCGCGTTGATCGTCGGTGACCGGGAGCACTCCTGGCGGGACCTCGATCACGCCGTCGACGCCTTCGCCGCCGGCTGTGTCCGACGCGGCCTGCACGCCGGCGAGCGCGTCGCGCTGCTCCTGGGCAACGGCTACGAGTTCGTCGTCGCGTACTTCGGGGTCGCGCGGGCCGGGCTCGTCGCGGTGCCCCTCAATCCGGCCTACACCGCGCCCGAGGTCGCGGTGATGCTCGCCGACAGCGGCGCGCGGCTGCTCCTGGTGCACGGGCCGACGGCGGCCGTCGGAGCGGCCGCGGCCGATCCGTTGCCGGGATGCGAACTCGTCGACGTCGACTCCGCCTGGGCGGACCTGCTCGACGTCGACGCGGCCCCGGTGCGCACGGAGACGGCGCCGCAGGCGTTGGCGCTGCTGCTGTTCACCGCCGGCACGAGCGGGCGGTCCAAGGGCGCGATGTTGTCGCACGGGGCGCTGCGGGCGAACATCGAGGCACTGCTCGCGCTCTCGGACCCGCCGGCGGTCACCGACGACGACGTCGCGCTGGTCGTCCTGCCGCTGTTCCACGTGTACGGGCTGAACACCGCACTGGGCCTGACGGTCGCCGCCGGCGCGACGATCGTCCTGACGGACCGGTTCGATCCGGTCGACACGCTCGCGCTCATGGTGCGGCACAAGGTGACGACGGTCGCCGGCGTCCCGGGCATGTACCGGGCGTGGTGCGCGACGCCGGGCCTGGCCGCGGCCATGGCGACGGTTCGGCTGCTGTCCAGCGGCGCGGCGCCGTTGCCGGTGCGCGTGTACGAGCGGTTCGCCGAACTCAGCGGCCGACAGGTCTTCGAGGGGTACGGCATGACCGAGACCGCGCCGGTCATCACGACGACCCTCGTGACCGGCTCGCCCAAGCCCGGGTCCGTGGGCCGGCCCCTGCCCGGGCTGGAGGTGCGCCTGCTCGACGAGGCCGGCGTCGACGTCGACGACGGCGACCCCGGTGAGGTGTGCGTCCGGGGGCCGTCGGTGTTCTTCGGGTACTGGCCGGACGGTGCCGGTGGCCCGGACGTCGACGGGTGGTTCCGCTCCGGGGACGTCGCCTACGCCGACGAGGACGGCGACCTGCACCTGGTCGACCGGCGTCGCGAGGTCATCCTCGTCAACGGGTTCAACGTCTACCCGCGCGAGATCGAGCAGGTGATCGACGAGCTCGAGGCGGTCGGCGAGGTCGCGGTCGTGGGCGTCCCGGACGACGCGACGGGCGAGGCGGTGCTCGCGCTGATCGTCCCGCGCGGGGGCCGCGGGGCCGGCGGTGGGGTCGTCAGCACCGAGACCGTGCTGGCGCACTGCGCGACCCGGCTGGCGCGGTTCAAGTGCCCGACGAGCGTGCGCATCGTCGACGCGCTGCCGCACTCGGCGACCGGCAAGATCGCCAAGGGCCGGCTGCGCGAGGTCTACGGCGAGGGCGGTGACCTCGAGTGACGGCGATGGTGACGTTGATCGGCAAGCCGGAGTGTCACCTGTGCGACGAGGCGCGTGCGGTCGTCGCCCGGGTGTGCGCGTCGACCGGGACCGCGTGGGACGAGCGGTCGATCCTCGACGACCCCGCGCTCGCCGACGCGTACTGGGAGCGGATCCCGGTCGTCCTCGTCGACGGCCAGCCGTTCGACTTCTGGCGGATCGACGAGCCCCGGCTGTCCGCGCGACTGGCGCTCGCTACCGAATGATCATCCGATAACCGGACGGCAACGTCCGGTCAACTTTGTGACTTCGTGCGCCCACGCCTAACCTAGGAGCCATCGCTCGGTGGCCCGGCCAGGGTCGCCCGGCGCACTTCCCGGTACGGATCCCCGCTGGAGAACTGTGTCCTTCGACCG
>CAYMNG010000003.1:4636-17933 GCA_964391765.1 uncultured Bifidobacteriaceae bacterium | reverse complement strand
GCTGCGCGGCGGCGGGCGGACGATCCCCGAGGCGACGGTCGCGCGGCTGCCGATCTACCACCGGGTGCTCGGCCAGTTCGCCGACGCCGGGGTGACGACGGTCTCCTCCGACGAGTTGGCCGGGGCCTGCGGCGTCTCGTCGGCCAAACTGCGCAAGGACCTGTCCCACCTCGGGTCGTACGGCACCCGCGGGGTCGGCTACGACGTGCGCTTCCTCGCCTACCAGATCGCCCGCGAGGTCGGCCTGACCCAGCCCTGGGGCGTGGTGATCGTCGGTGCGGGCAACCTCGGGCACGCGCTGGTCGCCTACCGCGGGTTCGCCTCCCGCGGCTTCGAGGTGGTCGGCGTGCTGGACTCCCACCCCGACGTCGTCGGGTGCCCGATCGGGACGGCCGACGCGCGGATCCGGGTGCGCCCGATGGCGGACCTGGAGGAGATCGTCGGCACCTGTGGCGCGCAGATCGCCGTGATCGCCACGCCGGCCGAGGCCGCCCAGGACGTGTGCGACCGACTCGTCGCCGCCGGGGTGCGCAGCGTGCTGAACTTCGCCCCGGTGGTCCTCGCCGTTCCCGCGGACGTCGAGGTCCGCGAGGTGGACCTCGCCGTGGAACTGCAGATCCTGGCCTTCCACGAACAGCGTCGACTCGACGAGTCGGCCGAATCGACCCTGTATCCACCATCGCTGGGAGAGGCGATCAACGCATGAGCACCACAGTCGCGAGCAGCGCTCGTCGGGCGGCCAAGGCCACGTCGACCACCGCGCCGGCGAAGTCCGCGCCGGCGAAGGCCGCGCCGGTCGAGGCCGCGCCGACCAAGTCCGCGCCGGCGAAGGCCGCGCCGGTGGAAGCCACGCCGGCCAAGGCCGCGCCGACCAAGCCTGCGCCGGCGAAGCGACCGACGACGAAGGTGCCGCCCGCGACGGTCGCGATCGTCGCGGCCGGACCCGGTGACCCCGACCTGCTCACCCTGCGGGCCGCCCGACTGCTGGCGGAGGCCGATGTCGTCGTGGCCGATGCCGACGTCGTCGACGTCGCCCGGATGCACGCCGGTCCGCGGACCGAGGTCGTCGCCGCCGTCGACGCCGCCGGCGTGCCGCTGGACCAGGTCGGCCGCAGCGCGCTGGTGATCGACGCGGCGCGGGCGCAGAAGGCGACCGTCCGGCTGCTGTCCGGCGACCCCGTCCTCGACGGATCCCTGCTGCCGGAGGCGACCGCGCTGCGCAAGGCGAAGATCACCTTCGAGATCGCTCCCGGCGTCGGCGAGGTCACCGCCATCCCCGCGTACGCCGGCTTCTCCCTCACCGGCGGCCGCACGCGCGGCGTGCGGATCGTCGACGCGCACGACACCGACCTGCCCTGGGCCGACCTGGCCGCCACGCGCACGACCGTCGTGTTCACCAACGGCGCGGACCAGGCCGCGAGCATCGCGACGCGCCTGATCGACGCGGGGGCGGACCCGGCCACGCCGATCGCCGTGACGCGGCAGGGGACGACGGTCGACCAGCACACGACCGTCAGCACCCTGGGCGGGATCGACGCCGCGACCACCGCGGGCCGGGAGACCGGTCCCGGACTCGTCGTCGTCGGCGAGGTCGTCGGCCAACGGGACAAGCTCGACTGGTTCGAGACGAAGTCGCTGTTCGGCTGGCGCGTCCTCATCCCGCGCACGCAGGACCACGCCGGCCCGATCCTGTCGCTGCTGCGCGGCCACGGCGCGGTCCCGGTCGAGGTCGCCACGATCTCCGTCGAGCCGCCGCGCACCCCGCAGCAGATCGATCGGGCCGTGCACGGCCTGGTCTCCGGGCGGTACGAATGGGTCGGCTTCACCTCGGTGAACGCGGTCCGCGCGATCCGCGAGAAGCTCAGCGAGTACGGACTGGACGCGCGCTCGTTCGCCGGCCTGAAGGTCGCGGCCGTCGGCGAGCCGACCGTCGCCTCGCTCGTGGAGTTCGGCGTCCGCCCGGACATCGTGCCCACCGGTGAGCAGACCACTGCCGCGCTGCTGGACGAATGGCCCGCGTACGACGACCTCCTCGACCCGATCAACCGGGTGTTCCTGCCCCGCGCCGACATCGCGACCGACACCCTCGCGGCCGGGCTGGCCGACCTCGGCTGGGAGGTGGACGACGTCACCGCCTACCGCACCGTGCGCGCCGCGCCGCCGCCGGCGGCGACCCGCGAGGCGATCAAGACCGGCGGGTTCGACGCCGTCCTGTTCACCTCCAGCAGCACGGTTCGCAACCTCGTCGGGATCGCCGGGAAGCCGCACCACACGACGGTCGTCGCCTGCATCGGTCCGCAGACCGCGAAGGCGGCCGAGGAGCACGGCCTGCGCGTCGACGTCCTCGCCGAGACGAGCACCGTGACCGGGCTGGTCGCGGCGCTGGCGGCCCACGGCGACGCGCTGCGCGCGGCGTGCGCGGAGTCCGGCGAGGACGGCTGGCGACCCAGTCGCCGGCGCGCGACGCCGCGCCGCAAGGCGACCTGACGTGACGAGCGGGCGGACCGGATCGCCCGACCGCACGGTGGTCCACCTGCTGCGGCATGGGGAGGTCTTCAACCCCGAGGGCGTCCTGTACGGCCGGTTGCCCGGATACCGACTGTCCGAACTCGGCGAGCGGATGGCGGTCCGCGCGGCCGACGCGCTGGCCGAGGAGGACGTCGCGCTCGTCGTCGCCTCCCCGCTCGAACGTGCGCAGGCGACCGCGGTACCCGTCGCGGCGCGGCACGGGCTGGCCGTCGGGCTCGACGAGCGGCTGATCGAGGCGGACAACGTCTTCGAGGGCAAGCGGGTCAGCGTCGGCGACGGGGTCCTGCGCAAGCCCTCGGCCTGGCGGCACCTGTACAACCCGTTCCGCCCGTCCTGGGGTGAGCCGTACGCCGACCTCGCCGTGCGGATGGGGGCGGCGATCGATGCCGCGCGCGAGGGTGCCCGCGGCCGACAGGCCGTCCTGGTCAGCCACCAGTTGCCCATCTGGATCGCCCGGCTGGCGGCCGAGGACCGCCGACTGTGGCACGATCCGCGATCGCGCCAGTGCACGCTGGCGTCGTTGACCTCGTTGGAGTTCGCGGGGGACCGACTCGTCGCGGTCGGCTACCGCGAGCCCTCGCGAGACCTGCTGCCCGGGGCCAGCACGGTCGCCGGAGCCTGACCGGCGATGCCGCGTCCTGGGGTCATCGCCCGGCTCGGGCGCGCGGCGGTCGGCGCTGCGGTCGTCGGGCTCGCGCTGACGCTCGCCGCGTGCTCGGGCGCCGCCGACGCGACCGTGGCCGGGGACCAGGGGTTCGTCGCCGGCGACGGGACGATCGTCGTCGTGCCGGCCGACCAGCGCGTGCCGGCCCCCGCGCTGACCGGGACGACGTTGACCGGTGAGGACTTCGACCTGGCCGACCATCGCGGCCAGGTCGTCGTGCTGAACGTCTGGGCCTCGTGGTGCGCCCCGTGCCGCGCCGAGGCGCCCACGCTCGCCGCGCTGGCCGGCGAGTACGCCGGCCGCGACGTGGCCTTCGTCGGGTTGAACACCCGCGACTCCGACGTCTCCGCCCGCGCCTTCGTCGACCGGTACCGCCTCGGCTTTCCCAGCGTGATCGACCGCGACGGACAGTTGCAGTTGCTGTTCGCGGATTCGCTGCCGCCGCAGGCGATCCCGTCGACACTGGTGATCGATCCCGACGGCCGGGTCGCCGGTCGCGTGCTCGGCCGGGCCTCGGAGTCGACGCTACGGGCGATGGTCGACGCCGTGCTCGACGAGCCGACCGCGCGGGCCACGCCGTGACCGGCATCGCCGACGCGATCGCCACCGGCGGACTGTGGCTCGCGCTGCCGATCGCGTTCGCCGCCGGCGTCGTCGCGTTCTTGAGCCCGTGCGTGCTTCCCCTCGCACCGGGATACGTGTCGTACATCACCGGCCTGACCGGGGCCGAGCTCGCCGACCGGGAGGGCCGGCACGGCCAGGTGCTCGCCGGCAGCGTCCTGTTCGTCCTGGGCTTCAGCGTCGTCTTCGTCAGCTACGGCGCGCTGTTCGGCGGGATCGGCGACGTCCTGCTGGCCTACGCCGACCCGATCAGTCGGGTGCTCGGGGTCGGGGTGATCGCGCTCGCGTTCATGGGGCTGATCCCCGGCTTGCAACGCGAGTGGCGCATGCACCGGCTACCGACCTGGGGGGTGGCCGGGGCGCCGCTGCTCGGGCTGCTGTTCGCGATCGGGTGGACCCCGTGCATCGGCCCGACGCTGACCGCCGTACAGACGCTGGCGTTCTCGCAGGCCAGCGCGGCCCGCGGCGCGATCCTGTCGTTGTTCTACTGCCTGGGCCTGGGCCTGCCGTTCGTCCTCCTGGCCGTCGCGTTCAGCCGGTTCGCCGGGGCGCTCGGCTGGGTGCGGCGACACTACGTCTGGGTCATGCGGATCGGTGGTGGGCTGCTGATCGTCGTCGGCCTCCTGCTGGTCACCGGGTTGTGGACCGACCTGACGATCTGGCTGCGGGTGCAGGTCCCCGGATTCGAGACCCCGCTGTGACCACGACGCCACGGCACTCCTCGACGGCCGCCACCGCGCCCGGCGAACCGGCCCTGCCCCCGCTGGGAGGGGTCGGCCTGCTGCGCTGGGCCTGGCGCCAGTTGACGAGCATGCGCACGGCGCTGGTCCTGCTGTTCTGTCTCGCGGTGGCGGCGGTCCCCGGATCCGTACTGCCCCAACGGGGAACGAACCCGTTGAAGGTCAAGGACTGGATCGCCGCGAACCCGACGAGCGGGCCGCTGCTGGATCGCCTGGGGTTCTTCGAGGTGTACTCCTCGCCGTGGTTCGCCGCGGTGTACCTGCTGCTCTTCGTCTCGCTGATCGGCTGCGTCCTGCCCCGGTTGGCGCAGCACGTCCGGGCGATGCGCACGCCACCACCGGCCGCGCCCCGGCGGATGACCCGGATGGCGCACTCGGCCGAGTTCGTCGTCGTCGACACCGGTGACACGGTCCTGGACCGGGCGCGGGCGGCGCTGCGCGGACGACGCTGGCGCGTGCGAACCGGGGTCGACGCCGACGGTTCCCGCTGGGTGGCCGCGGAGAAGGGCTACCTGCGCGAGACCGGCAACGTGGTGTTCCACCTCGCGCTGCTGGTCATCCTCGTCGCGGTCGCGGTGGGCGGACTGTTCGGCTGGAAGGGGAACGTCATCGTTCGCGAGGGCGACGGGTTCTCCGACACGCTGACCCAGTACGACGCCTGGGGGGGCGGCCCTGCCGCCGTTCTCGTTCACCCTCGACCGGTTCGTCGTCGACTTCGAGCGGGCCGACGCCCAGCGCGGCGCGCCGCGGCTGTTCGAGGCCCACGTCGAGTATCGGACCGATCCCGGTGCGACACCGGCGGCGACCGTCATCGGCGTCAACGAGCCGCTCGACCTCGGTGGCGCGAAGGTCTTCCTCGTCGGCCACGGGTACGCCCCGCAGTTCGTCGTGCGCGACGCGAACGGGTCCGTCGTGTTCGACGACGCGGTCGTGTTCTTGCCGCAGGACGGCAACTTCACCTCGACCGGGGTGATCAAGATCCCCGACGCACCGACGCCGCTGGGGATCAGCGGGCTGTTCCTGCCGACCGCGGCGGTCGACGACGTCCGCGGCCCCCACTCGACGTTCCCGGCGCCGGACTACCCGGCGGTGTTCTTGTCCGCGTGGGCCGGCGACCTCGGCATGGACAGCGGCGTGCCGCAGAGCGTCTACGCGCTCGACACCGGCCGAATGCGGCAACTGGGGCTGCAGTCGCTGCTGCCCGGCCAGAGTTGGACGCTGCCGGACGGTGCGGGCAGCGTCGAGTTCGTCGGCTACCAGCGCTGGGCCTCGTTCCAGATCGCCTACGACCCGGGCAAGGAACTGGCCCTGGCCGCGGCGGCGCTGGCCATCGCGGGCCTGATGGCCTCCCTGCTCGTGCGCCGACGCCGGCTGTGGGTCAAGGTCGGTACCGACGAGCCCGCCGGTACCCTCGTCCAGGTCGCGGGGTTGGCCAGGTCCGAGGCGTCCGGCCTGGCGGACGAACTGACCTGGTTGGTCTCGGCGGTCGGCGGCACGGAGCACGGTAGTGCGGAGTACGGCGGCACGGAGCACGACGGCACGGAGCACGACGGCACGGAGCACGACGAGAGGGGTCCTCGATGACGAGCGTGGAACTCGCGCAGGCCAGCAACTTCGCCGTCTACGCGTCGATGATCACGCTGACGCTCGCGATGATCGCGTTCTCGGTCTCGTACGCGGCCGGTCGGCGCCCGAGCCCCCCGGCGGCCGCCGAGCCGACATCGGTGGCCGCGGTCGGATCGACCGCACTCCTGACCCGCCCGCCGCAGGCCGCCACCGCGCCGGCGATCGACGCGGGGCGGCGCGCCGCCAACATCGGGATGTCGCTGACCTGGCTGGCGTTCGGGCTGCTGCTCGCCGGTGTCGTCCTGCGCGGGGTGTGGGCCGGGCGCGTGCCGTGGGGCAACATGTACGAGTTCTCCATCACGGCCGCGCTGGGCGTGCTCGCGGTGTTCTTGTTCACCTCGATCCGGCGCGATCTGCGCTGGCTGGGCCTGTTCGTCGTCACCCCGACCCTGCTGTGGCTGGGCCTGGCCGTCACCGTGCTGTACTCCGAGGCCGCGCAACTGGTCCCGGCGCTGAAGTCGTACTGGCTGGTGATTCACGTCTCGGCCGCGGTGATCTCGTTCGGCGCGTTCAGCATCTCCGCCGCCACGGCCGCACTGTCGCTGCTGCGCCACCGTGTCGAGCGGCGAGCCGGCGGCGGACCGGTCGTCGGTTGGCTCGCCCGAGTGCCGGCGTCCGAACAACTCGCGGTGATGACGAACCGGGTCATCGCGTTCGCGTTCCCGCTGTGGACCTTCGCCGTCGTCGCCGGCGCGATCTGGGCGGAGAACGCCTGGGGTCGGTACTGGGGCTGGGACCCCAAGGAGACGTGGGCGTTCATCACCTGGGTCGTGTACGCCGCGTACCTGCACGCCCGCTCGACCGCCGGCTGGCGGGATCGAGCGACCTGGATCGCGTTGGCGGCGTACGCGACGTTCATCGTCAACTACTTCGGGGTGAACATGTTCGCCGGCGGACTGCACTCCTACGCCGGTCTGTGACGAAGCGGACTACCGTTCGGGACATGTCGCGCAGCGCTGTCCGGACCACAGCCGTCGTCGTCGGGGTCGCGCTGGCGTCGATCGTGGCGTCGGCCCTGGCGCCGACGGCGTCCGCCGTCTCGGCAGTGTCCTCTGTGCCGACGGCGTCCGCCGTCTCGGCGGTGTCCTCTGTGCCGACGGCGTCCGCCGTCTCGGCGGTGTCGTCCGTGCCGACGGCGTCCGCCGTCTCGGCGGTGTCGTCCGTGCCGACCGCCACGACCCTCTCCTGGGGGCCGTGCACCCAACCGGACCTCGCCGACAACGGCTTCGAGTGCACCGTCCTGCGGGTGCCGCTGGACCGACGCGACGCCGGCACCGGCACGGTGACGCTCGCGCTGACCCGGCATCCGGCCACCGGCGACGCCGACCAGCGGATCGGCTCGCTGGTGTTCAACCCCGGCGGCCCGGGCGGGTCGGGGCTGGACGCGGCCGCGCACACCTGGGAGGCGCTGACCGAGGACGTCCGGGCGCGCTTCGACCTGGTCACCTGGGACCCGCGCGGGAGCGGGTACTTCACGCCGTCGCTGCACGACTGCGCCCAGCCCAGCCCCCGGCGGCCGCTGACCGGCGCGGTGGACTGGGCCGCCGTCGCGACGGCGTACGCGAAGGACCTCGCGACGGCGAACGCCGCGTGCCAGGCGCGCAACGCGCGGATCGCCCCGCACATGGGCACGAACGAGAACGTCGCCGACCTCGACCGGATCCGGGCCGCGCTCGGCGACGAACGACTGACGTACTGGGGGATGAGCTACGGCACGCGGATCGGCTACGTCTACGCGCTGCGCCACCCCGCCCGCGTCCGCGCGATCGTCCTCGACGGATCGATCGACCCGGCCGCGAGCACGCTCACCGTCGTACAGGGCGGGTCGGCGCCGGACCAGTCGTTCGGATCCCTGGTGCAGGCGTTCCCCTTCGTCGGCGAGCAACTGCCGCCGATCCTGGCCCGGCTCAACCGTAAGGTGGTCCGACTTCCGTACGACCAGGTGCTCGACCGCTGGCTCGTGCGCGACGTCATCGGCGCCGCGGTCCCGCAGCAGGACGCGTACGTCGACATCGCCGGGTTCGTCGATCTCATGCACACCGCGTTGTTCGGCACCGGCGAGCAGCGGACCCAGGCGCGGGTCGACCTGGCGACGGTCGTCGCTCGCCTGCGGGAACTGGGCGGCAACGGCGGCAACGCCGGCGGGGCCTTCTCGATCGTGAACTGCCTGGACTACGCCGACCGCCCGACGATGCCGCGACTGCTGGACGCGGTCGCCGACGAGCAGCGCCTCGGACCGCTGTTCGGCGGGACCGTGGCGACGCAGTTCGCGATGGGCTGCGCGGGGCTGACGCTGCGGCCGGACCCGATCCCGCGGATCACCGGCGCGACCGGCTCGCCGGTGCCCGTCCTCATCCTCGGGTCCAGTCGCGACGGCGCGACCAGCGTGCAGTGGACGGCACGGATGTCGCGGGCGTTCCCGGCCTCGCGGACGGTGACGTACGCCGGCGGCCAGCACGTCGTTTGGGGGTTCGCCCGGTCGTGGTGCGTCGACTTCGTCGCCGACGCGTACGTGATGGATCTGGAGCTTCCGCGGGCAGATGTCGGCTGCCCGAACGTCTACCTGCCGGAGTGATCGGGCGGGTCGTCGCGACGCTGGCGCATCCGGTCGGCCCATACGTCGTCGCCGAGCCGCTTGAGGAACGCCGGATCGTCGTCGGGCGCCGGTGAGCCGACGCGCCGGCCGAACAGCCCGCCGAACGTCGGCCAGTCCCGGCCCAGCCACAGCCACAGCAGCCCACCGAGGATCGGGACGAGGACGACGACCGGCAGCCAGACCGCCTTCGGTAGGGACCGGACCTCGGCGCGCGGCGTCCGGACGACGTCGATGATGAAGTAGACGTACACGGCGACGGCCAGCAGCACACCGATCACACGCAGCATCCCGAACCTCCCTCCGCGGCCAAGCGTAGGCCTACCTGCGCTCGGGCACCGCGTCGGCGGCGGCGTACGGTTGCCGGCGTGAGTGCCACCGCGTCCCGCACCCGGTCGATCGCCGTCTACACCGGCCTGCGGGTCGCGATCTTCGTCGTGTTCTGGCTGCCGCTGCAGCTGTTCACCCCACTGCGCGGCGTCCTCGCGGTGGGCGCGGCGCTGCTGATGTCCGGCGCGGTGAGCCTGGTCGTGCTGGACCGCCAGCGCGGTCGGATGGGGCGCGCGACCGCCGGGTTCTTCGAACGGCTCAACGACCGGATCGACGCGTCCGCCCGGGCGGAGGACGCCGACACCGACGACCCCCCGCAGGATCGATCGGATCCGTCGCCGCAGCCGTGACCACCGCGCCGACCGTGAGTGTGTACCGCGTGTTCGCGGCCCGGACCCGGTGGAACCTCAAGATCGAGTGCGGGCGGCGATCGCGAGGATCGCGCCGACCACCAGCCCGTACGCGAGCAGCAGCGTGCCGGTCTGCTTCAGCGCGGGGACCAGGGCCGGACCGACCGCCCCGCCGGTGACCGTCCGGACCGGGCGCACGGCCAGCAGCGCCGTGCCGGCGGCGGCGAGCACCCACCACGACGTCGCCGCGGCCAGCGGCACGAGCGCGACGAAGGCCCCGAGCACGACCAGGGCGAAGATCACGCGGGTCGCCGGCGCGCCGACGCGGACGGCGAGGGTGCGCTTGCCCGCGCGGGTGTCGCCGGGGATGTCGCGCAGGTTGTTCGTCAACAAGATCGCGCAGGCCAGCAGGCCGACGCCGATCCCGCCGACGACGTCCGCCGCGGTGATCGCCAGCGTCTGGACGTACGCCGTCCCGACGACGGGGACCAGGCCGAAGAACACGAAGACGAACACCTCGCCCAGGCCCGCGTAGCCGTAGGGCCGCGGCCCGCCGGTGTACAGCCACGCGGCGGCGATGCTGGCGGCACCGACCACGAGCAGCCACCACTGGCCGGTGAGGACGACCAGCACCAGACCGCAGACGCCGGCGATCGCGAACGACGTCCACGCCGCCGCCTTGACGGCCGCGGGGCGGGCGAGGCGCTGGCCGACCAGCCGCACCGGCCCGACCCGCGCGGCATCGGTGCCGCGCACGCCGTCGCTGTAGTCGTTGGCGTAGTTGACGCCCACCTGCAGCGCGATCGCGACGACGAGCGCGAGGACGACCCGGTCGGCGGCGAAGGCGTGCGCCCACGCGCCCAGGCCGGCGCCGACGGCGACCGGCGCGACGGCGGCCGGCAGCGTCCGCGGGCGAGCGCCCCCGACCCACTGCGACAAACGCGCCATGTCAGGACCCCGCCGATCGGGCCGCCGCCGAGCGCAGGGCCACGCGGTCGACCTTCCCGCCGGGCAGCAGCGGCAGCGTCGCCAGCGCCCACAGTCGTGTCCGGGCGGCCGGGCCGAGCGCCGCGACGACCGCGGCCCCGGCGGCGTCGAGGTCCACCCCGGCCCCGGTGACGTAGCCGGCCAGCCGGGGTTCGCCGTCGGGCCCGGGGACCGCGACGACCGCCGCGGCCCGGACGCCGGGCCGGTCGGCGAGCACCGCCTCGACCGCGGTCGTCGCCACGTTCACCCCACGCACGACGACGACGTCGTCGACGCGGCCGGTGACCGTCACGGTCCCGTCCGCGGCGACCTGGCCGAGGTCGGGCAGGCGGAAGCCGCCGGCGCGGAACGCCGCGGCGGTCGCCGCCGGGTCGGCGCGATAACCGGTCGCCACGCACGGGCCGAACGCCGCCAGGCGACCGTCGCCGTCGGCCTCGATCCGCACCCCGGGCAGCGGTCGGCCGTCGAACACGCACCCGCCGGCCGTCTCCGTCGCGCCGTACGTCGACACGACGGTGATCCCCAGGTCGCGGGCCCGCGCGCGCAGGCCGGGGCGCAGCGCGGCCCCGCCGACGAGCACCTGCCGGCACCGGCGCAGGGCGTCCGCGCCGTCGGGGTCGTCCACCAGCCGCGCCAACTGGGTGGGCACGATCGCCGTGCGGACGTCGTCGGTCACCGCGGCGGCCCGCGCGACGGCGGCGGCGAAGTCCGCGGCGGTGAACGTCGACGCGCCGGCGAGGCTGGCGACGGCGATCGGCTCGCGATCGGCCGCGAGGGCGCGGACGGCGACGTTCAGCCCGCCCATCGACGTCAGCGGCAACGCCGCGACCCACTGCGGCCGGCCGTCGACACCCTGGACGGCGGCGGTCAGGGCGGTCAGGTTCGCCGCGGTGAGCAGCACCCCCTTGGGCGCGCCGGTCGAGCCGGACGTCGCGACGACGGCCGCGACGTCGTCGGACTCCAGCGGCGGGCCGTCCGCGGCCACCGCCCGAAGCACGGCGGCGACGACGTCGGTCGGTGCGGCCGGCCCCGGGGTGGGCACGGGTGCGATCGCCGGTCCGGAGCCGGCCAGCGCCGCCGCGAGCGCCGGCAGCACGCGCGCGACACCTTCCGGTCCCGGCGGCACCGGCAGGTGCACGAGGTCGCGACTCATCGGGCCGAGCGTAAGGCGGTAGGTTGCCCGGCATGGACACCCGTACCCGATACGTCCTCCCGCCCGTGGCCGCCGAGGGCTCGCCCGCACTCGTCGACCCGGCCCACTCGTCCGCGACGCCGGCGTGCGCGTGGGAGTCGGTCGGCGAGTACCGCGACATCCGGTACGAGGTCTCGACCGGGGCGGCCGAAGGGGTGGCGAAGATCACGATCGACCGGCCTGCGCGACGCAACGCGTTCCGGCCGCAGACCCTGTTCGAGTTGCAGGACGCGTTCAACCGGGCCCGCGACGACGACCGCGTCGGCGTGATCCTCCTGACCGGGCAGGGCGACCTAGCGTTCTGCTCCGGGGGCGACCAGCAGATCCGCGGCGACGACGGCTACCTCGGCGACGACGAGGTCGCCCGCAAGGGGATCGGCCGGCTCAACGTGCTCGATCTACAGGTCCAGATCCGCCGGACGCCCAAGCCGGTCATCGCGATGGTCGCCGGCTACGCGGTCGGCGGCGGGCACGTCCTGCACGTCGTGTGCGACCTGACCGTCGCCGCGGACAACGCCCGGTTCGGCCAGACCGGGCCGATGGTGGGCTCCTTCGACGGCGGCTACGGGTCCGGCCTGCTGGCCCGCACGATCGGGCAGAAGCGTTCCCGCGAGGTCTGGTTCACCTGCGGGCAGTACGGCGCCGAGCAGGCCTACGACTGGGGCCTGGTCAACGAGGTCGTCCCGATCGCCGACCTCGAGGTCGCCACGGTGGACCTGGCGCTACGGCTGCTGGACATGTCGCCGCTGGCGCTGCGCATGCTCAAGGCCGCGCACAACGCCGCCGACGACGGCCTGGCCGGCATCCAGCAACTGGCCGGCGACGCGACGATGCTGTTCTACCTCACCGAGGAGGCCCAGCACGGCCGCGATGCGTTCACGGCCAAGCGGCGGCCGGACTTCCGGCAGTTCCCCAAGCGGCCCTGAGGCGCGCCGAGGTGTCCGGCGCGGACGCCCACCTGGCCGCGCTGCTGGCCGGTGCCGTCGTCGTCGCCCTGCCGTTGCGGCGCCGGTTCCGCGGCCTCGACGTCCGCGAGGCGGTCCTCGTCCACGGTCCCCGCGGGTGGGGGGAGTTCGCCCCGTTCGACGACTACTCCGACCGCGCCGCGGCGCGGTGGCTGGGCAGCGCGATCGAGGCGGCGTACGGGCGATGGCCGACGCCGGTGCGCGACCGGATCGCGGTCAACGCGATCGTCCCGGCCGTCGGGCCGGCCGACGCCGCGGCCCTGACCCGGGCCGCGGTGCGCGGGGCCGGCTGTCGCACGGCGAAGGTCAAGGTCGGCGGCGACCTCGCCGCCGACGAGGAGCGGGTCGCGGCGGTCCGCGCCGTCCTCGACGACGAACTCGGGCCCGGCGTCGGCCGGCTGCGGGTCGACGCGAACGCCGCGTGGAGCCCGGACGAGGCGGTCCGCGCGCTGCGCGTCCTCGCGCGGTACGGCCTGGAGTACGTCGAGCAGCCGTGCGCCACGGCCGGCGACCTGCGCCGCGTGCGCGGCCGGGTCGACGTGCCGATCGCCGCCGACGAGTCGATCCGGACCGCGACGGATCCGGCGGCGGTGCGCGTGCGGGAGTTCGCCGACGTCGCGATCTGCAAGCCGGCGCCGCTGGGTGGGGTCGAGGCGACGCTCGCCGTCGCCGAGGCCGTCGGCGTGCCGGTCGTCGTCAG
>CAYMNG010000003.1:0-4626 GCA_964391765.1 uncultured Bifidobacteriaceae bacterium | reverse complement strand
TCAGCGGGTCGCTGGACTCCTCGGTCGGGCTGTCGGTGGGCCTGGCCGCCGCGGCCGCGCTCGCCGACCTGCCGTACGCGTGCGGGTTGGGCACCGGCGCGCTGCTGGCCGCCGACGTCGTGACCGACACCCCGACGCCGGTCGGCGGGTCGCTGCCGGTCGGGCGGGTCGACCCGGATCCGGCCGCGTTGGCCGCCGCGAGCGGGCGCGTGTCGGCCGATCGGGTGGCCCGGTGGCACGCGCGCCTGGCCGCGGCGTGGGCCGCCGGCAGCGCGACGGCGATCGGCGCGCGGTGGCGTGACAGGGTTGGCCCGTGAACCCCTCGACGGCGCAGGCGCGGGTCATGGTCGACGAACTCGTGCGGTGCGGGGTCACCGACGCGGTCGTGTGCCCCGGCTCGCGGTCCGCGCCGCTGGCGATCGCCCTGGCGCAGGCCGAGGAGCGCGGCGACCTCGTACTGCACGTGCGCCTGGACGAGCGCGCCGCCGGATACCTGGCCGTCGGGTTGGCCAAGGTGACCGGGGTGCCGGCCGCGGTCGTCACGACGTCGGGCACGGCCGCGGTGAACCTGCACCCGGCCGTCGTGGAGGCCGACCAGTCGGGGGTGCCGCTGCTGGCGCTGACCGCTGACCGGCCGCCGCGGCTGCGCGGGGTCGGCGCGAACCAGACGATCCACCAGCCCGGGCTGTACGGCGACGCCGTCCGCCTCGCGGTCGATCTCGCGCCGGCCGTGGCCGGTCCGGGCGAGGTCGCCTACTGGCGGTCCAGCGTCGCGCGGGCGGTCGCCGCCGCGACGGACGCGATCCGGCCCGGCCCGGTGCACGTGAACGTCACGTTCGCCGACCCGCTGGTGCCCGACGGCGACGACACCTGGGTCGAGCTCCTCGACGGACGGTCCGACGAACGGCCGTGGACCGCCGACGCCCGCCTCGTCGGCGGGGTCAGCACGCCGTTGGACGACATCGTCGAGGGCCTGCTCGGCAACCCCCGCGTGTCGGCGCGCGGCCTGGTCGTCCTCGGCGACCTGTCCGCGATCGGCGCCCTGGACGACCAGCTCGAGGCGGTGAGCATGGTCGACGACCTCGCCGACGCGTTGGGCTGGCCGGTCGTCGCCGAGCCCAGCGGCAACGGGTCGGCGTGCGAGACCGCGCTCGCGCACGGGCCGCTGCTGCTGGCCGACGCCGCCTTCGCCGACGCGCACGTCCCCGATGTCGTCGTCAGCGTCGGCCGGGTCGGGTTGGACCGGTCCGTGCTGCGCGTGCTCGCGCGCGCCGGGCTGCACGTCGCGGTCGACTCGCATCCGCAGTGGAGCGACCCGACCCGTTCGGCCGACCTCGTCGTCGCCACCGTGCCCCTGCCGCCGGCGCTGGCCGACGTGGACGAGGCCTGGTTGGGGTCCTGGCAGCGCGCCGACCTGCTCGCCGCCGCCGCCGTCGAGACGGTGCTCGCGTCCGCCGGTGCGCTGACCGGTGTCCACGTCGCCCGGGTGGTCACCGGCGCGGTGCCCGCGGGCGGCCTGCTGTTCGTCGGGCCGTCGTGGTCGGTCCGTCACGTCGGCGCGTTCGCCGCGACCGGCATCGGCGACGGTGTCGTGCTCGGCAACCGCGGCACGTCCGGGATCGACGGCTGCGTGGCCAGCGCGTGGGGCGCGGCGGTTGCGACCCAGCGTGCCGGTGCCGCGGGAGCGCTGGCGCTGCTGGGCGACCAGTCGTTCGGCTACGGCGTCGCCGGACTGCTCGCCCCGGCCGAGGAGGAGCGGCCGGACCTGGTGTTCGTGGTGTCCGACAACGACGGCGGCGGCATCTTCTCGTCCCTGGAACAAGGCGGTCTGACGTCGACCGAGCTCTTCGAGCGGGTCTTCGGCGTGCCGCTCGGGCTGGACCTCGTCGCCGTCGCCGCCGCGCACGGCATTCGTGCCGTCGGGGTGGACACCGTCGAGGACCTGCGCCGGGCGGTGGACGACGCGGTCGGCACCGGCGGCGTGCACGTCGTCGTCGCGCGCACGTGCGAACGCGCGGTCGAGGCGGCGATGCTCGAGCGTGTCGGCCAGGCCGTCGGCCAGGCCGTCGGGTCGGCGTAGGCGGGTCGGGCGTGGACGGGTCGGGCGTGGACGGGTCGGGCCGTCGGGCCGGCGGGGACGGGTCGGCGGATCGACGTACGCGGATCCTCGCGGCGGCCGCGGACCTGTTCGCGCGGTTCAGCATCGCCCGGACCGGTCGCCGGGACGTCGCGGCGGCCGCCGACGTCGCGCCCCGCGCGGTCGGCGAGATCGCCGACGACCGGGTGGCCCTGCTGCGCGAGGTCGTCGCCGATCTGCCGTATCCCCCGACGTCCCAGATGATCGCCGACCAGGCGGCGCACCCGACCCAGACCGCGTTGCAGGCCCTGATGCAGGCCGCCCGCGACGTGCTCGGCGATCCGGGGGCCGCCTGGGATCCGCTGGAACTGCAGGCGATCACGATCGCGCCGTACGACGGCGAACTCGGCGACGTCGTCCGCGCGCGGCTCGAGCGCCGGTGGGCGGCCGCGCGGGGGGTCGCCGGCCGGCTGCACGGCGGAACCGGGTCCGCGCCGGCGGACGACGCGGTCGCGCTGCACCTGATCGCGGTCGGGCTGGGCCTGGCGATGCTCGGCCCGGTCCGCGCGCACGACGCCGACGCGCGGGCCTGGACGGCGCTGTCGGGTCGACTGCTCGAGGCGCTGGTGGAGTTCGACGCCGCGCCGGTGGGCGCGGATCCGTTCCGCTGGCGTGCGCGCGTGACGATGCCCGCGGCACCGTCGGCCGTCGCCGCGATGCTGCGCGTCCTGGCCCGCCTGGGGGTGCACGTCGTCAGCCTGTTCACCGCGGCCCTCGACGGAGACCGGCAACTGGTCGACATGTTCTTGGCCTCGGCGCCGGGGGTGGACCGCGCCACGATCGTGCACGCGCTGTCCGGGGTGGCCGACGACGTCATCGTCGCGCGCGGGATCCCCGCGGACGCCGACGACGTGGCGACCCGGGTGCTGCGCCTGTCGACGCGGCTGGCCGCCGACCCGGATTCCGCGCCGCGAGCCGCGGCGGACCTGGTCTTGGCGGACTCCTGGGAGGTCACGTCCGCGGTCGCGGGGATCGACGCGGCGGCGGACGTCCTGCGGCTCCAGTGGACGCCGGAGCGACACGTCATCCTGCGCCGGACCGCGGCGCCGTTCACCCGCGCGGAGCGGGACCGCGCGTCCGCCCTGCTGGCGCTGGTCGGTGCGCTGTCGCAGGTGCGCGGCGACATCGAGGGGTTCGGCTGGCGTCTGGTCCTGCCGGACGGGGACCCGGTGGCGATCCGACTGGCCCGACCCGAGGACGCCGAGCGGGTCGAGCGGATGCACGGGCGGTGCAGCGAGCAGTCGCGGTTCCAGCGGTACTTCACCCCGATGAGCACCTGGCGCGACGACAACCTGCGCCGGATCGCCGGCGGGCATCGCGGCGCGACGCTGGTCGTGTCGACCGACGACGGCGAGGTCGTCGCGCTGGGCAACGTGTTCCCGACCGAGCCGGGTACGAGCGACGTCGCCGAGATCGCGGTGATCGTCGAGGACGCCTGGCACGGGCGGGGGATCGGGTTGGCGTTGATGGGTCACCTGATCGACGTGGCCCGGCGGATGGGCTTCACCCGCCTGATCGCGTACGTCCTCGCCGAGAACACCGCGATGCGCGCACTGCTCGACGCCACCGGGCTGACCTGGACCGTCACCGCCGATCACGACCTCGGGCCGACCGTGGTCGCGCTGGTGGCCGACTTGACCTGATCGCAGCCGGCGGCGCACGGGCGCGCGGCGACCGTCAGGACGCGCAGTACTTCTCGTCGCCGGTGTTGATGTTCGCGGTCAGGTCGTCGGCGAGGTCGCTGATCTCGACCGGGCGGATCCCGGCGAAGTCGCTGCCCACGATGAGGTTCAGCGTCCGGCCCTGCTTCTTGACCTTCTGCAGGTCCTGGGTGCTCGCCGCGTACGCGAGGGTCTTCGCCGACTGGTCCCACTGCGGGTCGTATTGGATCGTCGTCGTCACGACGTCCTGGGTCGGCGCGTTCCCGACCTCCTCGACGACGAAGCCGGCCTTGCGCAGCGCCCGGGCCGCCTTCTTCGCCGCGCCCTTGGTGGTCGTGCCGTTGAGCACGTTGACGTGGATGACCTCGGGTCGGGCCTTGAGTACCGGTGTCCCGGCCCCCGACTTCGACGCCGGCCACGCGGTGTCCTCGCGCATCGCCTGCCAGATCGGCGCCGACCGCTCGGTGTTCTCGCTGACCGTGGCGTTGTCCCCGTTCGGTGTCCACGGCAGCGTGGTGAAGGTGACGTTCGCGGGCTTGAGGTCCTTCAGGCTCAGTGCGAGGTCCTTGAGGTTGTTGATGTCGGCCAACTGCGGGTCGGCCGTCAGTGACTTCGTCGCCGCGTCGAGGACACCGAGCAGCGCTGCCGGGTTCAGCAGCGTCCCGCTGGACAGGACCTGGCGCATCAGCGAGGCCAAGAACGCCTGCTGCCGGCGGATGCGCGAGGTGTCCGAGCCGTCGGCGATGCCGTGGCGTACCCGTACGAAGGCCAGCGCCTCCTCACCCTTGACCACGTGCTTGCCGGCCGGCAGGTTCAAGCCGCTGAGGC
>CAYMNG010000002.1:66345-70065 GCA_964391765.1 uncultured Bifidobacteriaceae bacterium | reverse complement strand
ACATGTTGATCCGGCACAGGTTGTAGGTGGTCAGGTTGATCTCCTGGCCGAAGAAGCCCTGTCGGACGTTGTCCTTGCCGAGCACCTTGGCGAACTTCAGCAGGAGTGAACCGGACCCGCAGGCGGGGTCGTAGACCTTGTTGACCTCGGTCTTGCCCTGGACGGTGATGCGGGCGAGGAGTTCGGAGACCTCCTGCGGGGTGTAGAACTCGCCACCAGACTTGCCCGCACTGGAGGCGTACATCTGCATCAGGTACTCGTAGGCGTCGCCGAACAGGTCGATCGTGTTGTCGGCGAAGGTGCCGAGCGGCAGGTCTCCGATGGCGTCGAGGAGCTTGACGAGCTTCTCGTTCCGCTTGGCGACCGTCGGACCGAGCTTGGGGCTGTTGACGTCGAGATCGTCGAACAGGCCCTTGAGGTCCTGTTCGCTGTCGGCGCCGACCGCCGAGCCCTCGATGTGGCGGAAGATCCGCTCCAGAGTCTCGTTCAGGTACTCGTCGCCACGGGCGCGCTGACGCACGTTCGCGAAGAGCTCGCTGGGCAGTATGTAGAAGCCCTTCTCCGCGACTGTCTCGGCCCGGCCGAACTCGGCGTCCTTGTCAGGGAGCGCGGCGTAGTCGAAGCCCGCGTTGCCGGCCTCGTGCTCAAGGTCGTTCAGGTACGCCGTGAGGTTCTCGGAGATGAACCGGTAGAACAGCATGCCCAGGACGTAGGTCTTGAAGTCCCAGCCATCAACGCTGCCGCGCAGGTCATTCGCGATCCGCCAGATCGTGCGGTGCAACTCGGCCCGCTGCTGCTCCTTGGTCAACGACCCAGTCCCCGTCTCTGCCTCATGGCCATCTGCGCGGATCCACGGTTATCCACGGGCCCGATCTCAGGGTAGTGACAGCCCCTGACGTCGCGGGGAGGGACACTGGATCGCTTTCGGAGCCGTGAGCGGTCTGATCGCTCGAGCAACTGGCGTTGTCCGGCTCGGCCGGTGTAACTTTGTCCTGCGAAGGGCAGTAGCCCTGAGAAGCGAGCTCGGCAGCCTTCCGGACGGTGGGCGAGCCGGGCTTCGCGCTTTCAGGGGTCATCCAAGTCCACGTAACGGACGGCATCGGCCACGAGGCTTCGCCACTGGCCACCTCGCCCCCAAGCCCAGGCGAACCCATCGGCGGCCCAGAGAAGCGGCTCCTGGCGGGGTCGCAGCCATCCGTACGAGAAGGACTGGTCCAGACCTAAGGCGCGGACTGCCTCGAAGACGACCTTCTTGTCGAAGGCGAGAACCGAATCGTCCTGCTCGATGTGCAGGCGGGTGACGTGCAACTTCGCCGCATGCTCAAGGACACCTTCGAGGCAGGCGCGGCGCTGTTCAGCGGCGGTTGACCTTCGCGGAGCCTGAACGATGACAGCCTCTGCGCCGTCCCTGATGAGCGTCGCGAGGATCGTGCGGCGCCTCACGTCGCCTTCATGATTGAAGTGCAGACGCTGCTGGCCAGGGAGAAGAAGGTCCCGCAGAGACTTGCGGGCTGCATCCAAGTCACGGGAGAAGTAGCACGCTGCGGCGAGGAGAAACCCGTTGCTCTTGCTCTCGTCGACGAACATGTGTCTAGACACTGCGGACAGACCTGCACTTGCACTGCCCGGGAGCGAAGGGACACAGACTCACGGGCCAGCCTCTGCGGTGGGCGCCGTGACTCCTCGAGCCGTGGAGTCAATGATCTGCCGGAGTTCGTCGACGGAGAAGCGCCAGACGTCCACAGAGAAGCCGCGCCGACGGAGACGGTCTTCATAGATTGGCGTGTACACGCTCAGCATCGTCTCGTACCGAGGAAGGCACCGATGGTGAGCGTTGCCGCGATCCCCGATTGCGTCGAGGCGCTCGGCGAGCTCGGTCCAGCGATCCGTCTGCACGAGGTACCGAACGTAGAAGAGCATCCGTCCCTCGAGCGGATCGTTCAGATCGAAACCCATGAACCGCAGCCGACCGATGGCCACGTCCCCGAGTTCCGCCCGCTCGGACTCGGAAAGCTCGCGAATGGCCGCATCGAGGACCCGGTACATGTCCAGAATGTCCCAGACCAATCGGCACTCGGTTCGGCTCAGCTCCACGTCGATGCCTGCGAAGGCATCCTCGTACTCGGCGGTGTATCCCGCGCGAAGAACCGTTGCCATGTTGGCGTGATACTCGGCCTCATGCTCATCGCCCGCCTTCAGAATGGCGAGCGTCTCGTGGTGCAGGGCCAGAAGGCAGCGCTCGGCCATCGACAGCGAACGGGGCACGTCGGCTCGCTTCATGGGAACTCCGCGGCCGAGCAGGACATCGACCTGCTCGCGAAGCAAGGAGCTCAGGTTCACCCCATTCGTACGCGCGAGCTCCTCGAGTGCATCGCGTGCTTCGTCGTCCAGGCGAATCGTCAGCGTTGCCATGGTCACCTCCTCATTTGTCTTACAGTAACACACTTTGCAGGACGCGAACACGTTTGAGGTCGCAGCCTGCACGTGCCAGCCCGAATCCGGTCGTCGTCGGCGTGCCACCCATGTGCCGTGACCCGCATTTCGGACGCACGGTCGTGAGGGAAGTCGTGCCAGATCCGTGCCACGAAGAGGGCACAAGAGAGCCCATCTCCTACATTTGAGTAGTGAATCGGCTCTCTTGCAAGTCGTTGCACTGCCACGATTTTCGAGGGTGGGGCGGGTCGGGCTCGAACCGACGACGACCAGATTCTGAGTCTTCTCGTCCCCGCTGGTGCCCGCTGGTGCCCGCTCGTTACCGCTCCCGCCCGCTCACACCCACTGCGAATGACCGCGCTTGACATGCACTGTGGCTAACGTAACGATTCTCATAACGTTAGCCACTAGTGAGGTGCCGTGCCGAAAGCAGGCGATCTGGCGGATTGGCTTCTGGCGCGTGGCCGCAGTGCCGTGACGACGAGGGAGGCCGCCGAGATCCTTGGCGTGCCTGATGAGCACGTGAGAGTGCGACTCAACGCGGCGGTGCGCGCTGGCCGGCTGTTCAGTCCCGGTCGAGGCTTGTGGGTAGCAATTCCCCCGAAGTACCGGACCTGGGGCGCACCACCAGCGGTGGAGTTCCTGGATCCGCTCATGGTGCATCTGGGACGCGAGTACTACGTCGGCTGGCTCTCAGCGGCGGAGATCCATGGCGCTGCCCATCAACGTCCGCAGGCCACCCAGGTGGCGGTGGACAACGCCGTCGAGGATCGGTCCTTCGGCCGGTCGCATCTGCGCTTCACCCGCCAGGCCCGAGCCGGGCAAGTGCCGCGCCAGCGTCACAACGTGGAGTCCGGACACGTATGGGTATCGACTCCCGCCCTCACCGCAGTGGATCTCGTCGACCGACCGGACCTCGGCGGCGGACTGAGCAACGTGGCCACTGTGCTGTTCGAGCTCGCTGACGCGACCCCGATGAGCGCGAATGACCTCGCGACGCTTGCCGCCTCCTACTCGGCGACCGCACTCCGCCGACTCGGCTATCTGTTGGAAGTCGTGGGTGCCAGCGTCGACACCGCAGAACTGGCACGAATGGTGGAAGCGGCGCCATTGCCGCGAGCGGTCGTGCTCGACCCCCGGCTCCCACGCCAGGGTGTCACCGACCCCCGCTGGGGCATCGTCATCAACAGCGACGTGGAGCCGGACCTGTGATCCCTGCAGCCTTCGTCACGGCCTGGAGCGCCCGCGCGCCGTGGCCTACCCCGGCGCAGGTCGAACAGGACCTGC
>CAYMNG010000002.1:61022-66335 GCA_964391765.1 uncultured Bifidobacteriaceae bacterium | reverse complement strand
TTCCAAGATTGACGAGGAAAACTCGGACTTCCGCACCTGCCTGCACAAGCTGCACCTGCCGACTCCTCGCCGCTACAGCGAGGACCTCGACTTCGTGCGCACGACCTCGTCCGGGATCGCCCCGCTCACCAAGGGCGTGACGACGCTCGGGGAACGCCTCGGATTCGACGTCTCCACCCGCATCAGCCAGCACCCCAAGGTCTACCTGCGCACGGCCGCAGCAGACGGCACCACACTGCGGATCAAGGTGGAGATCAACACCCACGAGCGCTCACCCGCGCGGCCACTGGTCTCCATGCCGCATGTCGTCGACTCGCCGTGGTGGTCAGGTCAAGGAGACGTCGTCACCTTCACACCGGCCGAACTCGTCTCGACCAAGATCCGGGCCTTGTTCCAGCGCAAGAAGGGGCGGGACCTGTTCGACCTCTGGCTCGCCCTCACCGACTTGAACCTCGACCCCAACGACATCCTCGACGCCTTCCCCACCTACGCGCCGCCTGGCCTCACCGCGAAGAGAGCCGTCGCTGACCTGCAGGCGAAGATGCTCGATCCCACCTTCCGCACCGACATCGCACCCCTGATAGACCCCTGGCCGAGCGACTACGACATCGACACCGCTGGGCAACTGGTCACCGATCTCCTCCTCAGCAGGATCTCCCGCTCATGACCTCGCCGGCATCGACAGACCTGGCCGAACGAGTCCTTCCGCTGATCCGGACACGTGCCGAGCTGTATCGCTGACGCGCATCCAATGCACACGGCGCGCAGATGCACGACGCCGTCGACATCCTCGAGGCGTCGATGGCGTCGACGGACCGCCAGGAGGTCTACAAGGTCACCACGAAGGCGATCGCGTCCGCGATGAAGGTCATCGCCCGCGCGGATGACTCCAGCGGCATCATCGGCGACGCCTGCCGGCGCCTGCTCGCCCTGCACCCCGTCGCCGCACGTGCCGCGCAGGCCCCCGCCGCGCCCCTGGTGAAGTGGATGATGGCGTTCCAGTTCGACGGCGACGTCGACTACTTCGAACTGGATCCCGTGGCCTACGCGCCAGCCCTCGGCGAACTCGGCATCGCCCGCTACCGGAAGGAACTCACGGCGGTCGAGGCGAGGCTGGGTCCGCGACCGTCCGAGGACGCCCGCTGGGCCGGCCCTCACTCCCACGAGTGGTTCGTCCTGGGCTGGAACGAGCAACGCTTGGCCGTGCTCGATCACGACATCGAGGCGATCATCCGCACCCATGCACGCGATCGGCGCGTTGCCGCCTGGCTTCAGGACACCGCCGAGGCTTTCGAGGAGATCGGCGAGATCGACCTGGCGATCGACTGGGCGCGACAGGCCGCCGAGTTCGATGACGGCCATCAGGCCAAACGAGCGGCCGGCTACCTGGCCGAGCTCCTGGCCGCGCACCGACCCGCCGAGCTCCTTCCGGAAAGACTGCAGGCGTTCCGGTGGTGGCCCACGTCGAGCACCGCGGCGCAGCTCCACGCCGCAGCCGGCGGCGCGTGGCCCGAGTACGCGCACGAGGTCAGCGAGCGACTGGCCTCGATGCCACGAGATGCCGTCCTGTTCACCCTGCTCACGCTCAACGAAGTTCCTAACGCGTGGCAGCTCGCCCACGATCTGGAACTCTCAGACACAGACACGTGGGCCAGGTTGGCCAAGTCGTACGAGAGAGTCGACGCCCTCGCCACCCTCCCGGTCCTCGAGCAGCTCGCCCGTGGCGATCTGGTGGAGGCGGACGCCAAGCGTTACCGCGCAGCAGCCGTTCGACTCGCCCGCATGCGAGCGATCGCTGCGGGCACGGATCACACGGGAGACGTGGACGCCTTGATCACGGAACTTCGCCAGGCAAACCGACACCGACCCCGCCTGCAACAGGAGTTCGACCGGGCCGGACTGCCGCCCTTCCGCGTGCACTAGCCGTGCAATACGTGTGCCCGTTCGGCTCGCCATGGACGGGACCCCCACTTGCGGATTGCCCTTGGCCCTCAATGGGAATGGGCTCGTGTAATAGTCGTGCAATAGTGAGCGGAGTCGAGAGGGCTCGAACGGGCACGGGACGCCAGATGGGGACATGGGAAACCCCCTGTCAAACAAGGGATTTCCGCGGTGGGGCGGGTCGGGCTCGAACCGACGACGACCAGATTATGAGTCCGGGGCTCTAACCAGCTGAGCTACCGCCCCTCGCGGCGGTCACACTCTACGCAGACCGCTCGCGACGGCCGCCCTCGGCGGGGCGAAGTTCCTCCGATCGAAATGGCGATCGGTGGTCGGAGTCCGCGGGCGACGCGCCGGAGCGGTCACGGCGGTGGCGATCCCGCCGGCACGGCGACGTATGCGAGCACCCACCCGGCGTGGAGCGCGACAAGCGGCGCGATGATGGCGGCAAGCGCCCATGTCCGCGTGACCCACGTGCGCAATGCGATCGCCACTCCCGGGCCCGGCAGGAGGTATCGCCCGGTCGAGGACGGCGCTCCGCTCGCGATGACGAACACCGGTGACGCTACCGCGAGCGCGCGGACGGCGACTGGGACCTCGCGATCGCGGCCGACGACGACGGCTGCCGCGCAGTACACCACGAGCAGCACCACGGCCACGACGGTGTTCACCGTGGGGTGCGGCCACTCGCTGCGCAGCCACTGCACGGTCTCCGCGAACGGGATCGACGTACGACCCCACGCCGACTGCGAGAAGGCGCAGGCATCGACCGAACCCTCACGTACCCCCAGGATCACCGGCCGGGCGACGGTGCCGACCGCGCACAGCGCGACCGCCGACGCCGTCCGCCAGCGCGAGACCGGATGCGCGAGCCGGTAGTCGACGACGATTGCGACGACGACCGCGAACGGCAGCACCGGCCGGATCGCTGCGGCCGGCCCGGTGAGCGGGGACGTAGTGCACGAACGTACGGACAAATCGGACGCTTCGTGCACTACGTCCCAGGAAGCGGGACAAACGGGAGGGCGGGACGAACGGGAGGGCGGGGACTGGTGGTCCGACGGTGACGCGGTCGCTCACCTCGGCGCCGTGAGTAGCGGCTCGATCTGCTGCACCAGCGCACCCTCGGGTTGCGCACCGACGACCCGACCGACGGTCTTTCCCCCGCGCACCAGCACCAGGGTCGGGATGGACCGCGCGTCGTAGGTCGCCGCCGCCCGCGGGTTGTCGTCGACGTTGACCTTCACGACCTTCAGCCGGCCGGCGTAGCGCGCGGCCAGTCGCTCCAGCACCGGCGCGACCTGCCGACATGGCCCGCACCACGGGGCCCACAGATCGACCAGCACCAGCGCTGAGGTGTCCAAGACCCCAGCCAGCGACGCGTCGGTCGCCTCGACGACCCAGGGCAGGTCCGCCTGGCACTTCGCGCAGCGCGGCCGGCCCTTCGCCGACGCTGGCACCCGATTGCGTGCCCCACACGACGGGCACGCGACGACCTTCGCACCTTGGCTCATGCCCCGGTAACGCCCCCGCGACGATCGATGTTCCCGACTCACAGGTCGTCCACCAGGTCCCGGCTGAGCCGACTGAACACGCGCAACCCGGCCCACAAGGCCCCCACCCCGACCGCGACCAGCGCGCCGAGGAACCACCACGGCGGCGCGACCAGCGAGTACAACGTCGCGTGCAGCCCCTCCAGGTACCACGACAACGGGTTCGCCGCGACCAGCAGGCCGAGCACCCGACTGGTGCCGCGGGCCATCTCCATCGGGTACAGCACCGGTGTCGCGAAGTACAGGACACCGAGCACCGTGACGACGATCTCGCGCACGTCGCCGGCGTATCCACTGGCGACCCCCACGACGAGACTGACGCCCATCGACAGCAGTGCCAGCCCGATCAGCACCGGAATCGCCAGCAGCCACGTCCACCCGACGTTGCCCAGGACCAGCAGGAACCCGACGAGGATCGCGAACTCCGCCACGATCTGCACCACCTGCACCAGCTGAGCGCCGACGACCGGCGCCCAGCCGGGGAACGCCGCCTTGGCGAACAGCGGCCCGGTCGACCGGAGCGTGTCGATCGCCAGCGTCTGCATCGTCGCGAACAGGTGCCAGCCCACCAACCCGCAGAACAAGAACGCGGCGTAGGAGCCGGTCCGGCCGTTGCCCATCGGCGGTGCCTGCATCCGGAAGATCACCAGGAACACGATGCTGAGGAAGACCAGCGTCACGATCGGTTCGATCAGCGACCAGCCCCAGCCGATGGCACTGGCCCGGTAGCGAACCGCGAGGTCCCGCCGGGCGAAGGCGCGCACCAGGTCCCGGTACCGCCACACGTCGACGAACCGGCCCGAGTCGTCGAACCCACCCCCGTCGCGAACGACGGTCGCCCGCCGCTCACCGCCCGCCGCCCTATCGCGCATCGTCGTCCGCGTCGAACCGCACCGCGAGATCGTCCAGGCCAGCGTAGCAGCGACGACACACCCGCCACAGCGCCCGCAACGAGAACTCGTTGCCGGCCGGCACGTCCCGCATCGTGACGACCCGTGAGGCGGCGTCGCCCGCGAACACGTGCGTGAGCGGCACTCCGTTGCGGAACACCACGACGTCGAGCCGGTCCAGGCTCGGCGCGTCCAGCGTCATCCGCAGCCACCGGCTCGGTCCGGGCAGACGCACCCGGAAGCGCCAGTCGAGCGTGTCGCTCGCCACGGACGAGGCGACCAGCCCTGGCACCGTCGCACCCGCGAACGGCCGCACCGAGGCGCCCAACGCCAGCACGCCCGACGGTTCGTGCAGGAACCCACCGCGAACGCGGACGGCGGCGCGCTCGGCGACGGCGAACTGACCGGACCGCAGCCAGGCCGCGTACGCCCGCCGATCCCCGCCGAAGCCGTGCGCGACGGCCGCGGTCGCCGCCGGCCCGCGCTGGCGGTCCCGCATCCGGCGCGTCACGCTGCTCGAGGCGATCGCCGCCTTGGCCGCGGTGCCGGCGAGCGCGTCGAGGCGTGCCGCGACCCGCGCGCCGTCGGGAACGGTGACGCCGAGCGGCGCGGCGCCGGCCGCGCGGGCCGCCGCGTCCAGGTCGACGAGGTCCGCGGTCGTGCCCGTCCGCGCGGCCGCGGCGACCAGTCGGGTCGGGTCGACGTGCGCGGTGAGCATCGCGACGTCGACGACCGCCTGGGCGAAGTCGGTCGGTCCCGACGCGAGGCGGCCGTGCACGGCGGCGTGCAGCAGCAGCAGTTCCGCCGGCGGCAACGCGAGCACCGTGCCAGCCGCCCGCACCCGTCGAGCCGGCGCGGCGAGCATCATCGACAGCAGCCGGACCGGCTCCTTGAACTCGGCCAGGTGCACGTCGACGAGGTCAACGCGG
>CAYMNG010000002.1:24817-61012 GCA_964391765.1 uncultured Bifidobacteriaceae bacterium | reverse complement strand
CACGTCGACGTGCACGTCACCGGAGTTGAACGTCAGCGCCGCATGGTGCTCGGCGTCGGAGTGGCCCGCGCACACCGCAACGCGACTGCGCCGGAAGCCGTTGCGGACCAGCAGTTCGCTCACACGGTCGGCGTCCGCGGCCGAAACCAGCAGATCGACGTCACCCATCGCCCGGGCCCCGATCCGTCCGCAGACGACCTGGACCGCGGCCCCCTTCAGCAGTCGGTGGTCGACACCCTCGGCGGCCAGGTCCGCGAGCACCGGACGTACCCCGTGCAGCAGCTCGGTCGTCCGCGACCAGTGGAACTTGAAGGCCCCGCGCATCCGGTCGCGCTCGGGCAGGTCGGGCTGGTCGCGCAGGTTCGCGAAGATCGCCGGCATGATCCGCTGCGCCGCCTCGTCGATCTCGTCGAAGGCGACCGCCGCCATCAGCGCGCGCCACTGTCGCGCGCCGACGACGGGGTCGGCCGTCGCCGCGCCGAGCGCACGCAGGTCCTGCCAGGCGAGCGCCGGCGGTCGACGACTCACCGGACCGCCTCCGCCGGTAGCCGCCCACCGGCGAGCGCGGCCCGAACGACCTCGGCGTTCTCGGTCATCGACTCCCCCACCAGCAGTCGGTACCCCGGGACCCGCCGGATCTCCCGCGCCAGGCGCAGTCGGTTGACCGGTCCGCCGCCGAAGATCTCCCGCAGCGAGTCCGCGGCGAGCAGCCGGAAGGCCCGCCGCTCGGCGAGCCGGTAGTGCCCGGTGCCCAGGCCCAGGACCGGGAACCCCCACGCGTGCAGCGCGAACTGCGGCGCGAAGGCGTCACCCAGTGCGTCGACGGCGAGGAACCGCTTGGCCCGCGGGGTGTCCGGCAGCCGGGACAGCGGCAGCCCCCGCGCGGCCGTGCCGACGATCGCGGCCGAGTGGTCGTCGACCTTGGCGCGGGCGAACACCGCGTAGGCGACGCCGTCGTGGAGCAGCAGGCAGTCGTCGCTGACGAACCGGTGCCCCGCCAGGCCCAGGCCGATCGCGAGGGTGGACTTGCCGGACCCGGACGCGCCGCTGAACGCGATCGCGCGATCGTCGACGACCGCGGCGGACGCGTGCACGACCTCGGCGCCGAACGTGCCGGCGAGCCAGGACAGCGCCAGGCGGAACGGGGTGATGAAGCTGCGCAGGTCCAGCTCGTCGGCCCGTCGGACCCACACGGCGGCTCGGCCGGTGGACCGGTCGACCGCGTACGCGACCCCGACCTGGCGGTCCAAGAACACCCGGTACGGGTGCGTGATCTCCGCCGGTACGACCCGCGCCGACCGGGTCCACTCGTCGGCCCACACGGCCGGCGGCAGGCGCAACGGCTCCCCGTGCCGGGCGACCGCGAGGGAGAACCTCGGCCGGTCGGCGGCGACGGATCCGCAGGCCGGCAGGAACGCCCCGGCGATCAGGTGCGCGAGGTCGTCGTCGGTCCGCAGGCCCACGCGCAGGCCGTGCGGGCCCAGGCGGGACGGGATCCAGCAGGTCGCCTCCGCGTGCGCACCGTCGATCAGGTCCTGCGCGAAGCGGGCGCCGCGGTCACGGCGTCGGTCGGGCCTCAGGCCAGCCATCGTCGCTCGCGTCGTGGATCGGGTCGATGATCAGCAGGTCGGCGAGGTCGTCGTTCGCCTGGATCGACGGGGCCGTCCAGGCGCCCCGGTCGCAGTCCGCCGGCAGGGGCGACGCCGGACCGTCGGCCCGACCGCCGGAATCGGCCTTGGAATCGCCGTCGGAATCGCCGCCGGCCGGCACGATCACCCCGGCCTGGCTCAAGGCGGCCAGGAACGTGTCGATCCCCGCGTCGACGCCGGCGTCCCACACCAGTCCGGGCCAGGCCGCGGTGAGCGAGGTCCGCCACGTCGTCCGGTCGGCCTCCTGCGCCACGAGCCACAGCACGTCAGCGGACGACCCGTCGAAACTGAAGTACTGGCCGGAGTCGAAGTTGATGAGGATCGTCTCACCGTCGAGCCGCTCCATCGAGATCGACTCGCCCGCCACCCGCCACGCAGCACCTGCCATGACGAGGAACCCTAGCCAGGCCGGCGCGACCACGATCGCGCACCGTCGGCGGTCACGGCAGCACCGACCGCACGAGTTCGGCGACGTCGCGGCCGAAGTCCCGCATCGTTCGCACCTCGCCGGGGCCGATCGGGTGCCAGGGCGCCCGGTGGGCCCGCAGGATCGCCTCGGCGAACGCGGCCGGCGTGCGGTCGGCGAAGAACAGGTTCGGCCGGGCCCGCTCGCGGAACACCGGGATGTCGCTGACGACCATCGCCAGCCCGTACGCCAGACCCTCCTCGACGAACAGGCCGAAGCCCTCGTCGATCGCCGGGAACAGCCCGATGGTGCACGACCGGGCGATCGTCGCGACCGTGAGGTCGTCGGCGCTCTCGAGCCAGCGCAGCCGCCCGCCGGCGTCCGGGTGCGTGCGCAGCCGACGGGCGAGGCCGGCGACCTGCCAGCCCTCCCGGCCCACGAGGGTCAGGTCGACGTCGTGCCCGGCCGAGCGCAGCAGCGCGTACGCATCCAGCAGCACGTCGTGCCCCTTACGCGGCTCGACGGTGGACACGTACAGCAAGCTGATGCGGTCGTCCGGTGGCGGTGTCGCCGGGCGCGGCCGGAACGTCGTGCCCATCGCGATCACGTGCAGGTCCCCGCCGATCCGCCACCCCAGGCCGCGCAGGTCGTCGGCGACCTTGTGCGTGCTGACGACGAGGTGGTCGGAGACGGCCAGCACCTGCTGCAGGTACACGCGGAAGGCCGCCCGCGCCCCGTCGTGGAACATGCCCGGGTGCGTGATCGGGAGCAGGTCGTGCACGAGGCTGACGACCGGCAGCCGGCGCAGGCGCCGCTCGCGGAACAGCGCCGCGTAGTCGGCCTCGGTGTGCAGGTCCAGCAGCACGGCGACGTCGACGTCGCCGATCCGGGCCGGCCGCCGGTCCAGGACCGGGTCCGGCGCGTGCCACCGGTCGACGGCCCGGAACTCCATGCGGCGCGGCCGGTCTCTGGTGTGCAAGGGGACCACGTCGACCCCGTGCGGGGCCAGCAGGTCGGTCAGCGCCGCGTGCGTCTCGCGCATGACCCGCTGGATCCCGGCGACGAAGGTCAGGCTCTCCAGGTACTGCGTCTCGGAGCCGACGACGGCGCGGCGGGCCTCACCCACAGGTCACCGCCAGCACCTCGTGCAGGATCCGCGCGGCGCTCATGGTGGCGTCGACCCGCGGGCGCCGGGCCGGCAGCGTGAGCCACGGGCCGGTCAACTGCGCCGCCAGCGGCCATCGCTCGAGCAGGCCCGCACGCTCGGCGACCGCGAGGACGTCCTCGTGGAAGTGCGCGCCGGCCCGGATCTCGTCGGTCGCGATCGCCGCCAGCGTCCCGGCCAGCGCGAGCACCTGCGGCAGGTCCCGCACGTCCTCGTCATGCACCGACACGTCGGCGTAGTCGATCAGCCGCGGCACGCCGGCCGGCCACAGCACGTTCCACGGGCGGACGTCGTTGTGGAACAGGCCCCGGGCGCTGTACGCGACGGCGGCGTCGAGGACACCGTGCAGGTGCTCATCGATCGCCGGTGGCTCGTCCGCCGCGATCTCGGCCCGGACGAGCGTCGTCACGGCCCGGCCGCGGCACAGCGCGTGCACCTCGGGCAGACCCAGGGCCGCGCGGGTGTCGTGGTCCGCGGTCGACAAGAACGCCGCCTCGCCGGCGACCTGCGCCCGCTCGAAGTAGTCCTCGCTCGTGCACTCCACCTTCACGATCCGCGCACCCGGCAGTCGGTACGTGCGCACCGGCCGGTCGTACGCGTCCCCCACGTCGGCGTCGATCCACTCGACGTCGGCACCGTCGACCCACTCCCGGCCGGCGCGCAGGTACCGGTCGCTGGCGAGCACGATCGGCGTCGGGGCGGCCACGTCCACCGCCTCCGCGAGGTAGGCGAACCGGCCCAGCAGCGACAGGACCTCGAACGGCCCGAGATCGTTCAGGTCGGGGGCGAGGACCTGCCGCGGTGCGGCCATCGCCACCACGTCGGCGTGCGTGCGCAGCCAGTCGACGAGGGTGTCCACCCGGGCCGGCGGGTGCACGCGTCGCACCCGTGCCCACCCGTCGACCGCGACGGCGAGGTCGAACCGGGCGTCGGTGCCCGTCAGCTCGCCGACCTCGGCGGCGACGACGTCGACGTGCGCCGGTCCGCCCCGGACACGCTGACCGTCCGGGCAGCACCGGACCTGATGTCCGGCCGCGGCGAACGCCCGGCAGGCGGCCGCGCCGGCGTCGCCGAGGACGAGGACGCGCAGCGGGCCCGAGCGGCCCGGCAGCCCGCGCGCCAGCGCGGTCAGCCCGTCGGCGGTCGCCGTCATCGCGCGGACGCGGCCTCGACCGACTCGCCTCGGCGTCGCCGGTTGATCCGCCGCAGCTCGGCCAGCAGCACGGCACGCCCGCGCTCGTGCTGGGTGACCCATCCGTTGCCGGCATGGAGTCGACGACGCAGTCCGGGGAACGCGTCGGTCGCGGTCACGATGCCGGCCGCGGCCGCGCCCGCCCACCACCGGTACAGCCACTCGAAGTGGTCGGCGTCGGCGTCCACCGGGCCGAACCGGTCGAAGACGTCGGTCCGGAACGTCGTCGCGCCGAACAGCCGGGCCGTCGCGACCACGCCGTCGCGGACGACCGCGTCGGCGTCGACCCGGAAGTTGACCGTCTGGCACAGCACCGCGTCGACCCGCGGCGAATCCGCCAGCATCGTGATCTGCCGCTCCTGCTTCGTCGGTGCCCACAGGTCGTCGGCGTCCAGGAACCCGACGTACGGCGTCCGCACGCCGGCGAGGCCGACGTGGAAGGCCGCCGCCATGCTCGGCCGGTCGTCGGCGCGCACGACCACCTCGGGGAACTGCTCGCCGATCGTCGCGCGAAGGTCGCACTCGTGGGCGCCGGGGCCGTTGACGACGACGATCACCTGCGCGGGCGGCAGCGTCTGCGCGTGGATGCTCGCCAGCGCGTCGAGGATGAACGGCTCGGTCGGCCGAGTCGCCATGATGACGCCGTACACTTCGCCGCTCCGTCCGCCGCCGCACTCGGGTCCTGTCGGAAGACCGCGCCGATCGTACGCGCGTGACCGGTCGGGGAAGGCCCGGGTCACGGCGGGTCGGGGCGGGTCGCGGTCGATCACCCGACGCCGGCGACCGCGTCGACCAGGACCGGCACGAGCGCGTCGACACCGTGTCGCGCACGGACCCGGGCCAGGCCGGCGGACGTGAGCCGGCGCACCAGCGCCGGGTCGTCATCCAACCGGCGCACCGCGTCGACGAACTGCGCCGGCGTCTGCGCGGCCAGGAAGTGCCGGCCCGGTTCCAGGTCCAGCCCCTCGGCCCCGATCGGCGTGGACACCACCGGCGTCGACGTCGCCAGGCACTCCAGGATCTTCAGACGGGTCCCGGTCCCGGCTCGCAGCGGGACGACCGCGGCCGCGCTCGCCGCCAGGTGGTCGGCCATCCGGTCGACCGGACCGACGACCTCGACCCCCGGCCCGGCGCGCTCGCGCAACCACGGCGGGATGAACGACCCGGCGAGCAGCACGGTCCATCCCGGGAGCCGGGGGGCGATGTCGTCCAGGAGCACGCGGGCGGCGTCCTCGTTCGGCGGATACCCGAACATCGCCGGGAAGACCACCGTCCGCGCCCGCCGGTCCACACCGGTGACCGCGTAGTCCTCGACGTCCACGACGTTCGGCACGACCCGCACGCGCCGCGGGTCCGCGAACCGGCCGAGCTCGGCCGCGTCGGCCGCCGAGCTCACCCACACCGCGCTCGCCCCGTCGACGACGATGCGCTCGTAGGTCTCCTGCGCGCGCGTGGCCCACACGCGGACGCGGGCGCCGGGATCGCGCTCGACGCCGATCTGCGCGGCGCGCACCGCCCGGGCGATCGCCTCGTCGAGGTCGGCGACCATCGGCACCGACGAACCGGCGAGGGCCTCGGCCGCGACCCGCCACGCGCGAAGGCGGTAGCTCACCACGACGGTCGGTGCGAAGTCCTCGACCGCCGCCCGGACGACCCGCACCCGGTCCGGGTCGGCGATCTGGGCGAAGGGGTCCTCGGGGCAGGCGACGATCTGCCGCAGCGACGTCGCCGCCGCCGGCAGGGCCGAGTCGGCGGCGCGCCACAGGTCCACGTGCGCCGGCGGCCGGCCCGGTCGCGGACTGAGCGCGACCACGCCGACGCGCGCGAACCGCGCCAGCGCCTTGGTGACCGCGAGGATGCGCAGGTCCGCACCGCCGCGCACCGGCATCGGCGGCACCTCACACACCACGAGGACGCGCGGGACGCCGCGCGGAACGACGCGCGGTCGCTGCGGTGCCACGGGGTCGACGTTAGCCCTCGGCGGCCCGTCGTCACCCCTCGGCGCTACCGTGCCGACACCGACGAGCAGGCGAGGTCGACATGACGACTGTCCCCAGCGCGCGCACCGGGGCGTGGGCCGGTGACGTCCGCGCGGTGCGGATCGAGCCGACCGTCTTCGCGGCGCGGCCGGACTACGTCGCGGCGATCGTCGTCGCCGACGGGCTGGCGCCGGGGCCGACGTCGGCCGCCAGCGACGACCTGCTGCGCACGGCCGAGGACCACGCGACCGGCCTGCTGGCCGACGGCGAACCCCACGACCTGCCGGCGATCGGCCGCTGGCGCGAGGCGTACGCCGACTTCGGCGTCAAGGCCCGCGTCGCCCGGTCGAGCGTGGAGGCCCTGCTGCGCCGGGCCGGGACGGGGCTGCCGCGGATCGACCGACTGACCGACGTGTACAACGCCGTGTCGGTCCTGCACCTGGTTCCGGTGGGCGGGGAGGACATCAGCGGCTACGTCGGCCCGCCGCGGCTGACGATCGCCGTCGGCGTGGAGCCGTTCGACACCGTCGCCGACGGCGAGCCGGCGACCCAACGGGCCGAGCGCGGCGAGGTCGTGTGGCGCGACGACGCCGGCGTCACGTGCCGGCGCTGGAACTGGCGGCAGTGCGTGCGCACCCGCCTGACCGAGCGCACGACCCGGGCGGTGTTCATCGTCGACTCCCTGGGCCCGGATGCTCGCGCCGTCGCCGAGCGCGCCGCCGCCGACCTGGTCGTCCGACTTCGGGTCGACTCCCCGGACGCGACGTTCGACACGCGCCTGCTCGGACCGGCCGACCCGGGCGGGGGGTGAGGATCGTGCGGTTCCTCCATACCGCCGACTGGCACCTGGGCCGGCGCCTGCACGGCCACGACCTCGCCACGGCCCAGCAGGCCGCGCTGGACGCGATCGTCGACCTGGCGATCGAGCGCTCGGTCGACCTCGTCGTCATCGCCGGCGACGTCTTCGACCGCGCGTTCCCGGCGGTCGACGACATCCACCGCCTCGCCGACACCCTCACCCGACTGCACGATGCCGGCGTCGCGATCGTCTGCACCGCAGGCAACCACGACGAGGGGGCGCGGCTGGCCGCGAACGCCGACCTGCTCGTCGACGCCGTCACGGTGGTCGGCGAGATCGCGACGGCCGGCACTGCGACGGTCTTCGCCGACGCCGACGGCCCGGTCGCGTTCTACCCCCTGCCGTACCTGGACCCCGACGCCGCGCGTCGTGACCTCGCCGCGACCGACGGGCCGCTCCTGGACCGCAGCCACGAGGCGGTCCTGACTGAGGCGATGGGCCGCGTCCGCACCGACCTGGCCGAACGCCGACGCCTGGACCACCGGACGCGCGCGGTCGTCGTCGCGCACGCCTTCGTCGTCACCGGCGAAGGCACCGCCGAAGCGCAGTCCGACAGCGAGCGCGACATCGCCGTCGGCGGGGTCGCATCCGTGCCGACGGCGGTGTTCGCCGGCGTCGACTACGTCGCCCTCGGTCACCTGCACCGGCCACGGACCGTGCACCTGCGCGGACCGCAGGACCCGCCGGACCGACCGACGATCCGGTACAGCGGCTCGCTGCTGCGGTACTCGATCTCCGAGGCCGAGCACGTCAAGTCGGTCACGATCGTCGACCTGGCCGCCGACGGCACGGTCGCGCTCGACGTCGTGCCCGTCCCGCAGCCGGCCCGGATGGCCCGACTGCGCGGCGACCTGGCCACCGTGCTGTCCGACGCGTACGCCGAGCATCACGACGACTTCGTCGAGATCACCCTGACCGACACCCACCTCCCCGACGCCTACCTGGCCCAGCTGCACACGAGGTTCCCCCGCCTGCTGCGGACCACGCGCGAGCGCACACCGACCGGCGGGCCGGTCGACCCCTCGACCGACAGCGCGTCGGGCCCGACCGGCCCAGCCGCGGCCACCGACGCGGTGACCCCGATGGACCGCATCCGCGACTTCTACACCGCCACGCGTGGGGAGCCGCTGCCCGCGCCGATGGCGGCGATCCTCGCCGACGCCCTCGAACGCGCGCACGCGCAGGCCTGACATGCGCATCCGGTCCCTGGCCTTCCGCGGAATCGGCCCGTTCCGCGACGAGCAGCGCATCGACTTCGACGCGCTGGGCCGGTCCGGCCTGTACCTCATCAACGGGCCGACCGGCGCGGGCAAGTCGACGATCATCGACTGCATCTGCTTCGCCCTGTTCGGGACGCTCGCCGTCGCCGACGCCGACCAGGCCCGACTGCGCTCGGACTTCGCCACCGGCACCGATCCGAGCGAGGTCGACCTCGTCCTCGAGACCGCCGCGGGCACGTACCGCGTGATCCGCAGCCCGCGGTACCTGCGCAGCAAACAGCGCGGCGCCGGCCAGACCGAGTCGAAGGCGTCCGCCAAGGTGTTCCGGATCGGCCCGGACGGTCGGGAGGAGTCGATCGCGACGAACGTCGCGTCGGCGAACGCGGAGATCGCCCGCGTCGTCGGCCTGACCCGCGACCAGTTCGTGCAGACGGTCGTGCTGCCGCAGGGCGCGTTCGCCCAGTTCCTCACCGCCACGACCGCCGACCGGCGCGAGATCTTGGCGCGGGTGTTCGACCCCCGCCTCTCCCAGCGGGTCGCCGACCTCCTCGCCGCCGACGCCGCCGCGGCCCGCGAGACCCGGCGGGCCGCCACCGCGGCCGTCGACGAGGCCGTCCGAGCGCTCGCGGCAGGCGTCGGGATCGACGACGACATCCGCGAGGAGCTCCTCGAGTTCGCGCGTATCGGCCTGGACGACGACCTGCGGACCGCGCTGCACGCGTTGGAACCGCCCCTCGCCGATCGCGCCGAGGCCGCGCGTGCGGCCGCCGACGCAGCGGCCGCCCGTGCCACGGCCGCCGACACCGCGCGGGCGACGGCGAAGGCCGAGGCCGACGCGTCGTCCGCGGCCCACGCCGCCCAGGCCGACGTCGACGAGTGCGGCACCCGGTTCGCATCGGCCCGATCGGCGGTCGCCGCCCTGGCCGGCGCCGACGAGGACGTCGGCGCGGACGACGCCGAGCACACCGTCGCGCAGTGGCGCGACCGGGCCGCCGCGACCGACCGGCTCGCCGGTGAGCTCACCACGGCCGCCGCCGCGGAGGAGGCGGTCGCGGCGTGGCCGGCGCAGGAGGCACGCATGGTCGCCGCGATCGAGGACGCGCGCACCGCCGCGGGCGCGGACCGCGCGCGACTGGCCGAACTGCCCGCCCTGATCGCGGACCTCGAGCAGGTGGCCCAGTCCGGCCCGTCGCACGACGAGCACACCCGGGCGAGCGAGCGGGGACGAGAGCTCGGGCGGATCCGGGGCGTCGTCGAGGCCCTCGCGGCCGAGACCGCGCGCCAGCCGGTCCTGACCGCCGAAGTGGAGCGGGCGCTGGCGGTCGATGCGACGGCGGATCGTCGCTACCACGACGCCAGCCGGCACCACCGCGCCGGCATCGCGGCCGAGCTCGCCGTCGGCCTCGAGCCGGGGTCCCCGTGCCCGGTCTGCGGGGCGCTGGAACATCCGCGACCCGCCGAGCAGGTCGACGCTGCGGTCACCGCCGACGAGGTCGAGGAGCTGCGCGCGGCGGCCGGCGACGCGACCGCGGACCTGGCGGCCGCCCGCAGGGCGCTGTCGGACTCCCGTCAACGAGCCGAACGGCTGGCCGGCGAGGCGGAGCTGACCGCCGACGCGCTCGCCGAGGCGGAGGCGGAGCACGGCCGGACGACGGCGGGCCTGAAGGCGCGGTCGGACGCGGCCGAGCGGGCCGATCAACAGGTGCGTCGGCTGCGTGCGGAGTCCGAAGAGTGCCACGAGAAGGTCGCCGCCGCCGATCGGGAGATCGCCCGCGTCGAGGAGTCGGTGCGGGCGTCGCGGGAGTCGATCGCCGCCAAGGCGGAGCAGGTCGCGCGGGCCCGGGCGGGTGCGGAGTCGGTCGCCCACCGACGATCGCGCCTGCTCGCCCTCGCGGACGCATTGCGGACGGCCGCCGATCGCCGGGCCGACCTCGACGCCGCGACCCACGCCCGAGCCCGGGCGAACGCCGCCCTCGCCGAGCTCCGGGCCGACCACGACCGGCGCGGTGGGGACGACGCCGCGGCCGGCGGCAGCGGCGAGTCGGCCGGCACGGCGGATGGGCCTGCCGTCGGATTCGGCGACGTCGCAGCCGCCCGGGACCGCTGGACCCGGGCCGAGGACGTGCGTCGCGAGGCCGAGCACGACCTGCGGGACGCGGTCGAGCGGCTGTCGAGACTGCGCTCGGGCACCACCGCCGTCGAGGCCGCGTGCGAGCGGCGCACTGCCGACGCGGCCCGATCCGCGGACCTGCTCGACCTCGCCGACCTCGTCGCCCCCGGTCGCGGCGACGACTTCGGCCTGCACGTGTTCGTGCTCCGGGCACTGTTCGCCACGGTCGTCGAGCACGCGAACCGCCGACTCGAGGCGCTGCTCGACGGCCGGTTCCACCTCGTGCCCGCCCCGGCCGGGGTCGGCGACGGCCGCAGCCTGCACGGGCTCGACATCTGGATCGTCGACCACCTGACCGGCCGGACCCGACCCGCCCGCAGCCTGAGCGGCGGTGAGACCTTCTGCGCGTCCCTGGCCCTGGCCCTGGGCCTGTCCGACGTCGTCCGCGCCGACGCCGGCGGCATCGCGATCGGCTCGCTGTTCGTCGACGAGGGGTTCGGGTCCTTGGACGCCGAGAGCCTGGAAGAGGTCATGACGATGCTCGGTCACCTGGGCAGCGAGGATCGTCTCGTGGGCGTCATCAGCCACGTCGACGCGATGAAGTCGGCGATCAGCGAGCGAATCGACGTCACCCGTGCCGGGACGAACTCCCCGGCGTACCTGCGGGTGTCCTGGGCGTCGTAGCCGACCCCGGGCCGTCGACCCGGCGACCCACCGTCAGCAGCGCGGCGAGGACGGCCCCGACCGTCCCGCCGAGGATCACCGTGCCCATCGCCTGCCCGGGCGGCATCGGCAGCGCCCCGAGGATCGGCGAGACGACGACCCCGCCGGCGAACGTGGCCGCCCCGAGGATCGCCGAGGCGGTGCCCTTCAGGTCGGCCCGCTCGACGCCGAGGAACGTCGCGTTGGGCGTCATCAGTCCCCGGGAGTCGAGCACGATCATCAGCGCCGCGAGCACCGGCAGGACCGGCGGGACCGGCTGGCGCAACAAGACGAGCAACCCGACCGACGCGACCGCGCTGATCCCCAGGCCGATCCCCAGCAGCCGGGCGGGGGCGTACCGGCGCACGAGCCGGGCGTTGAACAACCCGACGCCGACCACGCCCATCGCGTTGATACCGAACGTCACCGCGTACTGCGTCGGGGTCAGCCCCAGCTCGACCTGCAACGCGAACGGTCCGGCGGCCAGGTACGCGAACAGGGCGCTGTAGGAGAACGCGAGGACCAGCGCGTACCCGACGAAGCGCCGGTCCAGCGCCAGCGCTCCACCGGCGACCACGAGCCGGCGCAGGCCACCGCCGTGACGTGCTCGGGGCGGAAGGGTCTCCGGGATCGCCAGCGCCACGGCGACCGTGAGCGCGGCGACCGCCGCGCCGAGGGCGACGAACGACGACCGCCACGTCCCCGTCAGCGCGAAGACGGCCCCGCCGAGCACCGGCGCGACGATCGGGCCGACCATCGCCAGCGCGATGAACAGCGAGAACAGCCGCGCGGCCCGCTGCCCGGACGTGATGTCCGCCGCGATCGCCCGGGCGATCGCGATCCCGGCACCGGCACTGACGCCGGCGAGGAACCGCAGCACCGTCAGGACGGCGATCGACGGTGCCAGCGCCTGTCCGACGGACAGGACGACGGTCGCGGCCATGGCGGTCAGGACGATCCGTCGCCGGCCGTACGCGTCGCTGAGCGAGCTGAGCACGACCTGCCCGACGACGATCCCGGCGACGTTCGCCGCGAGCGTGGCCTGCACCTGGGCCGTCGTCGCGCCGAGGTCCGCGGCGAGCTGCGGGAACGCCGGCAGGTACATGTCCATCGACAGCGGCGCGAGCGCGGTCATGCCGGACAAGATCGCGACGGTCAGGTACTGCCGACGGCCGGTGACCAGCGCGCCCAGGTCGCGCGCCGCGTCAGTCACCGAACCGGACCACGCCCATGCCGGTGATCCACGACCCGATCGGCTCGTAGGCCAGCACGGTCGCCGGGGTGGGTGCGGCCGCCGCGGCCACCGCGACCCAGCTGCGGATCTCGTGCGCTCCGTTGCCGGCCACCGCGATCTCCTCGTCGTCCAGGTCGAGCAGATCGCGGACGCGGCCGGTGGCCAGCGCGTCCAGGAACCACCGGTCGAACTCCTCGTCGATGTCGCCCACGCGCGGGACGCCGACCCAGTGCGACAGACCGCCCGCGCCGACCAGCGCGATCCGACGCGCGTCGGGGAAGGACGCGATCGCGTCGGCGAGCGCCCGGCCGAGGTCCCACGCCCGGGCCAGCGGCATCAACGGCGGCACCGCGCAGTTCTGCACGATCGGGACGAGCCGGCAGCGGTGGTCGGGGTCGAGCTCGTCGTACACGGTCATGATCCCGTGGTCGAGGTCCAGCCGATGGGAGAACGCCGGATCCAGGCCCGAGTGCAGCAGCGACGTCGTCAGGTGCTCGGCGAGTCCGCGGTCGCCGTCGATCCACCCCTGCGCGATCCCCAGCCACGGTTCCGCCGGGCCACGGTTGCGCTCACCGACTCCGACGCACACCTGCGGGAACGCCTCCAGGAAGAAGTTCGTGAAGTGCTCGTTGGACAGCATCACGATCGTGTCGACGCCGCGGCCGACGACCCGGTCGCGCAGGTCGGCGAGCGCGGCGAAGAAGCGGTCGCGTTGCTCGACCGGTGCCGAGTCGCGGGCCGCGGCCATCATCGGCGCGTGCGACGAGCACGCCGCGAGCACTAGCTCTGCCATCGTCCCCTCCGGGTCGGCGCCGTCGCGAAGGGCGCGAGGATCTGCCGGTACGCGTCGCGGGAGTACCCGATCTGGCGGCAGTAGCGGTTCAGCAGGACCCCGTGCAGCTGCAACCGGTACATCGCCGCCACGTCACGGTCGGCGAACGCCGCCCGTTCGTCGGGATCGAGGTCGTAGCCGGCCGGGTCGAACGCCTCGGGCGTGCCGCGTTCGCTGGCCCGGATGTAGTCGTACACGCACCGGTGCAGGTCGTACCAGCTCATGTCGTCCCTTCGTCGGCCCCTGGTCGCGGGTCCGTCAGTCCGAGCAGGCGCGCCGCGGTCCCCCATGTGATCGCCGCCCGCTGCTCGGCACTCAGGCCCAGTGCGTCGACCGTCCCGACCGGGTCGCGGTCGGCGAGGTCGAACGGGAAGTCGGTTCCGACGAGCACCCGGTCGGCCCCGAGGTCTTCGACGAGGTGTCGCAGCGCGCGCGGGTCGAAGACGGCGGTGTCGTACAGCAGGTCGGAGAGGTACGCGCTGGGCCGCATCGGCGTGACGCGGGCGACGTCCTTGCGTTCCCAACCCAGGTCCAGCCGCCCGCGGACGGCGGGCAGGCAGCCGCCGCCGTGGGCCAGGCACAGCGGGAACCCGAACCGCTCACGGACGCCGGCGAAGACCAGGCGCGCCGCGGCGATCGCCGTCTCCATCGGATACCCGAGGAGCTGCGGCAGGTAGAAGTCCGACAGCCGACCCGCGTCGGGGATCGCGCTGGGATGCATGAAGGTGAACACCTCGCGTTCGTGCACCAGCCGCCACAACGCGGTGTTGACCTCTGCGTCGATCTCGACCCCACCGCCACGGGTGCCGATCGCGATCCCGACCAGTCCGGCCGCCAGGCACCGGCGGGCCTCGTCGGCGACGCCCTCGATCCCGAGCGGGGCGGTGCCCAGTCCGACGAGGCGGTCGGGCGCGGCCCGCACCAGATCGACGAGCGCGTCGTTCCCCCGACGAACGACCTCGCGGACGAGGTCGTGATCGGATGCGGTGGAGCAGAACAGGAACGGCGGCAGCGACACCGCGTGATGGCTGACCCCCTGGGCGTCCATCTGGGCGAGGCGCTCGTGGACGTCCCATTGCGACCGGGCCAGCGGAACAGCGGCGGCGACGCCGCTGACCTGCGGGTCGATCCGTACCGTGCCGCTGCCGGTGGCCGCATCCACACCGCCGAGGTCGGCCAGGCCCTCGTCGGCCAGCCACCGCAGCAGTGGCATCGGCATTGCGTGCGCGTGCACGTCGACGACCGGGTGCATGAGCACCGAGGCTACGGGTGGGCGCGGCGGGCGGGAAGGGCGCACGGTCGATCGGGGGCGCGCCGCGCCGCCCCGGTCCGCCGGCTCACCACTGCGGCACCCGCCCGAGCGACACCGTCGTGACGGTGGCGCCGTGCGCTTCGGCCCAGCGGGCGACCTGGTCCTCCTGGGAGAAGAGCACCACCTGGCGCTGGGCGGAGACCGCGAGCAGCAGGTCGAGGATCTCCTGCGTGCGCTCGGCGTCGGCGTGGACGGTGACGTCGTCGAGCAGCAGCGGGCACGAGTCGTGGTCGGCGGTCAGGTACTCGACCAGGGCCAGGCGCAGCAGCAGGTAGACCTGCTCGGCGGTGCCGTACGACAGCACGTCGGCCTCGGACCACTGCCCGCCGGCGGATCGGACCCGGACGCGAAGGTCCTGGGGATCGATCGTGGCGTCGACGTACCGGCCCCCGGTCACGACGGGCAGCCACCGCACGACCGAGGCGACCAGGCGCGGCGCGAGGTCGCGATGCACCCGGTCCTGGGCCGCGGCCATGAACGCGGTGGTGCGATCGAGTACGTCCTTCAGCGCCAGGACACGTTCGAGTTCGGCGTCGGCGGCGGCGAGCTCCTCCTCCAACGCCGAGACGTCGACGAGGGCACTGGCCGCCTCGTCGATCTCGCCCTCGGCCCGTGCCGCGTCCTGCGCCAGGGCCGCCGCCGCCCGCGCCGCGTCGTCGATCGCGTCGTCGATCGCGTCGTCGATCGCGTCGTCGATCCCGTCGTCGATCGCGTCGGCCCCCACCACGGCCCCCACCACGGCCGGCGCCGTCCGGCCCCCGGACTTCGGTACGTCGGTCACGTCGGCCGTCGCGTCGGCGACCTCGGTGGCGTACTGATCCGCGCGGGCCCGGGCGAGGTCCGCCTGGCGCCGAAGTCCGGCCAGGTCGCCGTCGCCCAACGTGCGATCGAGTTCGCGCCACCGCGTCAGGGTCCGCTCCTGCACCTGGGCCTGCGCGCGCTGCGCGTCGAGCCAGGCGGCCAACCGGACCGCCAGTTCCTCGCCAGGCGGGCCGTCAGGGGGCGCACCGACCTGCGTGCTGGCCGGCGGGCCGGGTGGGGCACCGGCCTGCGCGCCGACCCCGGCGATCGCGGCCGATCGCACGAGGTCCGCGTACGCGCGGGCCAGCGCCTGGCTCGCCGGCGGCGGATCCGCCGGCCCCGAACCGGGGCCGCGTCGCGCGCCGACGACGATCGCCGCGAGCGCCGAGACCACGGCGAGGGCACCGCCGACCGCCGCGACGACGGTCGACGATCCGGCCACGGCGAGCAGGGCCACGAGGGCGCAGGCCGCCGCGACACCGGCGAGCACCCAGGCCGGGATCGATCGCCGCGACGACCGGTCGCGGCCCGTCGACGGCTTCGCCGCGGCACCGGAGGCCGTCGCTACCGCCTGCCAACCGGCGACCGCCGCCGCGACCGCCGCGACCGCCGCAGTGAGCTCGGTCGTGCTCGCCGGCCGATCCGGTCCGAGTTCGGCCGCCAGCCCGGTGGCCCGTGCCAACCGGTCGTGCAGCGCGTCGGCCTCGGCGCTGGCCTGCGCCGCCCGGGCGCGCTGCACACGCCGGTTCGCCGCGTCGGCGGCCGCCCGCAACTCGTCGACCTCGGCCGCACGAACGTCGAAGCGCGCCCGCGCCCGGCGCGCGTCGTCGACCGCGCGGGCGGCCCGCTCGCGCGCGTCGATGGCCAGTCGCCACGGCCGCACCGAGTTCTGGCGGTCCGTACCCACCTGCTCCCGGCTGAAGTCGGCCAGGCGGGCCAGCGCGGCCGCGGTCGAGTCGTCGGCCTGCGCGCTGGCCGCGACCCGGCCGAGCAGGTCCGAAAGTTCGCTGCCGGCTCGGCGAACCGCGAGCAGATCCGCCTGACGGACGCAGGCGGTCGCCTCGAACGCCCGCCGGCCCAGCCCGAGCCAGATCGATCCGTCGACGGCACCGTCGTTGTGCACCTGCGCCGACACGTCCCGGCCGAGTCCGAGGTCCGTCGCGCGGCAGGCGACCCGCGTGTCGAGGTCGTGGGTCATCTCGATCAGCCGGCCGTCGTCGAGGCGAAGGCGCGCCGACACGCACCAGGGGGTGCCGTCCCACGGCCGGTGCCGGCGACGGAACTCGCGGTCCCGCTCGTGCGCCTGCCCCTTGCCCCGGCGCATCCCGCACAGGCCCGCGTACACGGCGGCATGCCAGGAGGACTTGCCGGTCTCGTTCCCGCCCACGACGACGGTGAGGCCGTCGGCGAGGTCGAGCACCTGCCCGCGCAGGGGGCCGAAGCCGGACGCGGTGACCTGTTCGATCCGCATCAGCGCACCTCGAGGTCGGTCCGACCGTCCAGGGCCCGCAGGCCGGTCACGAGGATCCGACGACGTCGGGCGTCGTCGGGGTCCGCGGCGGCGAGGACGTCGCGGACGAACTGCCCGCGAACCGTCGGCTCACCGGCCAGCGCGTCGATGTCGTACGCGGTACCCAGGTCCGTCGTGCGCACCACGAGCGCGTCGAGTCCGAAGTCGACGCCCGCGACGGCGTTCGCCCACGACGCCGGCGCGAGGTCGACCTGCGGGTCGAGGTCGCCGCGCAGGGTCAGGCGCACGACACCGGTTCGGCCCGCGAGCACGTCGGCCACCGCGGCCCGGATCGCCCCCGAGTGCGCCAGCCCGGTGACGTCGAGGTCGACGTCGGCGACCGTCGTCCGGGCGACGACGCGCCGGCTCGTGGTCACCGTCCCGTCGGCGGCGACGTCGACGAGCACCGCCGCGCGTCGACCGGCCTCACCGAACGTCAGCGGCTCGGGGTTCCCCGGGTAGGTGTGCGTCGGCGCGTCGACGGGAGTGTGCAGGTGCCCGACCAGCGCGTGGGCCAGTCCGCAGCGCCGGACGTCCGCCGCGGCGAAGGGTGCGTGCGGGACCTTCGCCTTGTCCTGCAACGACATCGCCGACCGCTCGGAGCCGTGGAACAGGCCCAGGTTCACCCCTCCCCGGTCGACGGCGAAGCCGTCGAGGAAGTCGCGGGTGCCGGCCGCGGCCAGGTGCGCCGCACCCCACACGGTCAGGCCGTCGGCCACGGTGACCGGCGCGAGTCGGTCGTCGGTGAAGACGGTGACGTTCGCCGGCCACGGCGTGCGGTGGTAGACGCTGGCCGGGCCGTACCAGTCGTGGTTGCCCGGGGCGAGGAGGACCGGCACCGGGCCGAGCGCGGCGAAGGCGTCGGCGAGGAACCGCGCGGTGTCGACGCTGACCCGCTCGTGCTCGAACAGGTCGCCCGCGACGCACACCGCGTCGACCCGCTCGCCGGCCACCAGGTCGAGGGCCGCGGTGAACGCGGCGCGAATCGCCTCCCGGCGCCGACGACCACCGGCAGCGCCGGCCCACGCGAACGGCGCATCCAGGTGGATGTCGGCCAGGTGCAGCAACCGCATGCGCACCCCCCTTCGGCGCCGAGTCTGGCCGATCCCCCTGACAGTGCGCCGAAGGAGCGCTCAGCCCTGGGCCAGCCGACGGGCGGACACGATCGCGAGCAGGACCGCGCCGATGAGCGCGAACGCGAGCACGGCCTTCGCCGCGATCGACACGACGGAGACCGCGGACCCGAAGGTGAACGGGAACACCGAGAGCAGCTGGTAGGCGATCCATCCGCCGAGGCCGGCGAGGACCAGGCCGGCGAAGCCGCGCAGGCGCGGGACGTCCGCGAACGCGAACACCAGGTTGGCCACGAACGCGATGGCGAGGAACCCGTTGAGGTAGGCGATCAGCGGCTCGACGTCGGCCGTGAACAGGCCCAGGTCCGCCCATCCGGGCGCCCGGTTGACGACATACAGGCCACCGCCGGCCAGGAGCGCGACGACCAGGTACCCCGTGCGTCCCTGGGAGCCGGCGGCCATGACCGCAGGGTAGCCCGCCGACACCTCGCCGAACTTGAGCTTGTACCGGGTATTTTCGCGCCGGACCCGGTACGAGCTCAAGATCGGCGAGGTGGGGAACGTGATCGACCGCCCACGTTCGACCGGCCGGCGCTGATAATCTGCCAGCGACCGGGCGCGCGCCCGGGATCCGCACACTGGAGGCCCCATGCCCATCGGTCCGGTCGACGTCTACGTCATCGGCTTCCCCGGCAACAAGTTCAGCGGCCAGATCGTTCCGGCGATCATGGACCAGGTCCGCGCCGGGACGGTCCGCGTCCTCGACGTCCTGTTCGTCCTCAAGGACGCCGACGGCGTCGTCACCTCGCTGGCGATCGAGGACCTGGACCCCGACCTCGGTCCGGCGTTCTTGGAGTTGGAGGTCAGCGACCACGGCGTGCTCAGCCACGACGACGCCGAGGAGCTCAGCGAGGACCTCGCGCCGAACAGTTCGGCGCTGCTCATCGCCTACGAGAACACCTGGATGGCCCCGTTGGTGGCCGCGTTCGCCGCAGCGGACGCCGTCGTCATCGACCAGATCCGCATCCCCGCCGAGGTCGTCGCCGCGGCGTTGCTCGAGGCCTGAGCCGAACCACCGCACCGAGAATCCAGAATCCACCCGCACAACGAAGGGAACCACCATGGGACTCCTGCGAATGGCCGCCCGCACGGCCGTCGTCGCCGGGACCGCGACCGCCGTCTCCGGCCGGGTCGCGCATCGCCAGTCGGAGAAGTACGCCGACAAGGAAGCCGCCGCCCAGCAGCAGGCCGCGGCCGCCCAGCAGCCGGCGCCGGCGGCGGCTCCCGAGCCCGAGCCCGCGCCCGCCGCGGACGACTCGATGGCCAAGCTGCAGCAGTTGGCCGACCTGCACAAGGCCGGAGTGCTCTCGGACGAGGAGTTCGCGGCCGCGAAGGCGAAGGTCCTCGGCATCTGACCGCGGTCCGATGCCCGATTCGGGGGAGGTCGTGGTCGGGCATCCGCGCGGCGCCGACCCGTACGCGCACCTGGCAGGGGTCTACGACGACGTGGTCGTCGTAGACCCCTGCTTCGCGTCCTGGGCCGACTTCGCCGTCGCGACCTGGGCCGACGGACCGGTGCGTGTGCGCCGGGTCCTGGACGTGTGCTGCGGCACCGGGTTGATGACGGCCGAACTGGTCGCCCGGGGCCTGGACGTGGTCGGCCTGGACGCGTCGGCGGCGATGCTCGCCCTGGCCCGGGGCCGACTGGGGACCGCCGTCCCGCTGGTCCGCACGACCCTGCCGCACCTGGCCCCCGACCCGCACCTGGCCGGACCCTTCGACGCGATGGTGTCCACCCTGGACGGGCTGAACTACCTCGACCCGGCCGACCTGCGCCGCACGCTCGCCGCCCTGGGCGGGTTGCTGCGCCCCGGCGGCTGGCTGGTCTTCGACCTGCACGCCGATGCGCTCATCGCGCTCGCGCGCGACAACCCGGTCGTCCTGGGGACGGCCGGCGACTGCCGGTACGCGGTGACCTACGTCGTCGACGAACGTGCCCGGACGTGTCGTTCGATCATGTCGCTGCAGTCCGACGTCGACCCGTCGCGGGACTTCGTCGAGGAGCACCTGCAGTACCTGCACCGTGACCGCGAGGTGCGCGCGGCGGTCGTCGCCGCGGGACTGGTCGTCGTGCGGGTCGTCGACGAGTACTCCCCGACCCCGGCGAACCCGACGACCCTGCGCGCCACGTGGGTCGTCCAGCGGCCGGTCGCCGGCCGACTGCCGGTCTAGGCACCGACCCGGCGGCAGTACTCCGCCGTCGTGACCGCCGTCCCGCCCAACGCCTGGGCCGCCGCCGCCGGCGTGACGCGCCGCGGCCAGCCGTCCGCCGTGGCGCGGTCCGCCCCGCGCAGCACCCAGTCGGGCCCGGTCACGACGACCGTCGGGTCCGCCGCCGCCCGGGCGGTGTCCGCCGCCGCGCAGTCCGCCGCGACGAGCGCGGCGTACCGGTCGCGGTCGGTCACCCAGTCCAGGTGCACGCCGACGCACGCGATGGCCGTGTACGGCAGCGTCGTGGACTGCGTCGCGGTCACGTCGGTGCAGTCCACGCCGAGGCGGGTCAGTCCCACTACCAGCGCCCGCGGCCCGTCGGGCGCACCCGCGGCGGCGTCCGATCCCCCGCCCGCGCAGCCGGCGAGGAGCACGACCGCGGCGACCGGCCCGGCCAGCACCCGGGCCTGCGCGGCACGCCGGCGCCCGGGCGAGCAGGCCGAAGCCGGCGCGATCCGCCGTGGGCGGTCAGTCACGACGGCCCGCGTCGGCGGCGAGGTCGGCGACCGCGGCAACGAGCCGGTCCACGTCGGCGATCGACGTGTACGGCGCGATGCCCGCCCGGACCGCCCCGGCCGCACCCAGGCCGAGCCAGTTGGCCGCCTCGATCGCGTAGAACGACCCGGCCGGGGCGTTGATCCCGCGCTCGGCGAGGGCACGGTGCACGTCGGCCGACATCCGGCCGGCGATCTCGAACAGCTCGGTGGGCGTGCGCACCGGCGCGTGACCGAACAGGCGCACGCCCGCGATCGCCTCGAGTCCGGCGCGAAGTCGGGTGTGCAGCGCGCCCTCGTACTGCGCCAGCGCCGTCATCGACCGCAGGACCCGCGCGCGCCGGGGTAGGTCCGCCTCGTCGCCGGGGACGAGGTCGGCGAGGACGTCGATCGCCGCGCGGACGCCGGCGAGGAGCTCGTACGGCAACGTCCCGAGTTCGAACCGCTCGGGGACGTCGTCGGTCGACGGCCGCAGCTTGTCCGGCCACATCGTCGACAGCAGCGCCGGCGACGCGGCCAGCATCCCCAGGTGGGGGCCGAGGAACTTGTAGGGGCTGCAGACGAAGAAGTCCGCGCCGAGGTCGACGACGTCCACCGGCCCGTGCGCGGCCAGGTGCACGCCGTCGACGTACAGCAGCGCGTCGCCGGACCCCAGCTCCGCGCCGATCGCGGCGACATCCGGCCGCGTGCCCAGCAGGTTCGACGCGCCGGTCACCGCGACGACCCGGGTCGCGTCGCTGACCTGCCGCAGGACGTCGTCGGTCGTGAGCACGCCGGTCGCGGGGTCGAACGGAACCCACCGGACCGTGGCCCCCGTGCGCTGCGCGTAGGTCACCCACGGGCGCACGTTCGCGTCGTGATCCAGCCGCGTGACGACGATCTCGTCGCCGGGTCCCCACTGCTGCGCGAGCGTGCGCGCGACCGCGAACGTCAACTCGGTCGCACTGCGACCGAAGACAATGCCGGCCGGGTCGGCACCGAGCAGGTCGGCGCCGGCCAGCCGCGCGCCGACGACACACTCCTCGGCGTTGCGCTCGGCCGCGGTGACGTGCCCCCGGTTGGCCGACGGTGCGGTCAGCGCGTCGTAGATCGCCTGCGCCACAAGGTCGGGGACCTGGGTGCCACCCGGGCCGTCGAAGTACGCGGTGCCGTCGGCGAGGGCGGGGACACGGGCACGGAGCCGGTCGACGTCGTAGGCCACCGGGCCATCCTCGCACCGGCGGCCGGTCACCCGCGGACACTCACTCGCGGACGACGTCCCACCAAAGCGTCGCGACCTCGCGGGTCGCCGGCTCGGGCAGGTCGCGCAGCGCAGCCGCGACGTCGTCGTCGCGATCCGCCGGCAGGCACAGTCGGGTGCGGACGTCGGCCACCGGCTCGAGGTCGGTGCGCGCGACCCGACTCGCCCAGGTCTGGTCGACCCACCGGTCCAGGTGCGCGTCGAAGCCGAGCGCGAGGGCGATCCGCAGCAGGTCGGCGTCGGTCGGCCGGGTCGGCCGCGCGATGCCCCAGAAGCGTCGCCACAACGGGTCCAGCCAGGTCAACGGGTGCCGGGCGGGCAGCTCGACGACGACGCGGCTGCCGGCGTGCGCGTCGAGCGCGCGCAGGAACGGGACGATGTCGGCGACGTTGTAGACCACGTGGTGGCAGACGACGACGTCGACGACCGGCACGTCGTCCGCCACCGCCGGCCACTGGCCGAGCACCGTCCGGGCCGGCACCCCGCGCCGGTGGGCGGCGGCCGCGTACTCGGTGAGCATCGCCGGTGAATGGTCGACCGCGATCAGCGAACCGGCCGGCGGCACCAGCGCCATCGACGCGCGACCACCGCCGCTGCCGACGTCCAGGACGCTGCCGCCGGGTCCCAACGCCGCCCGTGCCCGCTGGTGGGAGAGCGTGTCGGGCTCGTCGTCGCCCACGGTGAACATCGACACCGGATGGATCCACGGCGACGCCGGTGCCTGCGCGAGGATGTCCTCGGGGATCGCCCACGCCGCGAGGTCGGCGCGCCACCGGTCCGCCAGGTCGGACAGGTCGGCCGCGTCGTCAGCACCGCCGTCGGGAGTGTCCTCGGCCGTGTCCTCGGCAGTGTCCTCGGGAGTGTCGTCGGCCGTGTCTCGCGTCGTCACGCGGGCCACGATAGGTCGGCCGCCCCGTGAACCTTGGTAAGGGTAGCCTTCGCTAACTCACTGGGCGCCCGCTACCCTGTGCCGGTGACCGATCCCGCACCCGACCGCGCACCCGAGCACGCACTCGAGCCCGCGGACGAGCAGGTCCACGGGCAGGCGGTCGCCGACGCCGACAACTCCGCCGATGCCGACGACGCCGCGAACCCGTTCGCCCGGCTCGTCGGCGGCGTGCGCGGCGCGCTGGAGACCGTGGTGCCGCCGTTGGCGTTCGTCGCCGTCTACCTGGGCCTGGGCGGGACCGGCAGCCGCGCGCTCGGCTGGGCGATCGGGATCGCGATCACCCTCGCCGGGATCTTCACGCTCTGGCGACTGGTCGAGGGCAAGCACCCCTCCCGCGCGGTCGGCGCGATGCTGCTCGTCGTGCTCAGCGGCTACGTCGCCAGCCGGACCGGCAGCGCGGCCGACTTCTTCTGGCCCCGACTGCTGATCAACGCCGCTTCCGGATTGGCCTTCGTCGTCGCCAACCTCGCGCGCTGGCCCCTGATCGGCGTGACGGTCGGCCCGCTCGTGGGCACCGGGATGCGCTGGCGCGCGGACCCCGCACTCGTGCGGACGTACGCGCTGGCCTCGTGGCCGTTCGCGTTGTTGAACTTCGTCCGCGCGGGCCTGCTGTTCGCGTTCATCGCCGGCGACAACCTGCTCGCCCTCGCCGTGTCGGGGGTCGTGTTCTACGCCCTGACCGCGATCACGATCGTCGCGTCGTGGTGGATCATCCGGCACTCGCTGCCGGCCGGACACCGCGGCATCCGGCATCCGCGGGTCAGTGGGTGAAGCCACTGGCCTCCGCGGCTGTCAACGGCACTGACTGCGGGTGGCGGGTCAGGTGCGCCACCGCGCGCCGGTAGTCCGCCAGCAGCAGGTCGGCGAGGTCGCGGCTGACGTCGTGCCGGACGAGGATCCGCTGGACGGCGACGTCCTGCCGGTTCGGCGGCAGGGTGTACGCCGGCACCTGCCAACCGGCCGCCCGCAGCCGGTCGGCGAGGTCGAACAGGGTGAACCCCGGGTCGGTTCCGGGCACCAGCCGCCACGACAGCGCCGGGATGCCGCCGCGGCCGTCGTACACGACGTCGAACGGACCCATCGCCGCGATCTGGTCGGCGAGGTACTGCGCCGTCGCGTACGACGCCTCGTGGATCCGCCGGTAGCCCTCGCGGCCGAGCCGGACGAAGTTGTAGTACTGCGCGATGACCTGACCGCCCGGGCGGGAGAAGTTGAGCGCGAAGGTCGGCATGTCGCCGCCGAGGTAGTTCACCCGGAAGATCAGGTCCTCGGGCAGGTCGCCGCTGTCGCGCCAAACGACCCAGCCGACCCCCAGCGGCGAGAGCCCGAACTTGTGACCGGAGGAATTGATGGACTTCACCCGCGGCAGGCGGAAGTCCCAGACCAGGTCCGGATCGCAGAACGGGGCGAGGAAGCCGCCGCTGGCCCCGTCCACGTGGATCGGCACGTCCAGGCCGGTGCGGGCGGCGAGGTCGTCGAGGGCCGCCGCGACCGCGGCGACCGGCTCGAACTGCCCGGTGAACGTCACCCCGAGGGTGGGCACGACGCCGATCGTGTTCTCGTCGACGCGCGCCAGCGCCGCGTCCGCCGTCATGAGCCAGCGGTCGCCCTCGAGCGGGATCTCGCGCAGCTCGACGTCCCAGTAGCGGGCGAACTTGTGCCAGCACACCTGCACGGGACCGGTGACGAGGTTGGGCCGGTCGGTCGGGAGCCCGGCCGCGCGTCGCCGCGATCGCCAGTTCCACAGCAGCGCCATGCCGCCGAGCATCGCCGCTTCGCTCGAACCGGTCGTCGACGTGCCGACGGTGTTCGCCGCGTCCGGGCTGTGCCACAGATCGGCGAGCATGTGCACGCAGCGCGCCTCGATCTCGGCGGTCTGCGGGTACTCGTCCTTGTCGACCATGTTCTTGTCGATCGCGAGGTCCATCAACGCGTGGACCTCCGGCTCGAGCCACGTCTGGCAGAATGTCGCCAGGTTCTGCCGGGAGTTGCCGTCGAGCATCAACTCGTCGCGCACGACCTGGAACGCGTGCCGCGGGTCCTGCTCGTGGTCGGGCATCCGGTACCGCGGCAGGGCACCGGCGAGGTCGACGCTGGCGAACACGTCGTCGTCCAGACGTTCACGGATCCGATCCCGGTCATGCAGCATGGCGCAAGTAGATCAAGCACCGCGCCCCTGCGCCAGCGTCCTCAGGACGGCTGGCAGCGCGGACACCAGTAGAGCTTGCGGCCGGCCAGGTCGGCCACGCGCACCGCGGTGCCGCACACCAGGCACGGCAGGCCGGCCCGCCGGTAGACGTACACCTCCCCGCCGTGCCGGTCCTCGCGCGGCGCGCGGCCCATCACCTCGGGCAGGTGCTCCGCGCGCACCGTGTCGATCCGGGCGCGCCGGCTCCCCGCCCGCATCAGGGCGACGAGGTCGGTCCACATCGCCGAGAACGTCCCCGCGTCGAGGTCGCGACCCGGCCGGAACGGGGACAGGTTGTGCCGGAACAGGACTTCGGCGCGGTAGATGTTGCCGACGCCCGAGAGCACGCGTTGGTCCATGAGGAGTGCGGCGATCGGCGTCCCGCTGCGCCGGATCCGCTCCCACGCCGGCGCCGGATCCGCGCCCGGGCGGATCGGGTCCGGTCCGACGCGGCGCACCGCCGCACGCTTGCCGGCGTCGTCGAGCACCTCGCACACCGTCGGTCCGCGCAGCTGCGCCCACGACTGGGCGGTCCACAGCCGCAGCCGCACCTGTCCGACCGGATCGGGCAGGTCACCGTCCCCGAACTGCCACTTGCCGAACAGGCCGAGGTGGACGTGGATCCAGCGGCCGCCGTCGAAACCGACGAACAGGTGCTTGCCGTGGGCCTCGACCCGTCGCACGCGTCGGTCGTCGACCAGCGCCGCGCCGTCGGCGAACCGCCCCTGGGGGCTGTCGACCCGGACCGAACGACCGGTGAAGGCCCGCCCGAGACGTCGGGCGAGATGGTGGACGACGTTGCCCTCGGGCATCAGTCGAAGTTCGGCTCGACGTCCCGAGATCGCTTGAGCTCGAAGAAGCCCGGCGTGCCCGCGACCAGGAGGACCCCGTCCCACAGCCGACCGGCGGCCGCGCCCGTCGGCGCGGGCGTGACGACCGGTCCGAAGAACGCGATCGGCTCGCCGTCCGGACCAGGTACGGCGATGACCGGTGCGCCGACGTCGTTGCCGACCAGGGCGATCGCCTCGGCGTGGCTGGCCCGTACCGCGTCGTCGACCGCGTCGGTCAGGCCGACATCGGCCAGGTCGGCCGGGAGCCCGACCTGCGCGAGCGCCTCGCGCACGACGGCGTCGACGTCGTCGCGGTCGTCGAGGTGGAACCGGCTGCCCAGCGCGGTGAACAGCGGCAGCACGACGCCGTCGCCGGCCTGCCGCCGCGCCGCGACGACCGCGCGGACCGGCTGCCAGTAGGCGTCGACGAGCGCCCGGTCCGACGTCGACCCGTCGCCGCCCTCGCCGAGCAGGGCGAGCGACATGACCCGCCAGCGCACCGGCACGTCGCGCACCTGCGCGACCTGCAGCATCCAGCGCGAGGCCAGCCAGGACCACGGGCAGCGCGGGTCGAACCAGAAGTCCGCGACGGTCGAATCGGTCACGAGGCGATTCGACCACGTTCGGCCGGGTCCGGACCCGCCGGGGGTCTAGGGTCGCGCCATGGCCGACGGCGACGTCCGACGCGTCCAACCCGCGGACGTCGACGAGATCGTCGCGCTCGTCGCCGAGTTGGCCGCCTACGAACGGGCCAGCGAGTGTGCCACCGCGACCGCGGGGCAGTTCCACGACGCGCTGTTCGGACCCAACCCGGCGGTGTTCGGGCACGTCGTGGAGCATGCCGGCCCCGGCCACCGGATCGGCGGGTTCGCCCTGTGGTTCCTGAACTTCTCGACCTGGCTCGGGGTCCACGGGATCTACCTGGAGGACCTGTACGTCCGAGCGTCGCTGCGCGGGAGCGGGTACGGCTCGGCGTTGCTGCAGGCCCTCGCCGCCGAGTGCGTCGCCAACGACTACGGCCGGCTGGAGTGGTGGGTCCTGGACTGGAACACCCCCGGCCGGGACTTCTACGCCGCCCGCGGCGCCGAGGCGCTCACGCAGTGGGTCCCCTACCGGCTGACCGGCCAGGCGCTGCTCGACGTCGCCGCCACCGGACCGACGTCGACCGCCGCCGCGGCGGCCAGCGAGGTGGGGGCGCCGTGAGCACGGTGACGGTGACGTTCGACACGGACACCGCGAACGTCACGATCGCCCGGACGGTCGCGGCGGCCATGGCCGCGCGCGCACAGCTGCGCGTCGACCGGCTCGAGGACGTCAGGCTCGCCGTCGACGAGGCCGTCGTGCAGGTGCTCGCCGCCGCGCCGCCGGCCGCGTCGGTCACGTGCCGGTTCGCCGTCGGGCCGGCCGCGCTGCACGTCACGATCTGCGCGCCGACCGACCTGGTGCGTACCCCGTCGACCGACACGTTCGGCTGGACGGTGCTGACGGCCCTCGTCGACGACCTGGCCGCGGACGTCGCCGACGGATCGCTCACGCTGCGCCTGCGGGTGGACCGACCCGCCGGCATCGGCGCGTGACGACCGATCCCACCGGCTGGACCGCTGCCGACCGGGCGCGGGAGCAGGACCTGCTGGCCCGGCTCGGCGCCGACGACGAGCGCGCGCGCCAGGGCGCACGCGAGGAACTGGTGCACCTGCACCTGCCTCTGGTCCGGGCGCTCGCCCGCCGCTTCCCCACCCAGCGGATCCCCGCCGAGGACGTCGTCCAGGTCGGCGTGATCGGCCTGCTGAACGCCATCGACCGGTACGACCCGGACCGTGGCACGGCGTTGTCGACGTTCGCGACGCCCACGATCCTCGGCGAGATCAAGCGGTGCTTTCGCGACTCCGCGTGGGCGTTGCACGTCCCCCGCCGGGTGAAGGAACTCGTGTCGGTCGTCACCCGACGCGCGGACGAGCTCACGGTCGGCAACGGCCGGGCACCGACCGTCGGCGAGCTCGCCGAAGACCTCGGGCTGACCGAGGAGGAGGTCCTCGAGGCGCTCGAGGCTCAGCACGCCGGGACGACCGACCCGTTCGACCTGCCCGCGGTGCCGGACGTCGCCGACGGGTCGACGGGCGCCTTCGACGCCGTCGACGATCGCGACGTCCTTCGCCCGCTGCTCGCCGGCCTGACGGCCCGCCAGCGACGGGTGCTCACGCTGCGCTTCGTCGACGGCCTGTCGCAGGTGCGCATCGCCGAGGAGATCGGGGTCTCGCAGATGCAGGTCTCGCGCATCCTGGGCCGGACGCTGGCCCAACTTCGTACGACGGCGACCTCGACCGACGACGCGTAGAACTCCACCGCCCGGCCGCGCGCACCCGGCTCAGTCGCGCAGCCCGCGATTCACCGGTGGGGAGAACGCGACGACGAGACCCAGGACCGCGAGCAGGACCACGGCGATTCCCACGGTCCGCTCGACCGACCCGGCCGACTGGGCCAACTCGACCCCGATCAGCCCCGCGATGATCTGGGCGAACACGAACGGCGCCCGGGCCCACCGGCGCGCGCGCCACCAGCCGACCCCGACCCAGGCCAGGCCCAGGCCGAACACGAACGTGATGGTGATGAGCAGGAGCAGGGCCGGCAGGTTCGAGACGTCGGCCGGGCCGGTGATCCCCACGCGGACCGCCTCGACGACGTCGAACACCGCGTACCCGACCAGCGCCGCCGCCTGGCCGAACGCGATCATCGCCGGGACGACGAACACGCGGTCGGGGACGCTCATGGCGTGGTCACCGTAGCAATGGCCGTCGCGATGGCCGTCGCGTGCGACGGTCCGATCTCACCGGCTCGCTATTGTCGAGCGGTGCGCGGACTGTTCGTCGTCAACCCCCGGGCGACGACGACCTCTCCGCGGATCATCGACGTCATCGTCCACGCCCTGTCCGACGAGATCGACCTCGACGTCACCGTCACGACGCACCGCGGCCACGGCGTCGCCCTCGGCGAACGGGCCGTGGCCGAGGGCCGCGACATCGTCCTCACCCTGGGCGGCGACGGCATCGTGCACGAGGTCGTCAACGGCCTGCTCGCCACCGGTCCGGGCCCGCACGTCCCGATGCTCGCCACCGTCCCCGGCGGCAGCGGGAACGTCTTCGCCCGCGCGCTGGGCCTGCCGACCGACCCGGTCGAATCGACGGGGCTGCTGCTGGAACTGGTCCGCGCGGGGGTGAGCCGGTCGATCGGCCTCGGGCGCGCCGACGACCGGTGGTTCGTCGCGAACGCCGGGCTGGGCATCGACGCGGAGATCATCGCGGCGATGGAACGCAAGCGACGGGCCGGTCGGACCGCGACCCCGATCCGCTACCTGGCCACGACGCTGGAGCAGTTCTTCCGGCACACCGATCGACGGTCCGCGCCGTTGACCCTCGACCGGGCCGGCGAGCGCGTCGACTCGGTCTTCTTCGCCTTCGTCCAGAACACCACGCCGTGGACCTTCTTCGGCGACTGGCCGATCAACCCGTGCCCGCGGGCCGGCTTCGACACCGGCCTGGACCTGTTCGGCAGCCGTCGCCTGGGCGTGCCGACGTCACTGGTCGCCGCGACCCGGATGGTGTCCGGTTCCCCTCGGGTCGGTACCGCCCGCGGTGCGCTGGTGTCCTGGCACGACGTCGACCGCTTCACCGTGACCGCGGACCGACCGGTCGCGGTCCAGCTCGACGGCGAGGCGATGGGCGAGCGGACCGAACTGGTGTTCACCGCGCACGCGGACGCGCTCCGCGTCGTCGCGCTGCAACCGCTTGCGCAATCGCCCCGGATATCGGACGGAAAATCCGGACAAAAGCCCCCGTCGTGACCTCGCTGTGATCTATCAGACACGGATTGCCGCCGGTCAAACCCGCATTTGGCCTTGTTCTGGTCCCGAACGTCTGCGAACCTATACGAGCCCATTGCGGTCACGACGTTGGTTAGGCTCCCCTGTCCTACCCCGGGAGATCCCCGGTGCGGGACGAGGTCCGAGCCGCGCACGTGAAAGCGATCACGAGCGCCGGCGAACCCGGCGCATGCCTGCACATTGGAGAAAAGCATGGACTGGCGCCACCAGGCTGCCTGCCGTGACGAGGACCCGGAACTGTTCTTCCCCATCGGAAACACCGGACCGGCCCTGGTCCAGATCGAAGAGGCCAAGGCCGTGTGTCGGCGATGCCCGGTGGTGGACGAATGCCTTCGCTGGGCCTTGGAGACCGGTCAGGACGCGGGTGTCTGGGGTGGCCTGTCCGAGGACGAGCGCCGCGCGCTGAAGCGCCGCAACGCCCGCCTGCGCGCACGCAGCAACGCGTAGGCCCCGGTCCCCGGGCGTGACCGGGGCGTCCGCCACTACCAGTAGTGCATGCGTGAGATCGGCACCCGGGCGACCGGCGCCATCGTCAACGGCTCGCCGTTCCAGGTGACCGCCGATCCGTCGGCCCGGACGCGGACCTCACCGACGACCCCGCCCCGGACCAGGTCGGTGGCGCGTACGGTTCGGGCGCCGCGGACCGGGACGACGCGGCGAGCGACCGGACTGGCGGTCTGCGCGACCGCCGCGTGGTTGGAGAACAGCACCGGCAGGTCCGACGCGACCACGCCGTAGGCACCGCACTGCGCACCGAGGACCAACGGCTCGGCGGTGTCGATCGACGCGTTCGGGTCCCCGGTCACCCCCCACGCCGGGAAGCCGCCCTTGATCACCAGCTGCGGCTTGGCCGCGAACGACTCCGGCCGCCACAGCACGATGTCGGCGAGGTGGCCGACGGCCAACCGGCCCACCTCGTGCGCGAGGCCGTGCACGAGTGCCGGGTTGATCGTGATCTTCGCCAGGTAGCGCAGGATCCGCTCGTTGTCGTGCGCCGGCCGGTCCGCGTCGGTCCCGGCGAGCACACCGGCCAGGGCGAACGTGCGCCACCACGTCTCGCCGGCCCGCCCCATCCCCTGCGCGTCCGACGAGGTCACCGAGATCACGCCGAGGTCGTGCAGCCGGCCCTCGGCCGCCATCGTGACCCCGCGCACGCGCGCGCGGGCGATCCGCACGTCGCTGTCGTTGTCCGGGTTCATCCCGTGGCACAGCAGGATCATGTCGAGATGCTCGGCGACGGCGTTCACCCCGTACGGCAGCGTCGGGTTCGTCGACGAGGCGAGCACGTTGTCGTGCCCGGCGAGCTCGAGCACGTCCGGCGCGTGACCGCCACCGCAACCCTCGACGTGGTACGCGTGCAGGCCGCGGCCGTCGAGGACCGCGAGCGTGTCCCGCACCGACAGCGTCTCGTTCAGGCCGTCGGTGTGCAGCGCGACCTGGACGTCGTACTCGTCCGCGACGCGCAACGCGGTGTCGATCGTCCGCAGCGTCGCACCGGTGTCCTCGTGCACCTTCAGCCCGCAGGTGTGCGCGTCGGCGCACTCACGGATCGCGTCGGCGCGCGCGGCCGACCCCCGGCCGAGCAGCCCGACGTTCACCGGGAACGTGTCCATCGCGCGCAGTCCGCGCTCGATCACCCACGCCGAACCCAGGCCCACCCCCCACATCGGTCCGGCCTCCTGGCCGATGACCGTCGTCACACCGGAGGAGATCTCCGCCCGAAGGACGCGGGGGCTGAGGGTGTGCACGTGGGTGTCGATCCCCCCCGGCGTCGCGATCAGCCCGTCGCCGTCGATGACGACCGTCCCCGTCCCGACGACGACGTCGACACCGTCGGTCGTGTCGGGGTTGCCGGCCTTGCCGATCCCGCTGATGCGACCGGCGCGGATCCCGATGCTCGCCACCCGAACGCCGTCGACCGGGTCCAGGACGACGACGTTGGTGATGAGGACGTCGCAGGTCTCGCGCGCGCCACGGGCGATCAGCCCGAGGCCGTCGCGTCCGGTCTTGGCGAACCCGACCCGGAACTCGTCGCCGCCGTCCGCGACCCGCGCGTCGATCCGCAGCCGCAGTCGGGTGTCGCCGAGGACGACGACGTCGTCCTCGATCGGCCCGTACTCGCGCGCGGTCACGGTGCCCCGTCCGCGGCCGGGCGCAGCCGGTCGACGAGGCGGGCGCCGGCGGCGTCGGCCAGCGCACCGTCGCCGACGGGCGCACCGTCGACCACGTCGAGGTAGCCGCACTCGCGCAGCAGCGTCAGTGCCCGTTCGCGCACCTTCGGGTCGTCGAGCCGGCCGTCGACCGCGCCGGACGTGCCCACCGCGATCCGCGCACCGCCGATCGGTCGGATCGGCAGGACGATCCGCTGACCCGGCTCGATCCACCGGGTCTGCCCCGTGGGGATCGCCGGTCGCATGCCGAACGCGGCCGACCGGTCCAGTCGCAGCCGCGGGTTGACCTCCGCGAGGTGGATGTGCGAGGTGATGCCGATCGCCGTCCGGGCCACGTTCTCGATCTCCACCTGCGCGGTGGCCGACGGGGCCGGCGTCGTCCGGTCCGGCGCCAGATCGACGCGGTCCGACCCGGACCCGGCGAACGGGTCCTTCACCACGACCAGGCGCGTCCCGTCGTCGAACCGCGCCTCGACGCGGATCTCCGGCAGTGCCGCCGGAACGCCGGGCAGGACGTCAGCGACGCGCAGCAACGCCCGCGCCCGGGCGATCGTCGTCGGCAGGTCCTCCCCGTCGCGCGCCCATTCGCACACGGCGTCGGCGATCAGCGCCCGCGCCTCCGGGATGTTCAGCCGCAGGCCGCGCTCGTGGCGCCGGCGCGCCAGGCTCGCCTGCACGAACAGCAGCAACCGGTCGGCCTCCCCCGGCGTCAACGGCATCTGCCCTCCGGACCTGCGCTGGCCGCGACGTGGGAGTCAGCGGACGATGGCGATGACGTCGCCCTCGCGGACGACGTCCCCGGGCGCCACGGCGATCTCGTACACCGTGCCGGCGGCCTCGACGACGACGGGGATCTCCATCTTCATCGACTCCAAGATGACGAGGGTGTCGCCGACGACGACCGCATCGCCGACCCGCACGACGACCGAGTGCACCGACGCGACGAGTTCGGCCCGAACCGTCTGCTGCCTCGGCTGCGCCCTGTCCACGAACGCAGGTTAGCAACGCCGGACCTCACCCCGGCCTCGACCTTGAGGTTGTACCGCGTGTTTCCCCGGCGGACCCGGTACAAGCTCAAGGTCGGCGGGGCCGTGCGCCGAGCGCGCCGCTAGTCCGTGCGCGGCTCGGTCCGCCAGACACCGACGGCCCGGATGGTCGTGACGATCCGGATCCGCAACTGCTCGGGGGCGTTCGGGCAGGTGCACGAGCGCTGCACCAAGGACTTGACCGCCTGCTCGAGGCCGTACTGGCGCAGGCACGGGCCGCACTCGTCGAGGTGCTCGGCGATCTCCTGGCGGGTCCGGTCGTCGATCTCGCCGTCGAGGAATCCGTAGACGAGGGCCAGCACCTCCTCGCACGGCTTCTCGTGCGGGTTGCCGCAGCTCACGACCGACCACCTCCGTCGGTCGCCGGGATCAGTCCGCGCTCGACCGCGTAGTCCGCGAGCAGGGTCCGCAGCAGCCGGCGCCCCCGATGGAGCCGGGACATCACCGTGCCGATCGGGGTGTCCATGATCTCGGCGATCTCCTTGTAGGAGAACCCTTCGACGTCGGCGAGGTAGACCGCGATCCGAAAGTCCTCGGGAACCTGCGCCAGTGCGGAGACGACGTCCTCGTCGGCGAGGCGGTCCAACGCGACGGCCTCGGCCGACTTCAGGCCGGTGGCGGTGTGGCTCTCCGCCTCGTGCAGTTGACCGTCGGTCAGGTCGTCGGTGCCGGTCTGGAACGGCTGGCGCTGCTTCTTGCGGTAGATGTTGATGTACGTGTTCGTCAGGATCCGGAACAACCACGCCCGCAGGTTCGTGCCCGCGGTGAACGAGGCGAAGGCCGCATAGGCCTTCAGGTACGTCTCCTGGACGAGGTCCTCGGCGTCGGCCGGATTCCGGGTCATCCGCAACGCCGCGCCGTAGAGCTGGTCGAGGAAGGGCAGCGCGTCACGCTCGAAGCGCGCCGCGGCCTCCTCGGGCGTCTCGACCGTCGACTCGTCCATCCCGACCGAGCCTAGCCCGCCGCCGACGAACAGTCCGACGTCGATCCGCCCGACGTCCGGGGTCAGCAGGAGCACGACGGGGGCAACGCGTCCCGTCGGGCCTTCATTCCCCCGCCGGCGCGATGAGTTCCGGGCCGTTGTTGCCGACGGCGTTCACCCGGGTCGACACGGGGTACGCCGCCAGCCCGCTGACCGACGCCGGCCGCATCAGGTGCGGCACCGCGCCGCCGTCCACGTCGCGGTCCAACCAGGTCGACCAGTCCTCGGCCTCGACGATCATCGGCATCCGGTCGTGGATGCGCCCGAGGTCGTCCGGCGCGTTCGTCGTGACCACCGTGCACGTGAGCAGCCAGGAGGCGTGGTCGTCCTCGGGGAGGTTGCGGTCGTGCCACCACTCGTACAGGCCGGCGAGGGCCAGCAGACCGTCGTCGGCACGATGGATGTAGTACGGCTGCTTGCGCGCCCGGCCCGACGACCCACCGGCCGGGTCCGACGACGGCTGGTGCCACTCGTAGTAGCCGTTCGCGGGGATCAGGCACCGTCGCCGTGCGAAGGCCCGCCGGAAGGCCGGCTTCTCGGCGACGGTCTCCGCCCGGGCGTTGATCATCCGCGATCCGATGGCGGGGTCCCTCGCCCACGAGGGCACCAGCCCCCAGCGGGCGACGAGCACCGCCCGCGCGGCCGGGCCCGGTGTCCGGGGCGCGGCGACGACGTAGACCGGCTTCGTGGGCGCGACGTTGTAGTCCGGCGCGAGCGCACGCTCCGGCGGCGCCGCGTCGAACCACGCGGCGACCTCGGCGGCGTCCGACACGGACACGTACCTACCGCACATCCGCGCCTCCGCCCTCGTCCACGACCGTCGCCCCCGGCTGCCGCGGGAAGGCGGCCAGTTGGCGTCGAAGCTGCTCGATCCGCCCCAGTATCGACACCGAGTCCAGCATCTGCCCGACCTGGTCCTGGCGCCGCGACACCTCGACCGCAGCCGCCTGGATCGCGGCGCCGAGCCGCTCGGACGCCGCGTCGACCGCGGTCGCGTCTGCCGGGCCGACCTCGCGATCGGAGTCCGGATCGCCGAGCGCGGCGCGCATGAGGCGCCCGAGGTCGTCGACCAGCGCGGCGAACGTCGACGCGCTCAGCGTCGGCTCGACGTCGGCCCGGTCGTACAGCGAGTTCGCCACGCCCACGAGTCCGCGCACCTGCAGGCCGACGCCGGACAGCCGCCGCAGGCGAAGCGCGCGCGCCGCGAGTGCGGCCGGGACCGTCCCGGCGCGCAGGTTCAGCGCCGCCGCCTGGCCCAGGCGGTCGAGCTCGTCGCGCGCCTGCGTCGCGACGTCGCGAAGCCGCCGGCTGGCGTAGACGTAGTCGTGCGTCGTCCCGGCCGGCAGCGGGACCGGCTGGCGACCGGACTCCGCGCCGAGCCGCTGCGTGAGGTCGACGATCGCGTCGCGGTACCGACGCAGCGCGGCTTCGAACGGCTCGGGCCGCGGTCGGGTCGGGAGCACGAAAACCGCTGCGAGCCCGACGATCCCGCCGATGAGCACGTCGAGGTCCCGCCAGGCGTCCTGCTCGGCCGAGCCCGGGCCCAGGGCGAGGACGAACACGACGGCGACCGGGATCTGCAACTGCCCTCCGATCGACCACGGCAGCAGTCGCGCGACGAGCAGCGAGACGAGGACCCCGACGAGGAAGGACCACCAGGTCAGGCCGACGACGTTGACGTAGACCGACGCGAGGAGGACGCCCAGGCCGGTGCCCAGGGTGCGTTGCACGGACACGCCGAGCGTCGTCCACGGCGACGACTGGACGACCAGGAGGGTCGTGACCGGTGCGAACAGGGCGAGCGCACTGTGCGAGATCGTCCCGGCCACGAGCCAGGACACCGTCACCGCCAACGCGATCCGGACCGCGTGGGCGAGGCTCCCGATCCCGGCCGGACGCGCCCGCATGACGTCGGCCAGGCCGAACTCCGGCAGCAGGTCCTCGACGTCCGCCAACAGTGTTCGCTGCGCCGGATCCGCCATCGGGACAGCGTGCCACCGCCGCCGGCGCCCGATCCGGGAATCGGTGTTCGTAGACTGCCCAGCGTGTCCGGTCGTCGGCTGTCGCGCACCACCATGGTGGGCGCGACGCTGAGCGTGCTGA
>CAYMNG010000002.1:0-24807 GCA_964391765.1 uncultured Bifidobacteriaceae bacterium | reverse complement strand
GGCCATTGCGCCGCCGGGGGATCGCTCCCCGGCCCGGCGGGCGTCGTCATCGCCGTGCTGCTGTCGGTCGGCCTCGGCGCCGCGCTGTCCGGAACGGCCCTGCGCCCGGTGCCGGTGCTCGCCCTGCTCCTCGTCGGCCAGGGTCTGGCGCACCTCGTGCTGTCGGTCACCGCCCACCACCCCGGCCCGGGCGGCGGCGCGGGCCCAGTGCCCATGGTCGCGGCGCATGTGACGGCCGCCGCGGGGGCCGCCGTCCTGATCTCGTACACGGACGAACTGGTCGGCCGCTGGCTGACGTTCTGGGCAAGCGTGCTGGGTGCGCCGCGGCCGCTGGTCGTCACACCGCAGCGCCGACCGGCCCCGGTCGGCGGCTACCACCACCACGTCGGCGCGCCGGTCGCCGCGCGCTACCACGTCACCCGACGTGGGCCGCCGGTCGCCGGCACGGGTCTTGGCACCCGTGCCGGCACTGCCATGACCTGACCCCGGCCACCCGTCCGTCGACGCGGTGCCGGCCCACCGACGTCGAAGGACCCCCATGACCCACGCTCGCCCCAACCTGTCCCGACCGAACCCGGACCGACCGAACCTGACCCGACCGAACCGGTCCCGCGCCAACCTGTACCGGCCGAACCGGTCCCGCGCCAACCTGTCCCGACCGAACCCGGACCGACGCCGGCCGACCCCCCTGCGCGCGGGGGCCGCCAGACTCCTCGCCCAGTTGGCGGCCACCGTCACGGCCGCCACCATCGCCGCCGTCGCCCTCGTCGGCGCCGCGGCACCGGCCGCCGCGCACGATTCCCCCCACGCCGGGTCCCGCTGCGCCCTGTCGGGGATGACCGCCGTCGTCCACGGCCGGGTCTATTCCTGCACGGACCCGGCGAAGCGTCCGCGCTGGGACACCGGTCGGCCGATCACGACGACCCGGCTGCGGCTGACCGACGCCTGGGTCAAGGCCGCGCCGCGCACGGCGATGTCGGCGCTGTTCGGCACGCTGACCAACCCGACGAACGCGCCGATCCGCGTCATCGCCGCGATGAGCCCGGTCGCGCCGGCACTGCAGCTGCACGAGGTCGTCCTGCAGGACGGGCAGTCCGTCATGCAGCAGAAGTCCGGCGGTTTCGTCGTCCCGGCCGGCGGGACGGTGACCCTCGCGCCCGGCGGGAACCACATCATGTTGTTGGACCTGCGCCGGGCGCTGGCCGCCGGTTCGACCGTCCCGGTGACGTTGGTGACCGCCGACGGCGGACTGGTGACGGTCCGGCCGATCGTCCGGGTCTTCCACGGCGCCAACGAGTCCTACCCCGGCGCGATGGCGAGGCACTGACACCGATGACGTCCGACGACCGACCCGTCCTCACCCGTCGCGGCGCCCTCGCCGCCGGCGGTGCCGCGATCCTCGGCGCCGCCGGCGGGTTCGCGCTCGCCCGCGCGTCGGCCGTATCCACGCCGGCGGCGAGCGAGCCGATACCGACGCCGGCAGCACCCACGCCGACGCCGGCAGCACCTGCGTCGGCAGCGCCCGTTCCGGCAGCGCCCGTTCCCACGCCGGCGGTACTCCCCGGCCCGTACCAGCCCGGGGTCACGACACCGGCGCCCCGCCTGCAGACCTTCGTCGGCCTGGACCTGCGGCACCCGCGACGGGCCGACGCGCGTGCGGTCATGCGCCTGCTCACCGACGACTCGGCCCGACTCATGGCCGGCACGGCACCGCTCGCCGACCCCGAACCCGCGCTCGTCGCCGGCCCGGGCGCGGTAGTCGTGACGGTCGGGATCGCCCGTCGCCTGCTCGAACGGCTCGGCCTGGCCGAACGCATCCCGGCCGAGCTCGTACCGATCCCCGCGTTCTCGACCGACGCGCTGGAACCGGACTGGCCCCAGACCGACCTGCTCCTCCAGGTCGGCAGCGACGATCCGCTGGCCCTGTCACACGCGATCCGCACTCTCGTGCTCGCCGTCTCCACGCTCACCCGGACCCGCTGGTCGCAGCCGGGGTTCCGCGGGCCGGCCGTGTCCGGCACCGGGGCGACCCGGAACCTGATGGGCCAGGTCGACGGAACGGTGAACCCGACGCCCGCCCAGATGTCCGACGCCGTCTGGCTCCCCGACGGTCCGCACTGGTCGGCGCGCGGCACCGTGCTGGTGCTGCGGCGGATCCGCATGCACCTGGACGAATGGAGCATGGTCGATCCCGTCGCGCAGGAACGCATCATCGGCCGGCGTCTGGTGGACGGGGCACCGCTGGGCGCGGCCGGCGAGACGGATCCGCTGCCGTTGGACGCGGTCGACGACCGGGGACTGCCCGTCATCGACCCGGGCGCCCACGTCCGCGTCGCACACGCGGCGCACCCCGGCCAGATGATCCTGCGCCGGCCGTACTCCTACGACGGCGGTCCCGGACCCGCCGGGCCGGATGCGGGCCTGCTGTTCGCCGCCTACACCCGCGATCCGCGCACCAGCTTCATCCCGATGCAGCAACGGATCGCCGAGTCCGACGCGTTCAACACGTGGAACACGACGATCGGCTCGGCCGCCTACCTGATCCCCGGCGGGGTCCGCGACGGCGAGGTCCTCGCCGCGTCCGCGTTCGCCTGAGCCGACCGACGCCGCCCCGATGCGAGCGACCCGCGAAACGGCGCGGCGCGGACCGTCTAGCCTTGCCCTGATGACGACGACCCGCGCTCCTGCGACCTGGCCGGCTCCCACGGCGCCCGGCCCGATCGACGCCGTCGTCCTCGTGCCCGGGTCGAAGTCCGCCAGCAACCGCGCACTCGTCCTCGCCGCGCTCGCCGACGAACCGAGCACGATCCGCGGCCTGCTCGACGCCCGGGACACCCGCCTCATGCTCGCCGGCCTGCACGGCTTGGGAGTCCACACCCGGGCCGTCGCCGGTGCCAGCGCCGGCAACGTCGACGTGACGGTCCGGCCGCACTTCCTGCGCGGGCCGGCGGACGTCGACTGCGGCCTGGCCGGGACGGTGATGCGGTTCCTGCCGCCGGTCGCCGCCCTGGCCCACGGGGCGGTGACGTTCGACGGCGACGAAGCCGCCCGCCGGCGGCCGATGGCGACGACGATCGAGTCGTTACGCGATCTGGGTGTCGCCGTCGACGACGGCCGTCGCGGGCGGCTCCCGTTCACCGTGCTCGGGGCCGGCGAGGTTCCCGGCGGCGAGGCGTGGCTGGACGCCTCGAAGTCCAGCCAGTTTGTGTCGGGCCTGCTGTTGGCCGCCGCGCGCTTCAACGCCGGGGTGAGCATCCACCACGTCGGCCCGCCGGTGCCGAGCATGCCGCACATCGAGCTGACCATCGCGATGCTCGCCGAGCACGGCGTCGCGGTGCGCCGCCAGGCCGACACCTGGCACGTCGACCCGCACGACATCGCCGCGGTCGACCGGGCGATCGAGCCGGACCTGTCCAACGCCGCGCCGTTCCTCGCCGCCGCGCTCGTGGCCCGCGGCCGGGTGCGGGTGCCCGGGTGGCCGCAGCGCACCGCGCAGCCCGGTGACGCGGTCCGCGGGCTGATCGCCGCGCTGGGCGGCGAGGTCGACCTGTCCGCCGACGGGCTCACCGTGGTCGGCAACGGGCCGATCCCCGGCCTGGACGTCGACCTGTCGGCGGTCGGCGAGCTCGCCCCGACGATCGCCGCCGTCGCCACCCTCGCCGACGGGCCGAGTCGTCTGCGCGGCATCGCCCACCTGCGCGGGCACGAGACCGACCGACTCGCGGCGCTGACGACCGAGCTCGGCGCGCTCGGCGCGCACGTCGTCGAGACCGACGACGGCCTGGCGATCGAGCCGCGCCCGTTGCGCGGCGGGGTCGTCCGCACCCACGGCGACCACCGCATCGCGACGGCCGCCGCGATCATCGGACTGCGCGTCCCCGGCGTCGAGCTCGACGACGTCGCCGTGACCGACAAGACACTGCCCGGGTTCGTCGATCGGTGGCACGCGCTGCTCGGATCCGCGTCGGCGTGAGGCGTCGACACGACCTGCTCGACGAGGACAGCGTCCGCGTCCGACCCGGTCGCGGGAAGTCCCGACCGCGGTCGAAGGACCGCCCCGACCACGACTCCTCGACCACGGCGACGGTGCTCGCCGTCGACCGCGGCCGGTTCACCGTCGATCGCGACGACGACGCCGGCCCGGCGTACGCGGTCAAGGCCCGCGAGCTCGGGCGCAAGGGGATCGTCGTCGGTGACCGCGTCGACATCGTCGGTCCCGGCGCCGGCTCGGTCGACGATCCGGTGCGCATCGTGCGGCGCCGGGAGCGGCGCACCGTGCTACGCCGGACGGCCGACGACGTCGATCCCGTCGAACGGGTCGTCGTCGCCAACGCGACCCGGCTCGCCGTCGTCACCGCGACCGCCGCGCCCGTGCCCAGTCCCGGGCTGATCGACCGCACGCTCGTCGCGGCACTCGACGCGGGGATCACCCCGATGCTCGTCATCACGAAGGCCGACCTCGCGCCGGCCGACGACCTGCTCGCGCTCTACGCGCCGTTGGACCTGCCGATCTTCGTCGTCGCCGACCGGCAGGTGCCCGCCGCGCTGCCGGCCGCCCTGCGCGACGAGGTCACCGTCATCATCGGCCACTCCGGCGTCGGCAAGTCGACCCTGGTCAACGCGCTGGTGCCCGCGGCGGAGCGGTCCACGGGCCGGGTGAACACCGTCACCGGCCGCGGTCGCCACACCTCGACCAGCGTGGTCGCCCTCCACCTGCCCGACGGCGGGCTGATCGTCGACACTCCCGGCGTCCGGTCGTTCGGCCTGGCCCACGTCGACGTCGACCGGCTCATCCATGCCTTCCCCGACCTCGGCGCCTACGCCGACGACTGCCCGCGCGCGTGCAGCCACGACGAGCCCGACTGCGCGCTGACGATCGCCGCGGCCGGCGGATCGGCCGACCTCGCCGCACGGGTCGACTCCCTGCGCCGGCTCATCCGCAGCCGGACGGCGACCCCAGTCACCGCACGCCGGTCCGGACCGGACCGGGGCTAGTGGCGCGCGTCTGAACCTCGTTCACTCCTCGAACGCGACCGGTTCGGTGCCGGTGCCGAGGTTGGGTCCGGTTCCGCGGCCGGCGAACCGGGTCGAACCTCGACACCGGCGCACTTCGCAGCAGTCCGCCCCATCCGTGCACGAACCTCGGACGCGCGCCACTAGGACCAGACCGCGGCGACGCCGGTGTAGGCGACGACCGCCGTCAGTGCCGTCGCCACCGCCGCCACCACGACGAGCGCACCGGCGAGCACGAGGACGCGCAGGGGCCGTGACCGGTTGGTCGGGATCCCGCGATCGAGCAGCCACAGCGCGAGGACACCGACGAACAGCACGCCCGCGACCGCCGGGAGCCACCCGCCGAACTGCGCGTGCTCCGCCGGCGTGCCGACCCGCTGCGCGAGGTACTGACCCGAGGACCGGGCGACGAGCGCGGCGACGACCGCCACCGCGCCGAAGCCGACGACCAGCGGACCGAACCGTCGGCTGAGGCTGCGCCGTACCGCCATCGCGACCGTCCCCAATGCGGTCAACGGCACGAGGACGACCGCGGCGTGCACGACGAACGCGTGGACCGGCAGGCCCCCGACCGTGTCGAACGCCGCATTCACGGCGTCACTGTAGAAGGCCCCCGCGCCGGATCGGCGCCGGTGTCGGCTTCGGGTCCGCGGTGTCGGGCCCGAGTAGGTTGCCGCCGTGGACGTGACCGATGACCTCTCCCTCGCCCTGCGCCTCGCCGACCGGGCCGACCCGATCGCGCTGGCGCGCTTTCGCGCCACGGACCTCGTCGTCGACACCAAGCCCGACCTCACCCCGGTCACGGAGGCCGACCGCGCGGTCGAGCTCGCGATCCGTGCGGCGCTCGCCGTCGAACGTCCGGACGACGCGATCCTCGGCGAGGAGTACGGCCTGACCGCGGACACCGCGGCCACACCCCGACGCTGGGTGATCGACCCCATCGACGGGACGAAGAACTACGTGCGCGGCGTACCGGTCTGGGCCTGCCTGATCGCGCTGGTCGTCGACGGCGAACCGGCCGTCGGCGTGGTGTCCGCGCCGGCCCTCGGGCGCCGCTGGTGGGCCGCGTCCGGCGCCGGCGCGTGGGCCAGCGATCCGGTCACCGCCACCGCGCGACCGCTGGCCGTCAGCGCGGTGACCGACCTCGCCGACGCGTCGTTCTCCTACTCCGACGACGCGGGCTGGGCCGAGCGCGGGGCCGCGGCCGCCTTGACCGCGCTGCGGGCACGCACCTGGCGGCAGCGGGCCTACGGCGACTTCTGGTCGCACGTGCTCGTCGCGGAGGGCGCGGTCGACATCGCCGCCGAACCCGAGTTGGCGACCCACGACCTGGCCGCGCTCGTCCCGATCGTCCGCGAGGCCGGCGGGCGCATGACGTCCTTCGACGGGGCCGATCCCCTCGTCGGCGGCTCGGCCCTGACGACGAACGGCCGGTTGCACGACGTCGCGCTCGACCTGCTCGCCCGGGCGACCGACCCGTGACACCGGGACGGTGAATCCGGGCCCGTCGCGTCGAACCCGTGACATCGGCCCGCTTTGTCGGCACCATGGCGGGGAACCGCGGGGACCGGACGAACGACACTGGAGGGGACATGCAGATCTCGACGATCATCGCGAGCAAGGGCGGCGATGTCGCGACCATCAAGCCCGATGCGATGGTGGCGGACGTCGTCACGCAGCTCGCCCGCCGCCGGATCGGCGCGCTCGTCGTGTCGACCGACGGCCGCACGATCGCCGGGATCGTGTCCGAGCGCGATGTGGTGCGAGCGCTGGCGGCCGGCCCGGAGGCGCTGTACCGCACGGTCGAGGAGATCATGACCGCGCAGGTCCAGTGCGCCCCGCCGGAGGCCAAGGTCGACGAGCTCATGCACGTCATGACCGACCAGCGGGTCCGGCACATCCCCGTGACCGATCCCGACGGCGTGCTCGTCGGGATCGTCAGCATCGGTGACGTCGTCAAGTCGCGCCTGACCGAACTCGAGCACGAGCACCAGGCGCTGGTGGACTACATCACCGGCGGATAGCCACGCGAAGCGGCAGCCCGCCGGCCGGTCGCAGCGTCACCAGCGCCCGCGCGGGCGGCATCGACCGCCCCGGCGGGAACGTGAACGAGAACCGCCGCGCCAGGCAGGCCAGCACGAGCACGCCCTCGACGTACGCGAACTCCCGACCGATGCACATCCGCGGCCCGAACCCGAACGGCACGAATGCCGTCCGGTCGAACCCGGCCGCCAGGAATCGCTCCGGTTCGAACCGCTCCGGTCGCCGCCACCAGTCGGGGTGCCGGTGGACGAGCCACGGGCTGACGATGACGAGGGCGCCGGCCGGTACGGCACGTCCGGCCAGGTCGTCGGCCGTCAGCGCCGAGCGCGTGATCAGCCAGGCCGGCGGATACAGGCGCATCGCTTCGTCGAGGACGGCGCGGGCGAACGGGAGTCGGTCGACGTCGGCGCGTGCCGGCGCGCGATCCCCGAGCACCGCGACCGCCTCGGCGTGCAGGCGGTCCTGCCGATCGCCGTCGGCGGCCAGTAGCCCCCACGCCCAGGTCAACGCCGTGGCGACGGTCTCGTGGCCGGCGACGAGGAACGTGACCACCTGATCGCGGACCTGTCGATCGGTCAGCGCGACGCCGTCCTCGCCGCGCGCGGACAGCAGCAGATCGAGCATGTCCGGCTCGGTACCGGTTGGCTCGACACCCGTTGGCACTGAGCCGGCGGGCGCGGTACCGGTGGGTGCGGTACCGGTTGGCGCGGCACCCGTTGGCAGTGAGCCGGCGGCCGCCGGGTGCTGCGCGACCGGCGTCCTCCGACGCGCCGCGATCATGTGCGCCACCGCCGCGTCGAGCTCGTCGTTGGCGGTCCGCAACGCGCGGTTACCCCGCGTCGGCACCCACGAGGGGGCCGCCACGGGAGTTCGCGCCCGGGCGACGATGACGTCCAGACCCGCCAGGGTCGCGGCCGTGAGCCGATCGCCCGCACCGGTCAGGTCCGCCCCGAACAGCGCGCGACCGACGACCGTCAACGCCGCTCGCAGCAGGTCGCGCTCGACGTCGACGACCCGGCCGTCGGGCCCGGGGCCGACGTGCGCCGCCCAGTCGCGGGTGACCTGGTCCGCGACGTCCGCGACGTGACCAGCGACCCGCACCAGCGAGGACGGGTGGAAGGCCGGTTGGACGAGCGGGCGCTGACGGCGCCACGAGTCGGTGTCGGCGGCCAGCAGGCCGTCCCCGGTGAGCAGCGCGAGGCTGCGGTACTGGAGCGTCGCCTTGCCGTACGTCCGGCCGGTCGCGGCGAGCACCCGGCGGACGGCCTGGGGATCGGTGACCAGGTACGACGGTGGCCGCGGGATCGGGAACTGGGCGATGTCGCCGTACGTGCGCCACGTGCGGGCGAGGTAGCCCAGCGGGTCCGCCCGGATCGACCACAGGTCGCGCAGCATCTGCGGACCCAGCGGCCCGGGGGCGGTCGCCGGCGTGCCCAGGAAGCGCCGGCCGGCCGGCGGGTCGGCACCCGACGTCGGCGGGCCCGACGGCGCCGCGCCCATCGTCAGCCGCCGGCGGCCGGCTCCAGCAGCCGGTACCCCGTGCTCCGCTCCGCCAGGGTGCGGCCGACCGGTTCGACGACCGCGCGGAACTGCGCCTCGGTGATCGCCTGCCCGTGGGCGGCGCCGGCCGCGCGCGAGATGCTCTCGTCCATCAGCGTTCCGCCGAGGTCGTTGACACCGGCGCGCAGCAGCTGCTGCGCCCCGTCGACGCCGAGCTTGACCCACGACGCCTGCACGTTGTCGATCCGGCCGTGGTAGGCGATCCGCCCGACCGCGTGCATGAGCACGACCTCACGCCAGGTCGGGCCGCGACGTGCGCGCCGCTTGAGGTAGATCGGCGAGGCCATGTGGACGAACGGCAGCGGGATGAACTCGGTGAAGCCGCCGGTCCGCGCCTGCACCTCCCGCGTACGCACGAGGTGACGTGCCCAGTGGACCGGCTGCTCGATGTGCCCGAACATGATCGTCACGTTGCTGTGCAGGCCGATCCCGTGCGCCGCCTCGTGGCAGTCCAGCCATTCGGCGGTCGTGATCTTGTCCGGGCAGATGACCTCGCGGATCCGGTCGTCCAGGATCTCCGCCGCGGTGCCCGGGAGCGAGGCCAGCCCGGCCTCCTTCAGCCGGGTCAGGTAGCGGTCCAGCGGCTCGCCCAGCCGCCGCGCGCCCTCGGTCACCTCCAGCGCGGTGAACCCGTGGACGTGCATCGCGGGTACCGCCGCCTTGACCGCACGCGTCACCTCGACGTAGTAGTCCCCGTCGAAGTCCGGGTGGATGCCGCCCTGCAGGCAGACCTCCGTCGCGCCGAGTTCGGCCGCCTCGACCACGCGCGCCGCGATCTCGTCGTTCGACAACAGGTACGGCCGGCCGCGCAGGTTGAGCGACGCCGGACCCTTGGAGAAGCCGCAGAACGCGCAGCGGAACGTGCACACGTTGGTGTAGTTGATGTTCCGGTTCCGGACGAAGGTGACGGTGTCGCCGACGGCCTGGCGGCGCAGCTCGTCGGCGACCTCGGCGATCGCGTTGACCTCCCGGCCACGGGCACCGAAGAGCGTGACGAGCTCGTCGACCCCGGGCTCGTGCCCGGCGACAACCGCGTCGAGTACCTCGCGCACCGCCGGGCCCGCGCCGGCCGGGCCGGACACGATCACCGGCGGGAGCCGATCGGACCCGGAGTACCACGCGGTCGACCGACGGCCGATCTGCACGACCTCGGCACCGGTGCCCACGTTCGCGGCCGCCTCGTACCGCTCGGGGAACGTCGCCCCCGGGTCGTCCCGGGCCAGGCCGGCGGCGTCGGATCGGTCGAGGACCGCGAAGTGCAGATCCCGATCCAGCCACCGGTCCGGTCGCAGCGCGTACCGCGGGTGGACGGTCAACCGCGGAACCAGCGATCGGCCACGGGACTCCACCACGGCCCGCAGCGCCTCGATCTGTGGCCAGGGGCGCTCGGGGTTGACGTGGTCGGCGGTGACCGGCGAGATCCCGCCGAAGTCGTCCACCCCGGCGTCGACGAGCAGGCCCGGGTCGTCCACGAGGTTCGGCGGCGCCTGCACGGCGACGTCGGCCGGCAGGATCGACCGGGCCAGGGCGATCGCGTCCACGAGGTCGGCGATCGAGCACGCGGGCTCGTCGCGCATCCGCGTGCCCGGCTTCGGCACGAAGTTCTGCACGATGACTTCCTGCACGTGCCCGTACCGCTCGTGCGCGGCGGCGATCGCCGTCAACGCCTCGATCCGGTCCTCCCGGCTCTCGCCGATGCCCACGAGGATCCCGGTCGTGAACGGGATCGCCAACTCGCCCGCCGCGTGCAACGTCGCCAACCGACGCTCGGGGGTCTTGTCCGGTGCGCCGCGGTGCGCCGCCAGCGTCGGGTTGAGGGTCTCGACCATCATGCCCTGGCTCGGCGAGACCCGGCGCAGCGTCGCCAGGTCGTCGATCGACAGCGCGCCGGCGTTGGCGTGTGGCAGCAGCCCGGTCTCGTCGAGCACGAGCCGGGCCACGTGCGCGAGGTATGCCACCGTCGAGGCGAAGCCGTGTTCGGCCAGCCAGGCCCGCGCCTGCGGGTAGCGGTCCTCGGGGGCCTCGCCGAGGGTGAACAGCGCCTCGTGGCAGCCGGCCTGCGCCCCGGCCCGGGCGATGGCGAGGACCTCGTCCTCGTCGAGGTAGGCCGCCTGCACATGCGCCGGCGACTGCGCGAACGTGCAGTAGCCGCAACGGTCCCGGCACAGCATCGTCAGCGGGACGAACACCTTCGGCGAGTACGTGATCGGGCGAATGGGTCCGCTCCTTGGTAGCCGGGGCTGCGAGTCGGCGCCATGCTCGCACATCGCCGCCGGCCCGTCGCCTCAGGGCAGCGCGAACGTCGCGGTCACCGGCGCATGGTCGCTCCAGCGCTGCGCGTAGGTCGGCGCGCGGCCGATCTCGACCGACCGGCACTTCGGTGCGAGCCCGGTCGTCGCCAGCACGTAGTCGATCCGCCACCCCGCGTCGTTGTCGAACGCCTGCCCGCGCCAACTCCACCAGGTGTACGGCCCCGGACCGGCACCGCCGTGCTCGCGCCCGAGGTCGCGCCAGTGCCGCGCGAGCCAGGTGTCCAGGTGCGCGCGTTCGTCCGGCAGGAATCCGGCCTTGTCCCGATTCCCCTTCCAGTTCTTGATATCCACTTCGCGGTGCGCGACGTTGAGGTCACCGCAGACCACGGCGTGGCCGGATCGCCGGGCGGCCGATCGACGCAACGACTCCATCCGGCGGTCCATGTCGGCCAAGAACGCGTACTTGTCGACCTGCCGCGCAGTGTCGGCCTCGCCGGTGTGGACGTACACCGACGCGACCGTCAGCGGTCCGGCCGCGGTCTCGAGGTCGACCTCGATCCACCTGCCCTGACCGTCGATGCCGGCCAGCCCGAGGCGGTCGCGCACCGCCAGCGGCTGGCTCCGGCTCAGGACGGCGACGCCGGCCCGACCCAGTTGCGGTGCCGGCGCGTGCGACACGTGCCAGGTCCCCAGTCCGCCGTCGACGAGGGCCGCGTGCAGTTGCTCGTGCGTCGCCCGCACCTCCTGCAGGCAGATCACATCCGCCCGCGCGGCGGCCAGCCAGGCCAGGCCCCCGCGCCGCAGCGCCGCCCGCACGCCGTTCAGGTTCGCCGTGACGATCCGCAGCCGACGTGCCACGCGAGACGTCCTTTCGCTCCGTGCCGGGCATCGGCCGTGGATCCGGTCGATTCGGCGCACAGCATGGCAGGGCGCGGTGGGCTCGTCAGCAGCGCCAGCGCCCGCCGGCCCAGTGCTTGGCCCCGGACAGCGTGCCGCGGTAGTCGATGATCGTGTGGAACGCGGCGTCCTGCCAGTAGCGCGGCCAGCGGTTCATGGGCGTCGCGCGCAGCTTCGCCATGGTGCGCTTGGCGGAGTCGGTGCCCATGAGCGCCTTGTGCTCCTTGAGCATCATCCAGGTCGCACCGCGCGCCAGCGCGGCCGACACCTGGTAGGCGCCGCGGTACGTGCCGCCGCGCGAGACCGCGTCGTAGTGCCCCTGGCTCTCCCGGCGCACGATGCACAGGCGCTTGGACTCGGCCGCAGCGGTGTAGTACCGCCCGCGGTACATGCTGCGCTCCACCCCGCGCATGTCGCGAGTCTGGTTGGAGCGCAACGTGAACGCGGTGAACCGCGCGTACGCCAGCGCCTGCGAGCGCTGCGCGCTCGCGCGACTGGGCCGAGTGGCCGGGCGCGAGACCGGGCGCCGCGCCGCCGTCGTCGCAGCGGTGACCTGCGCCGCGGCCGGGACGCCTGCCGCGACCGCCGCGACCGGCGCGACGTCGTTCCCCGCACCCGCCGGCGCGGCCACCGCGGCCGGTGCGGCCGTCGTGGCGATCGCGGTCGCGCTCGCCGGGCCGATCGATGCGGTGAGGGCCACCGCGACTGCGACGACGCCGGCGCGCTTCGCGCTCCGGACGGTTCTTGCTGTTGACATTCGTCCTCATCGTTCGGCATCGGTCCACCCGATGCGCGACCGCGATGCGGGTCCGGGCCGCAGCGAGCACATCTGTCCGTCTCGCCTGGCTCTCCTGCCGAACGCCCGCCAGCGACGAGTCGCACGTCGCTGCCGTTGCTGGCCGCTCGGCACCCGGCGGCGGCTACCGCCGGGGCATCGCGAAGGTCCTGCTTCTTCGCCGGACGGCCGGGGGAAGGCCGCCATCCAACCCGAAAGTCTATGAAGGACAACGACAATCTGCTAATCGGACAGTCGATCCGCCAGTCGGGCGCTTTGTCTGTTTTCACCTATTTGCGACCGATTCATCCCGTGATCTGCACCACATCTGGGCGGCATGTCGGTGCCGATCCCTGTGACATTCCTCTCGCGACCGGGTCGGTCGACGAGCACGTTGGCGGCCGGTAATCGGACGTCGATCGGTGACGACCAGGCGACGATCGGTGACGACCAGGCGATTCGCAGCCCGGTTCGAGGGTCGTCGCGACCTAGGCTGTGGGTCCGACTGGAGGAGACATGGGCGAGGGACTGCGGGCGCGGGCATGGGTGCCCGCGCTGACGGCTGGACTGCTGGTCTGCCTGTCGCTGCTCGTCCTCCCGGTCGACACGCTCGGGTGGGTCCTGCTGGCCCGCGGGGCCGGCGTCGTCGCGATCGCCGCGTACCTCTTCGCCGTCGCCCGCATGCCGCGCCGAACCCGGACGGTGTGGTGGCTCCTGTGGGGCTACGCCGCGCTCACCGTCTGCGCGGACATCGTCTACGACGTGCAGCAGCGGATCGTCGACGAGCCACCGTTCCCCGGACCGGCGGACGCGCTCTACCTGGTCGCGTACGCGTCCGCGATCGCCGGCCTGCTCGTCCTCGTCCGCCGGGTCGTCCCCGGCCGGGACTTCGACGCCGGGATCGACACCCTCGTCATCACGATCGCCGTCGCCGCCGTCGTGGGGTACTTCATCGCTCGCCCGATCATCGCCGACACCGAGCAGACGAACGCGGGCATCGTCATCGCCCTGTCGTACCCGTTCCTCGACATCGTCGTCCTGTCCTCGCTCATCCGCCTGGTCGTCGCCCGAGGTCGTGCGCCGATATCGATGACGTTGCTCATCGCCGGCTTCCTCGTGACCCTCACCGGCGACCTGCTGTACAACCTCGTCATCCAGAACGGGTCCGAGGACTTCTCCCCGCCCTGGCTCGACGCGACGCTGCTGGCCGCGATCATGTTCATGGCCGCCGCCCCGTGGGCACCGGGCGCGCGGACGCTCGACGAGACCTCGCCACGGCCGACCCGGGCGGACGGTTCGGTCCGGCTGGTCGGGCTGGCCGCCGGCGTCCTGACGATCCCGATCCTGCTCGTCGTCACGACCTGGGGCATCGGCTCGGAGTCGGTGCGGCTGCTCACGCTGGCGTCGGTCGCGGTGATCCTGCTCGTCGTCTGGCGACTCCAACGGGTTCTGTCCACGGTGCGACACCAGAACGCCCTGCTGGACCGGGAGGCGCGCACCGACCCGCTCACCGGGCTGCCCAACCGGCGCACGCTCGATCACGAGATCACGCGCGCGGTGCAGTCCGCGCAACTGACCGGCCGGCCGCTGACGGTCGCGATGCTGGACCTGGACCACTTCAAGGCGTTCAACGACGAGAACGGCCACCAGGCGGGCGATCGGTTGCTCGCCGCCTGCGGACGGTCCTGGCACGCCGCGCTGCCGGCCGACGCGTTCTTGGCCCGCTACGGCGGCGAGGAGTTCGCCGTCCTGCTGCCCGGGGTCGACGCCGACCAGGCCACCGACGTCCTCGATCGACTGCGCACCGCGATGCCACCGCACCGCACGGTCTCGATCGGCTACGCCGTCCTCGACACCGGCGAGTCCGGGCCGGGCCTCCTGCGGCGCGCCGACGTCGCCTTGTACACGGCCAAGGAACAGGGCCGGGACCGGATCGTCGCCGCCTGGTAGATCGCCCACCTGCCGACCGTGAGGCTGTACCGCGTCCTGGCGCGAGACACGCGGTGGAACCTCAAGGTCGACAGGTGAGCCGATCGGCGTGCCGGCGCGCGCCTCGTCAGAAGGCCAGGTCGATCCGCGCGCGGTCGATCACGACCTCGGCCGCCACGTCGACGATGCGATCGACCCCGTCGGCGCCGTGCACCACGATCCCGCTGAGGTAGGCCACGTTGACCGGCTCGTCGGAGCCGATCGCGGCGACCAGGTCGCGCAGGTCCGTGGCGGCGCAACGCGCTGCGGCGGAGGTGATCCGCGGCAACGACGGCACCGAGGAGACGCCCGCCGACCCGACGAGCAGCGGTGCCAGCCGCATGCCGAGCAGGGACTGCTCCGGATCGGCCGGGTCGAGGTCGAACACGCGCTGGCCGTCGGCCAGCGCGGTGCGCAACGCCACCAGCGCGCCACAGGCTGCCGAGGCCCGCAGCAGTCCGCGACGCTGCACGCGACCGACGCGGCCGGCCGCGTCGATCCCGATGTGCGAGAAGCAGAATGCGGCGAGGCGGTGACGGCCGTCCTCGCCCGGGGCGTGGCTCAGGGCCGCACGCAGGCCAGTATGGCCGATGAAGAGCATCCCGGCCAGGGACCCGATCTCGAACGGCCTGCCCCACACCGCGGCGACGTCCCGTTCGAATCCGTGCATGAGCTCGTCGCGGCACACTCCGACCAGAGCGAGGGTGTTGGTGGGGCGGAAGCCGACGCGGGCCAGCGCCCACTCGGACCAGGTGACGAAGTCCGCGGTCCCGACCGCGGCCCGGTCGCCGACGTCGACGTCGGTCGCGGCCGGATCCGCGTCGGCCATCAGCGCGCGATCAACGCGACGACGACGATCGCCACGGCGATCACGCCACCGACGACGACCCACGGCACGGCCCGGCGCACCCGGTGGAACCGCGGCTTGCCCGAGCCGTCGGCGATCTCGCCGGCATCGCGCAGGCGATCGTTGCCGGCGGCGATCCGCCGGACCCGGCGCAGCCGTTCGTCGGCCGAAGCCTCCGCGGCACCGCCGGCGACGAACTCCTCGTCGAACACGACGTCATCGAACGGGTCCGGCTGGTTCGTCATGCGCCCATCATGGCGGGCGACGAGACGGCGGACGACGAACCGGTGCGCGGATCGGCGGAGTCCACGGCGACGGCGTCCCAGTGACCGACGTGCGCCGCGACGACCTCGGCGAACCGCGGACCGTCGCTGGTGTGCGGTTCGTGACCGGCCTCGCCGAAGACGACGAGTCGGCTGCCGGGCAGTGCCGCGTGCGCGGTGTGGCCGTGCTCGACCGGGATCACGGCGTCGCGATCACCCCACACGATGAGGACGCGCCGGCCGTCGACGAGGGACAGGCGCTCCAGCGCGCTGACCCGCTGCCCCTGGGGGCCGACGACCGCGCGGAGGGTCGCCAGGAACGCGTCGCGCCGGTCGCGTGCCCCGAGCACGGCGAGCCGGTCCAGCCCGCGCTCCGCGGCCGAGGCCGAGCGAACGCCCAACGCCGACAGGCGGGTCCCGGTCCACATCGCCCAGTCCTGGACGCGCCGGCTGGCCAGCATCCGCAGGACCAGTTCGGCACCCGGCAGGCTGGCCGCGCGCAGGCCGACCCCCGCGTCCGGGCCCAGGCCGCCGCTGGACTCCAGCGTCATCGACGCGACCCGCGTCGGGAACTGGTACGCGAACTGCATCGCGATCCCGCCGCCCAGGGAATGCCCGACGAGGTGGACCTGCTCGATGCCCAACCAGTCCAGGAGGTCGCGCACGGTCGAGGCCAGCGCCCCGAGGCTGTAATCGCCCGGGCCGGCGTCGGACCGACCGTGACCGGGCAGGTCGAGGACGATGACCCGGTGCGCGGCACCGAGTTCGGCGGGGACCGATCCCCACGTCGTCCCGCTGGATCCCATCCCGTGGACGAGGACGATCGGGATCCCCGGCCCGTCCCACTCGACGTACGACACGGTTCGACCGAACAGCACGACCTCTCGCACCGAACCGGCCCGGTCCGCAGACTGCACCTTCATCGCTCTCCCTTCCCGAACTTACTCGACCGTAGGTTACGGTACCGTAGGTTACTCGCTGGTCGCATCGCCCGCTAGCCTCGGATCGCGAACCCGAGCCGACCCAGGAGCCGCCGATGACCGCCAGCCTCGCCGGACGTACGGCGATCGTCACGGGTGCGTCCCGGGGGATCGGCAGCGCGATCGCCCGACGCCTGGCGGCCGACGGCGCAGCCGTCGTCCTCGGCGCCCGATCACCCGACGCCCTCGCGCAGGTCGCCGCCGCCATCGCCGACGCCGGCGGCCGCGCGCTGGCGGTGACCGTCGACGTCACCGCCGAGGACGCGCCGGACGCGCTCGTCACCGCCGCCGTCGGGCACTTCGGTGGCCTGGACATCCTCGTGAACAACGCCGGCGGGAACTCGTTCATGGCCCCGGTGGCGCAGTTGCGGTTCGCCGGGTGGCGCAAGACGATGACCGTCAACCTCGACTCGGTCCTGCGTCTCATCCAGGCCAGCCTGCCGGCCCTGATCGCCAGCGGACACGGCTCGATCGTCAACGTGGCCTCGGTGACCGCGTTGCGGGGGTCGCCGATGATGGCGCACTACGGCGCGGCGAAGGCCGCGCTGGTGTCGCTGACCCAGAGCCTGGCGATCGAGACGGCCCCTCAGGGCATCCGGGCCAACGCGCTGGTTCCCGGGTGGATCCAGACCGACCTCACCGACTTCCTGCGCTCGGACGCCGCCGTCGAGGCGTCGGTCCTCGATCGGGTGCCGATGCGCCGCTGGGGCCGGCCGGAGGAGGTCGCCGAGGCCGCGGCGTTCCTCGCCGGCGACGGGTCAAGCTTCGTCACCGGCCAGTGCCTCGTCGTCGACGGCGGGTTGAGCGCCCAGCCGTAGTCATCACGCCGCCCACCGACCGGCCGATAGCCTTCGGGCACACCCCGGGAGGTCCCATGATCGCCGTCATCGTCCTCGTCGTCGTCGCCGTCCTCGCCGTCATCGCGATCACGCAGTTCAACCGACTGCGTCGCCTGGACGTGACCGCGCAGGGGGCGTGGGCCGGCATCGACACGCTGCTGTCCAAGCGCGCCGACCTGGTGCCCAACCTCGTCGAGACGGTCAAGGGCGCGGCCGACTTCGAGCGCGGCACGATGAGCGAGGTCACCGCCGCTCGCGCCACGGCCGCCTCGGCGACCGGCGTCGCGCAGACCGCCGCCGCCGACGGTGCCCTCACCGCCGCGCTCGGCCGGCTGTTCGCGGTCGCCGAGGCGTACCCGCAACTGACCGCGACCGCGGGATTCCGGGACCTGCAGGCGCAGCTGGCGTCGGTCGAGGGCGAGTTGCAGTTCGCCCGGCAGTACTACAACGACTCCGTCGTCACGCTCAACACCGCGCTGCGCACGATCCCGTCGATGTGGTTCGCGGGGATGGCCGGCGTGCACGAACGGGAGATGTACGCCGAGCCGGACGCCGGTCGGCGGACCGCGCCACCCGTCGAGTTCTGATGCGCCTGCCTCGCGCGACCCGGATCCTCGCAGCGGCGTTCTGCGCGGTGGCGGCGCCGCTCCTCGTCGCGCCGGCCGTGCAGGCCGAGCAGATCAACGACCTCACCGTCGGCGCCATCGTCGCGCCGGACTCCTCGATGCGGATCGTGGAGACGATCGTCTACGACTTCCAAGGCGCCTACCGGCACGGGATCTATCGCGACATCCCGGTGTACGACGAGCTGGGCCTGGGCAAGAAGCGCCTGTACGACATCGACGTCACGGCCGTCCTGATGGACGGCGGCAACGTGCCCTTTCTGGCGACCGACGAGGGCCCGTACCGACGACTGACGATCGGCGACCCCAACCGGACGATCACCGGGGTGCACACGTACCTGATCGCGTACACCGTGCACGACGGCCTGCGGACGATCACCGCCCAGGACGTCGAGGATCCGCAGTTCCCGGCCGGCGTCGCCCCCGGTGACGTCGAGCTGTACTGGGACCTCGTCGGCACCGGCTGGACCGTGCCCATCGCCGAGGCGTCGGGCGTCGTCATCGGACCCGGCACGGTGCTCAGCGCGAAGTGCTACTACGGGCCGGCCGGATCGACCGCGGACTGCCAGGCGCGCACCCTCGAGGACCGGGCGCTGCTCGGCCCGGTCTCCTTGTACCCGCACGAGGCGCTGACCGGGGCGGTGACGTTCCCGGCGGCCGCGTTCACCACTGCGCCGCACGAGAACATCCAGCAGGGCCTGCCTTCGGACCCGGGCACCGGTGTCGCCCTCGCGCTCATCCCCGGCGCGGTCATCGTCGCGGTGCCGGTCGCCTTCGCCGTCGCCCACCGCCGCCGGGACAGGGGCGTCGTCGTGCCCGGTGCCCCCGCGCAGTACGGGCCGCCGGACGACCTGACCCCGGCCGAGGTGGCCGCCGCGTGGCGCGGTGCCGGCTCCGCGACAGCCGCGCGGCCGCTCCTGGCCACCGTGCTCGACCTCGCGGCCCGCGGCCGGATCACCGTGGCGGCGTCGGCGCGCAAGGAGCTGACGGTCACCTGGACCGGCGCCGGCGGCGCCACCCGCCCGTGGGAGGACGAGACCCTCGCGCTCATCCTCAAGGGCAGGAAGTCGGCCTCCCTGGCCAGCTACGACCAGACCCTGGCCAAGGGGTGGGCGACAGTCTTCCGCGAACTGGTCCGCGAGCAGGAGGCGGCCGGTCGCCGCAACCCCACCGGGGACGCACCCGACCGGCGCTGGCGGGCCCTCGGCCTGGTATCCGTCCTCGGCCTGCTGACGGCGTTCTTGTCCTCGTTCTTCGGCCAGCCGTTCATCACCGCGGCCTTGTTCACGGTGGGCGGCGCCGGCCTCCTCGCGTTCGTCCTCGCCCGGACCATCACCCCCCGCCGCGAGACGCAGCAGTCGGCGGTCTTCCTGGCCAAGGTCAACGGCCTGCGCAAGGTGCTCGACGCCGACCCGGCGGCGGCCCGCCGGGAGTTCGCCCTGCGGTCCGGACTCCAACCCCGGGCGATCTTCGCGACGATGCTGCCGTTCGCGGTGATCTTCGACCTGTCGAAGTCCTGGATCGGGGCGTTCCCCGACCTGACACCCGAGGACCTGAGCACCTCGGGCTACCACGTGGCCGACATCTCGTTGATGGACTCGTTCCTGTCCACCGGCACGTCGTCGCTGGCCAGCGCGACCGTCGCACCGAGCAGCGGCTCCGGCAGCGGATCGGGCGGCGGCGGGTCGTCCGGCGGCGGCGGCGGCGGTGGCGGCGGCGGGTCGTGGTGACGTCGGTCTCCTGAGGTCCCCGACGTGCGATGCTGGAGGTCGGCCCCATCGATCGGAGAGCGACATGACGAACCAGCCGGACGACTCCCCCGCGCGCGCGACGGCTGACTGGGCCGGCGTCGGCGCGGCCTTCCGCGGCCTGGGCCGCCAACTGACCGTGCACGCCAAGGACGCCGGGACCGCGATCTCCTCGGCGACCGGCGCGGCCGACAGCGCCGCCGACCAGGTCGGCGCCGCGTTCACGACCGCGATCGAGCACCTCGACGCGACGACGACGGACCCGCAGGTCGCCGAGGCGACCCGCACGGCGACCGCGCGGCTGCTCGACGCGATCAAGGCCGAGCTGACCGGCGAACCGCGCACCCCGGCAACGCCGCCGGGCCAGGTCGGATCCGGCGACGCGCCGGCGTGAACCGCGACAACGTGAAAGCGCCGGCGTGAGCCCGGCACCCGTGACCGCGCCGGCGCCGAGCGCGAACGGCCATGTGTCGCGCCGGCGCACGACCGTCCTGTGGCTGCTGCTCGCGGCGACCGCGTCGACCGCCTTCTTGCCGCCCGACGCGAACCCGGCACTGCAGGCGGTCCTCGCCGAGGCGCAGGTCGTGTTCGCGCTGGTGCACCTGGCGACGTGGACCCGCGCGCGCACGGCGGCGTTGGCCCTCGTCGTGGTGTTCGCGATCTCGTTCGGCTCCGAGTGGCTCGGCGTGCACACCGGTGTGGTGTTCGGCCCGTACCACTACTCCCCGACCATGCTGGGCCCGGTCCTGTCCGGCGTGCCGCCGCTGGTCATGCTCGCCTACGTCTCGATCGGCTACACCTCGTTCGTCCTCGCGCGCGTGCTCGCATGCGGGGGTGCGGCCGGGTACACGACCCCGATCACCGGACCACGTCTCGTGCTCACGGCGCTGATCGCCGGGTTCCTCGCGACCTTGACCGATCTGGCCTTCGATCCCATCAACTCCACGGTCCTGGGCGAGTGGACGTGGGGCGGGGACTTCGCCTACTTCGGCGTCCCGGGTCAGAACTTCGTCGGCTGGGTCGCGACCATGACGGTCTGCGCCGTCGCGCTCGGCCTGCTGGTCGCCCGGCCCGCGACGGCCGCGCTGGTCGCCCGCCCGGTCCCCCGCGGGTTCATGGCACAGCCGGTCGTCCTGTACGGACTGTTCGCGCTGCCGATCGTGGTCAACCCGCTGCTCGGACGAACCGACCCGGTGTACTCGGCCATGGCCGTCGTCGCCGGCCTGACCGGCGGGTTCGTCGTCCTCGTCTGCGCGATGCTCCTCACTCGGCCGACGACCTGACCCCCGGCGCCGGCCCGGGGCGGGTGCGCCACAGCCACCACAGGCCGACGATCGGCAGCGCGAGCGGGACGAACCCGTAGCCGGAGCCGAAGCCGGACCAGACCGAGGCGGCCGGGAACGCGGCCGGGTCCGCCAGGCTCAGCGCCCCGACGGTGAGCACGCCGACGAGCTCGACACCGATCGCGACGCCCGCGACCCGACGCGATCCCCGGTCTCCGCGCGCGAGCGCGACGGTCGCGACGATGTACACGACGGCGGCGACGGCGGACAACACGTAGGCCGTCGGCGCGTCGTCGAACCGCGTCGCGATCTGCACGGCCGACCGCGCGGTCGCCGCGACCGCGAAGACCGCGTAGACCACCACGAGCACCCGGCCGAACCCGGTCGACGTCGACCCGTCAGCCACCGGCACCCGCCCAGATCTGCTGCACCCGGACCACGAGGAACGGCACGACGAGCAGGACGACGACGAGCACCCCGGCCGCCGCCCGCGTGCGTTCGTCCCGGATCCACCACGCGGCCGCCGGGATCGCGACGGCCAACCCGAACAGGTAGCCGACCAGTTCCGCGACCGGGACCGGCTCGGTCGTCGTCACGAGGCTGGCCACGCCCCAGGCCACGAAGCCCAGGACACCGACCTCGAGTGCCCCGAGCAGCCACCACGCGCCCGGGCCGGGGGACTTGTCCGCGACGAGCAGCGCGATCGCCCCCGCGCAGAGCACGAGCGAGGCCACGATCACCGCGGTCGCGTACGGGCCGGTCACGGCCCGATCCTGCCAGCAGCGCCGGCCGGTGCGTGCGGACCGGGACCGGCCGGTGCGTGCGGGCCGGTCCCGGCCGACGCCGCGGTCTAGTTGATCGCCCAGGAGATGCTCACGGTGACCGACACCTGTGTCGTCCCCGGCTGGATCGGGGTCGTCACCTTCTCGGCCGCGCCGGCGTCGGCAGCCATCGCGTACGGCACCGGGGCGACGTTGTTGGCCGACTCCGAGACCGACACGACCGGACCGAGGGTGAAGCCCAGCAGCTTCGCGTACTGCTCCGCCTGCTTCTGCGCGACCGCGACCGCCTGGGCACGGGCGGCGTTCGCCGCGACGGTGGGGTCGACGACGTACGGTGCGAGCGAGTCGATCCGGACGGCGTTCCCGCCGGCCGCGACGACCGCGTCGAGGGTCGCGCCGGCGGTCGCCAGGTCGCGTAGCGTCACCTGGATGGTCTGCGACGCCTCGTATCCGGTGAGCTCCTGTCCGCCACCGCTGGTGTAGTTGTAGGTCGGCCCGACGCCGATCCCCTGCGTGGCGATGTCCGCCTCCGCGATCCCGGCGGACTTCAGCGCGGCCAGGACCGCGGTCGTCGCCTTCGCCGCGGCCGCCTGGGCGGCGCGAGCGTCGGCGGGGTCGGACGTCGAGACCGTCAGCGAGGCCTTGGCCGCATCGGGGACGGCGTCGGCCTGACCGGTCGCGGACACGGCGACCACGTTGCGTCCGGTGTCACCGGAGACCACCGTCGTCGACGGCGAGCACGCGGTCAGCAGCACGGCGACCACGGCGGCCGCGGGAGCGAGCAGGGCAAGACGTCGGTTCACGATGCTCCTTCGGTAGAGCGTGCGGGTCGCCGGTGCGGCGACCGACCGTCCGTGGGACGCACGCCGACGAAGGCCCGTTCCCGCGCCCGGGTGGATCAGGAGCCGGCGGCCAGTTGGGCCAGTCGCGGATCGCCGAACGAGTCGGCCACCGCGACGCCGTCGATGAGCACGGTCGGGGTGCCGGTCACCCCGCGGGTGAACGCCGACTGGGTCGTCGCGGCGACGAACGGCACGTACGTCTGTGCGTCGATGCACGCGATCGCCGCGGCGGAGGCACCGGCCTTGCGCGCCAGGTCGGTCAGGACTGCCGCGGTGAACTGCCCGGGCGGCTCGGTCGGGTCGGCGGCCGCGAAGACGGACCGGGAGAACGTCGCGAAGACGTCGGCGCCGTCGTGGTTCACGACGCACGCCGCCGCACTCGCGGCCCGGGCCGACGCACCGGCCGGGTCCAGCGTCGGAGCGGTCTCGCCGAGGAAGGCCATGTTGTACTGCTTGATCAGCAGACCCGATCCCGGTTGCAGCGCGCGGTCGATCAACGCCGTGCCGTGCTGGGCCTCCCACCGCTGACAGAACGGGCACTGGTAGTCGATGTAGGTCTCGATCACCGTCGACGCCCCGGGGTCCCCGATGAGGATCGCCCCGGTCGGGTCGACACCGGCCGGCAGGTCGACTCCGGTCAGCGCGGCGGCCGGGCCCAGGCCGGCGCTGGTCGGCGCCGGGGCGGGCTGCACGGGCGCGGCGGCGGGCTGCGCGGGCGCGGCGGCCGCAGCCGCGGCGACCTGCGCCTGCACGTCGGTCAGGCGGTTGCCCAGGGCGGCCAGCGCCAGGCCCGCACTGACCGTCAGCAGCACCAGCAGCGCCAGACAGCCGTACAGCAGGACCCGCAGAAAGCGGATCTCACCGCGCAGGCTCGCCGTGCTCGCCCCCACGTATCCGGCTTCGGCGGGTTGTCCTGCCGGCTGGACCGGCGAACCGCTCGGGACCTGCGTGTACTCGCTCACGAGGTCAGGGTAGCCGCGTCCCCGGCCCGGAACGCGCGCAGACGAAGGCTGTTGGACACCACGAAGACCGACGAGAACGCCATCGCCGCGCCCGCGATCATCGGGTTGAGCAGTCCGGCCGCGGCCAACGGCAGTGCCGCGACGTTGTAGGCGAAGGCCCAGAAGAGGTTGCCCTTGATCGTGCCCAGCGTGCGCCGGGCCAGTCGGATCGCGTCGGCCGCCGCGCGCGGGTCGCCCCGGACCAACGTGATGTCCGACGCCTCCATCGCGACATCGGTCCCGGTACCCATCGCCAGCCCGAGGTCCGCCTGGGCGAGCGCGGCCGCGTCGTTGACCCCGTCGCCGACCATCGCGACGGTCCGACCGCGCGCCTGCAGGTCCGCGACCGCGGCGACCTTGTCCGCCGGCAGGACCTCGGCGATCACGTTGTCCGGATCGATCCCCACGGCGGCCGCGACGGTGCTCGCGACCGCGGCATGGTCGCCGGTCAGCAGGATCGGCGTCAGCCCCAGGCGGCGCAGGTCGGCGATCGCCTGAGCGGACGTCGCCTTGACCTCGTCGGCCACGACGACGATCCCGCGCGCGGCGCCGTCCCAGCCGACCGCCACCGCGGTCTGGCCGCGCGAGACCGCCGCCGCGAACCGCTCCTCGAGGTCGGCCGGCAGGTGCTGGGACCAGTCGGCGAGCAACTGCGGGCGACCGACGAGGACCGCGTGCGCCTGGGCGTCGGTGACCAGTCCCTGTACGCCGAGTCCCTCGACGTTGGTGAAGCCCTCGACCGCCGGCAGGTCGCCGAAGCGGCTGGTCGCCGCGGCCGCGACGGCCCGCGCGATCGGATGCTCGGAGGCGTGCTCCAGCGCGCCGGCGTACCGCAGGACCCGATCGGGGTCCTCCCCCGCGGCCGCGGCGACCTCGACGACCGCCATCACGCCGGTGGTGACCGTGCCGGGGTCATCCGTGGTCAGGTCGCCGGCGCTGCCCCCCGCCACGGCATCGAGAATGTTGCTGGACGCGTCATAGAGCACGAGGCCGTCCTCCCCGTCCTGGAGCGTGCCGGGCAGGGCGAAGTCCGTGTTGGCGACCGTGCCGCCGGCCTGGGCGATGACGCAGAAGCCGAGCGCCTGGCCGTT
>CAYMNG010000001.1:25811-79264 GCA_964391765.1 uncultured Bifidobacteriaceae bacterium | reverse complement strand
TGCTGCACGCCGAGCGTGCGGCGGCCCGCTACGGGGTGCCGGCGCACGAGATCCTCCAGCGGGGCGGCGAAGCCGGGTACGTCGGCGGCCAGGAGGACATGATCATCGACATCGCGCTGCAGATCGCCCAGGAGCGCGATCTGGGCGATCTCGCCGGCGTCGGCGTCCGATAACCGCATTCCGACCGAAGGGGAAGCAGGCCATGGAGTTCTACGGGCACGTCATCGACGGTCAGGAGGTCGCGTCGATCGGCGGTGCGACGATGGACGACGTCGACCCGTACACGCGCGAGGTGTGGGCGACGATCGCCTGCGGTGGCAAGGAGGACGCCGATCGGGCGGTCGCCGCGGCGCGGCGGGCGTTCGACACCGGCCCGTGGCCCCGCATGGGCTACGACGCGCGGCACGCGCTCATCCACCGGCTCGCCGACCTGATGGAGGAGCACGCCGAGGAACTGGCGATGGCCGACACCCGCGACATGGGCAAGCCGATCGTGCAAGCGCGCCACGACGTCGCACGCAGTGTGTGGAACTTCCGGTTCTTCGCCGACCACGCGCGGATCACCGCCGCGGAGTGTCTGCCGATGGACACCGGACATCATGCGTACACCCGCTACGACCCGGCCGGCGTCGTCGCGGCGATCTCGCCGTGGAACTTCCCGATCATGCTCGCGACCTGGAAGATCGCCCCGGCGCTGGCCTGGGGCAACACGGTGGTGCTAAAGCCCGCCGAGGACACGCCGGTGTCGATGACCCTCGTCGCCCGACTGGCGATCGAGGCGGGCTTCCCGCCGGGCGTCCTCAACGTCGTCCACGGCTACGGGCCGGACTCGGCGGGGGCGGCGCTGACCACCAACCCCGACGTCGACCGGATCACCTTCACCGGGGAGTCCGGGACGGGCAAGGTCATCACCGCCGTCGCGGCGGCGAACCTCACCCCGGTCAGCCTGGAACTCGGCGGCAAGGGCGCGAACATCGTCTTCGACGACGCCGACCTCGACAACGCCGTCCACTGGGCGATCGAGTCGATCTTCCGCAACGCCGGGCAGGTCTGCTTGGCCGGCTCCCGGCTGTACGTCCAGGCCGGGATCTACGACGAGTTCGTGCGCCGGTACAAGTCGGCCGCGGAGGCACTCGTCGTCGGCGACCCCAAGGACGAGGGGACCCAGTTCTCCGGTGCGCTCGCGAGCAAGGAGCACTTCACCAAGGTGCAGTCCTACCTGGACCCGGCGTCGCTGGGCGGTGGCCAGGTCATCACCGGCGGGCTCGCCGAGGGGTGGGGGGTCAGGCCGACGATCATCACCGGTGCCCCGGCCGACGCCCGCGTCGTCCGCGAGGAGATCTTCGGGCCGGTCGTCGTCGCGACGAAGTTCGAGACCGAGGCCGAGGCGCTCGCGCTCGCGAACGCCACGCGGTACGGCCTGAACGCGATGGTCTTCACCGAGAACCTGTCCCGCGCCCACCGGATGGCGGCCGCGCTGCGCGCCGGAACCGTCTGGGTCAACTGCTTCTTCATCCGCGACCTGCGTGCCCCGTTCGGCGGGGTGGGCGACTCCGGGATGGGCCGCGAGGGCGGCAACTACAGCCGCGAGTTCATGACCGAGCCGAAGGCCGTCGTCATGCAGATCGACGCGGGGTAGCCGGCGGTTCCCCCGGTGCCCGGCGCAGCACCGGGAACAGCGGGTGGTCCATCGCGGCGCCGGCCGGCAGTTCGTCGGCCAGTGTCTCGAACGGCGGCGACGTGCGCCACGTGCGGGGCGCGTGGGTGGCGTCGTCGCCGAGGAACCGCAGCGAGAAGACCCGGCGTCGTGCGGTCCCGGGCACGCCGTAGGCGTGGTGCGCGGTGAGCATGTGGAAGAACACGGCGTCCCCGGGTTCGATCGGCCAGGCGCGGATGTCGTACGCGGCGCGGTCGGCCTCGATGTCGGGGATCTCGCCGAGCGATCCCTCGGGGAACCACCGGGCCTGCTCGCTGAGGAACGTGCGCGGCATCAGCCAGCCGGCGCGGTGCGAGCCGGCCCAGAACTCCAAGGTCGACTCCGCGGCGACGGGGTCGACCGGCGCCCACATCGAGACGTTGTCGAACCCGTCCACGTTGTAGTACGGCTGGTCCTGGTGCCACGGCGTCGGCTGGCGCGTGCCCGGCTCCTTGACCAGCAGGTGGTCGTGGTACAGCCGAACCGTCCGCCCACCCATGAGCGCCGCCGCGACGTCGGCCGCCCGGGAGTCGAACGCGATCCGTCCGAACTCCTCGATCCGCTGCCAGTTGCAGAAGTCCTCGACGAACCGGCCGGGGTCGTCGGCCCGGCTGGCGACCGCGAAGAGCGGCCCGGGGTCGGCGAGGTTGCGCTCGATCCCGGTGCGCAGCGTCTCGACCTCGTCGGGATCGAACAGGCCGCGCACGACGACGCAGCCGTCCGCGCGGTACCGCTCGACCGCGTCGGCGTCGACGAGGCCGGCTTCGACGACGTCGACCGGTGCCCTCACGCCCCTACCCCGAGGTCACGCATGAGCTTGGCGACGTGGCCGGTCGCCTTGACGTTGTAGAACGCGTGCTCGATCCGCCCGTCGGGGTCGATGACGAACGTCGACCGGATGACACCGGTGACGACCTTGCCGTACAGCTTCTTCTCGCCGAAGGCGCCGTACTCGGCGAGGACGGTCTTGTCGGGGTCGGACAGCAGGCGGAACGGCAGCGCGTCCCGCTCGGCGAACTTCGTGAGCTTCGCGGGCTTGTCCGGGCTCAGGCCGAGCACGGTGTACCCGTCGCCGGTGAAGGCCGCGAGATTGTCGCGGAAGTCGCATGCCTGAGTGGTGCACCCCGGCGTCATCGCGGCCGGGTAGGCGTACAGGACGACGCGCTGCCCGCGCAGGTCGGCGAGTCGGACGCGGTCGCCGGACTGGTCCTCGAGGTCGAAGTCGGGGGCGGGATCACCGGGGGCCAGGCGCATGGATCCTCCAGTCGGCTGTCGGGTGCGGGCGGAACCATCTTGCCGGACGGCCACGGCGACCGAGGACGAATCGGCCCGGTCGCGTAGGGTGTGCGGCTATGACCGACGCTGCCCTAGCGCCGCCCACGGCCGCGAGTCCGGGCGCCCTGCAGGCCGAGATCGCCGCCGCCCGCGCAGACCTGGTCGCGTCGCTGGGCGAACTGCGAGCCGCGACGACCCCGCCGGCCCTGGCGAAGCGGGCCGGCCGATCGGCCCTGGGGTGGTTCACCGACGAGTACGGCGGTGTCCGACCCGAGCGGGTCGTGATCGCGGTCGGCGTCGTCGTCGGGTTCGTCGTCGTCCGCCGCGTCCTGCGCAGGCGCTAGCCCGATGCCGACGACCGACACCGACCCGGCCGCGAGTCCGGACACCACGCCCCGGCCGGACGGTTCCGTCCCGATCCGGTTGCTGCACGATCGCGTGCTCGTCCGTGAGGACGCCGACGGACGCGAGCGGCGTTCGATGGGCGGCATCGTCATCCCGGCGACCGCGCAGGTCGGCCGGCGCCTGTCGTGGGCGCGCGTCGTCGCGGTCGGGCCTAACGTGCGCAGCGTGGAGGTCGGCGACCGGGTCCTGTTCGAGCCCGAGGACCGCGGTCAGGTCGAACTGCAGGGCATCGACTACGTGCTGTTGCGCGAGCGCGACGTGCACGCGGTCGCCGCGAGCCGGCACAGCACCTCGGGCACCGGGCTGTATCTGTAGTCGCCGGTGCCCGAGGCGCGCGCGGCCGCGGGACTACAGCGGTCCGCGCCGCCAGGGGCCGGTGATCGCCGCGGTCATCCCGGTACCCGCCTCGCCGTTGCCGTAGAGGTTGACGAACAGCGTCGACCCGTCCGGGCTGAACGTCGCGCCGGCGAACTCGTTGCTCGTCGACCCGCCCTTCTCGGCGTTCGGGGTCAGCGGGACGATCTGCACCGCGAAGTCGAAGGCGCGTCCGTTCGGCCCGAGCCCGACCAGGCGGTTGGGGTTGATGATCCCCGGCGCGAGCGGGTGGGTGTCACCGTCGGTCCACGCCGTGTCGTCCTCGCACAACAGCAGCCCGCCGCGCGGTGTCATCGTCACTCCGTCGGGGGAGTCCAGGACCGTGTTGCCGGGGGACTCGTACGCCAGCCGGAGCGTCCCCCCGCCGCGACGTCCGGGCCGGTACTCCCATACCTGGCCGTACCCGGGCACGTACTCGGCGCCGCTGAACTCGTCGAGGAACGCGTTGGGCGCGTTCTGCGGGACGTCGCCGCCGCTGGTCGAGGTGAAGAACACCGAGCTGCCCGACCAGATCGCGCCCTCGAGCCGGTCGAACGCGGCGGCGCCGCCGGCGAACCCCTGGCCGCTGACCTTGCCCAGGGCCATCCGGTAGGGGGTCTTAGTGAAGTCGCCGGTGTCGTCGAACCCGGCGTCCGGCTCGGGGATCGTGACCCACCGCACGGGCAGTTCGCGGTCGACGCGCTGGCCCTTGCGCGTGTCGTAGTGGTCCTGGCCGGCGATCGCGAGCATCTGCAACGTGCCGCCCTCGATCAGGTTCCGCGGGTTGTTCGGGACGAACCGGTAGAACCCGCACGCCGACCCGAACCGGTCCTCGGTGAGGTAGTGGATCCCCGTGCGCGGGTCGGCCACGACGGCCTCGTGATTGAACCGGCCCATCGCCCGTATCGGCTCGCCCTTGCGGGGCAGGCCATCGGGCGTGCTCACCGGCACCTGGAAGACGTACCCGTGGTCCTGGGCGTAGCCGCGGTTCTTGCCGTGCGTCGTCTCCTCGCACGTCAGCCAGGTCCGGCCGTCGAGGCCGACGCCGCCGCTGCAGTTGTACAGCGTGCCGGCGCTGCTGACGTGGTCGCGTAGTACGCGGCCGGTGCGCAGGTCGAAGTCGACGGTGACCGTGCCGCCCTTGGCGAGCGCGTCGTACCGGACGTCCTCCGGTCCGGTCACCGGGAACGGCACGTTCGCCGACGGCTTGCTCGCGGTGATCTCGTGGTTGCGCACGAGTCGCACGACGTGGCCGCCGTTCTTGCCGATCGCGCGGAAGGCCCGCATTCCGTCGTGGTTCTGCGGGGTCAACGTCCCGTCGGACATCGGCGTGCCGGTGTGGCTGAACGTCACGTAGCGGAATCCGGCCGGTAGCGCGAGCCAGGCGGTGCCGGACTGGTCCGCGGTGGGACGCAACGCCCCGTACGGTGACGCGCCGGCGCGCAGCCGGCCACGAGCGCGCTGGTCGGGGTCGACGGCTGCGGCGGTTGCGGTGTTCGTGAGCAGATCGGCGAGGCCGACGGCGACGACCGTCGTGCCGGCGACGGCCGCGGACCGGCCCAGGAAGCCCCGCCGGGTCAGGTGCTCGCTCATGGTTCCTCCTCCAGGTGGCGAGTACCACCGGGACCAACGTCCCGGTGTGGATCCGGGCAGCCTAGGCAGGACTAGGGCACTTGTCTTGTATTTCGAGATGTCGTTTCGAGATCAGAAGCGTCTCGGCGCCGCCGCACGGTGGCCAGTGCGAGGGCGGCGACGGTCACCGCGACCGTGCTGATCAGCGCGGCCAGCCGCAGGTCGTGCGCGTCGGTGACGTCGGCGACGGCGTCGTAGACGACGACGGCGATCGCGGTCCCGACCAGCACGCCGACGCCCATGCGGCCGAGGCGGTCGTGTGCTCGCACCAGAGCAGCGATGCCCAACAGCAGCGCGGCGACGGTGAGGCCGAGGTACGCGGCGCCGTCGACCAGTGGTCCACGCGACTGGGAGGCACTGAGCGCGGCCATGACGTCGCCGATTCCGGCGATGCCGACCACCAGCAGGAAGTGGGCCAGGTACCACGACGGCCGACCGACCCAGGTCGAGTCCTCGGTGAGGTCCAGACCGAAGTACAGCCACCACACGACGAACATCAGGACGAACATCAGGACGAAGAAGCGCACGTCGGGGATCGTGTCCGCCCCGGACAGGTCGACGACGAGCTGGCCGAAGCCCAGGCCGAGGACCATGAGGACGAGCAGCCCCATCCGTTCGCCGAGATGTCGGGGTTCGAGGCCGACGTCGCGCCAGGCGATGACGATCGGCACGGCGGCGACCTCCGAGGCGGCGAGCAGCCCGGCCCACAGCCACTGCGGGGACCACGCGGTCGCCACGACCGCGAGTACCGCGCCGGCGCTCACCGCGACGGTGGCGATCCGATCCGCCCGCGTCATCGGCCGGGCGCCGCGGGTCGCATGGACGATCATCGCGCCGACGGTGAGCAGTGCGACCGCGAACGCGATCAGGCCGTGCACACCTCGCAGGCCCTCGCGCTGGTCGACGGCGAGTGCGGCGACGACGACGCACGCCATCTGGCACAGCATGAGCACGCGGCGAGTGGCGTCGGTGTCGGGGAAGCGGTTGTTGACCAGGGTCGTCAGCAGCCACGCGACGTACAGGGCGGCGGTGGCCGACGTGGCGGTCGCGGCCATCCGTGGGTCGGGATCGGTGAGGAACGAGCCGTTGATGCCGACGAGGCCGGCGACGACGACGAGGTCGTAGAACAACTCGAACCACGACACGGGCAATCGATCCCGGTCGGACTCGGTCATCGTGGTCAACGCGCGACGACCCAGATCCAGTTCTCGTCGGGGTCGTGGATGGCGAACATCGCCGGGACCGGACCGCCGCCGGGCATCTCGTTGGTCGGCTCGATGCCGGCGGCCCGCAGGCGCTCCCGCTCGGCGTCGAGGTCGGCGGCGGCGACGCCGATCGACCCGCCGCCGGGCTGCCCGCCCATCGGCGGGTTGAGCGCCAGGCGCGCCGTCGATCCCGGTGGGGCGACCTCGACCCATCGGCCGGCACCGTCGCCGTGCCCCCAGGTCACGTCCGAGCGGACCTCCCAGCCGAGCCGGTCGGTGTAGAAGGCGACGGCCTCGTCCTGGTCGGTGACGGTGAACATCGCGACGGCGATGGAAACGGGAATCGTCATGGCGAATGATCGCACGCGCCCATCGGCAGAATCATCGACCTGCAGCGGCGCGACCGGTTCGTCGCCGGTGTTGAGGTTTGACTCGGTTCCCTGGCCGCGGACCGGGTCAAACCTCAACACCGGCACTTCGGCACGGTGATGCCGTGGTCGGCGAGGCCGACCTTGGTCACCAGCTCGCGGGAGGACGAACCGGTCAACGATCCCGAAGGCCCGCCTCAGGCTGGTGCCACCCGTGAGCACGAAACTCACCGGTGGCTCGGCCTCGGCCACGCCGCTTGGCCTGATCTGTTCGAGAAGCAGCCGCAGGTCAGTAGCCCTGCCCGGGTGCGCCGCCAGGGACTCGAACCCCGAACCCGCTGATTAAGAGTCAGCTGCTCTGCCATTGAGCTAGCGGCGCGCGGGGAAGAACCTACCATCTGGACCCCGGCGGTCGGCACCGAGGCCGAGGTGGTGGCAGCCGCGCGACGACGGTCTACGGGACCAGACGCACCGGCGTCGCCGAGAGCGTGACCGGGCCCGTGATCGGCGTGCAACGGTTCGCGGTAGTGCACACCTGCGTGAATCCGTCCGGGGGTGTCAGCGTGGGGCTGCCGGCCTGCGCCCACACGACGATCGACGTCGCGCCGGCCCGGTCGAACGGGCACTGAACGACGTCAACCTGCTCGACGCAGCCGGTGGTCGACGCACCCACCGCCCACTGCTCGAACACCCGCAGCCCGGCCGCTCCACCGGACCCGTTCGTCAGTTGGAGGCCGAGCAGCGGGTAGGCCTGTGGGGTCCAGATGTACCAGTACGTCCGGGCGATCCCGCCGGCGAGGGAGTCGAACATCGTCTGCACGACCCAGTCGCGGGCCTTGGCCCCGGCGATGACCTGATGGGGGTTCGTCGGACCCGGACCGGCGAGGCCGTAGTTCAACTCGGTGTCCCACACCGGCCGGTCCGGGGCGCCGGCGGCGGCGAGGGCGTCGTGCACCGCACCGATGTACGACCGGCGGACATCGGTGTCCCCGCGACTGTTGGGGTACATGTGCGCGGCGAACACGTCGACCGGCCAACCCTGGTCGCCCAGGGCCGCCAGGTACCGGCCGAAGAAGCGGGTGAACGCCCCGTCCAGTCGCACCGTCGTGCTCGCCGCGACCACCGTGGCCTTCGGATCGACCTGCTTCACGATGTCGTACGCGCGCTTGGTGAGGTCGGCCATGAGTTCTGGCGACCCGTTCCAGAACATCCCCAAGCTCGCCTCGTTCCAGACCTGGTACGCCTGGATCCGGCCCTTGTACCGGGTCGCGACGGCGCGGACGAAGTCGTCCCACGCGGTGACGTCCTTGGGTGCGGACGCCGCGCCGGGGACGGGGTAGTCGGTGGGCTTCACCTTGCGCGCGTTCCACGTCGGCGTGGAGCCGAGGACCAGCAGGACGTTCTTCACCTTGTGCGCCTCGGCGTTCTTCACCGCGCGGTCGAGCAGAGTCCAGTTGTAGGTGCCCTTCGTCGATTCGACCTGGGACCACGCGGTGCCCGAGTCCCACAGCCGCAGCGCGCCGAACGGGACGTTGCGATCGGGCCACGCGCCGTCCTGGACCCCGGCGACGTGCATGCCGACGGTCGTCGCGGCGACCGTCGTCGTCGGACCCGCGGCGGACGGTTCGGGCGTCGGTTCGACCGTCGGGCTCGCGCTGGCCGAGGACGGGACCGACGACGGGGCCGGCGACGTCGTCGTCGGCGCGTCGGGCGACGGTGACCCGCACGCGGCGAGGAGGAGCAGCGATCCGGCGAGGACGGTGGCGGTCAGGCGCGCGGTGGGCACTTCGGCAGCCTACGTCAGCGCGGCGGCCGACCTACCAGCCCGCGATCGCGGCGACCTGGCCCGGCAGCGCCATCGGGTCGAACGGCTTGCGCAGGACGCCGGAGACCGGCAGCGTCCGCAGACGCTCGATATCGGAGTCGACGACGCCGGCGGTGAGGAACACCACCGGCAGGTGCTCGGTCAGTGGGTGGGTGCGGATGAGCTCCAAGGTCGCCGGGCCGTCGAGGACCGGCATCATCACGTCGAGGACGACGAGGTCGGGGAGGTCACGCTCGAGCTCGGCCAGGCAGGCAGCGCCCGAATCCGCCTCGCGCACGTCGTACCCGCCGACTCGCGCCAGGCTCATGACCAACAGCCGACGGACGTCGTCGTCGTCGTCGACCACGACGATCCGTCGCCTCACCGAAGGCTCCCATCCGCGGGAACGGGCTCGGGGGCCGGTTGTTCCTCGTCGTCGTAGTGGCGCGGCAGGGCGACGGTGAACGTCGTGCCGACTCCGACCGTACTCGACACGGTGATCTCGCCGCCGCTGCGGATCGTGATCTCGCGCGCGATCGCCAGGCCCAGGCCGGTTCCGCTGTCACGCCGTGAGTCGCCGGCGTCGACCTGGCCGAACCGCTCGAACACCGCGTCGAGCTGGTCGGCCGGGATCCCGCGGCCGGAGTCGGCGACGGAGATCGTGACGGTCTCGGCGTCGCCGGCGACCCGCACGCGGATCGGCGAGCCGTGCTCGCTGAACTTGACCGCGTTGCCGAGCAGGTTGCTCAGCACCTGGGCCATACGGTGCGGGTCGACCCATACGAGCGCGTCCGGCTCCGACTGGTCGACCTCGAGGTGCAAGGGGACGTCAGCCGCCCGTGCGGCGCCGGACAGCGACTCGACGACGGACGCCGCGAGCGCGCGGGCACCGACGGCCTCGGGTACCAGCGGTAGCCGGCCGGCGTCGAGGCGTTCGAGGTCGAGGATGTCGTTCACCAACTCGCTGAGCCGGTCGCTGTTCTTCACCGCCATCGCCACCAGCTCGGCCTGGTCGGGGGCGAGATCGCCGACCAGGCCGGAGTCGAGCATCTGCAGGCTGCCCTTGATCGACGTCAGTGGTGTTCGCAGTTCGTGGCTCACGACGGAGACGAACTGCCGCTTGAGCTCGTCGACGGCGTGCCGGTCCGACACGTCGCGGAAGGACTGCACCGCACCGGTCACGACGCCGTCCACGCGCAGTGGCGACATGACGATCTCGACCGGGAACGTCGTGCCGTCCCGACGCAGGTAGACCTGGTCGGAGATCAGTGCGGCCCGCCCCGTGCCGACCAGGCGGTGGACCGGGCAGTCCGGCCACGGGAACGTGCGGCCGTCGGGGTATTCGTGGTGGGCGACGTCGTGGAAGCGTCGGCCGAGGAGGTCGGTCTCCCGGCAGCGCAGCATCCGGCGGGCGGACAGGTTCGCGAACAGCACGAATCCCTGCCGGTCCAGGCCGATGATCCCGTCGCCCGCGGAGTCGAGGACGAGTTCGGAGACCTGGCGCTGCTGGTCGACGGTCGTGACGAGGATCTTGATGCGCCACACCGCGAGGATGATCACGATGATCGCGGCCAAGGACAGCAGGAGCGTGATCTGGTCACCACCGCCGTTCCACAGCCGAACCGAGACCAGCGCCGGCACGATCAGCGCACCGCCGGCGAGGACGGCCAGTCGCGGCGCGCTGACCCGGGGATTGCGGTTCGCCCTCGGTTCGGCGATCAGCACGGCGCTGGCGCTGGTGGCGGCGCCGGTCATCGTCACGAGCGCCGCGACCCGCAGCGCGGTGAGCAGCGCGCTCGACGTGACCGTGGCGACGCCGACGAGGGCGAGGTCCCGCAGCACGTCGGCGGCCAGCGTCAAGGTGAAGCCGACCGCGACCAGCATCAGTGACAGGCGTGGTCGCCCGCCGCCGACGAGGACCCAGATGAGCCCGGACAGGACGCCGAGATCGAGCAGCAGGTAGGCCAGGGCCACGCTGACGCCCGCCGCGCCGAGCAGGGGATCGGACACGACCGGGACGATGAGGAACAGCGAGAAGACCGAGACCGCGGCGACCGTGACGATCGAACTGTCGATCCAGGCCTCCCGGTCCCTGCCGGGATTGAGCCGATGGATGAGGACGGCGAGGGCGACGAGGACGGGTGCGTACGCGACGAGGGCGACGACGTCGGCCCAACTCGGCCGCCAGACCGCGGCGTAGTCACCGGCGGCCTCGAAATCCGCGACGGCCAGGGCGGCCATCGTCAACGCCTGGAACGCGAAGAGCGACCACCAGACCCCGCGAACTCCGGCCGGCATGGCCAGGGCCGCGCCGAGCATGACGACGAGGGGGATCAGCGTCGTGCACAGCCGGACGAAGTCCCACCGCTGCGACTCGAAGGGCAGGATGAGCAGCAGGGCGACCCCGACGTATCCCACGATCAGCGCCGGCAGCCAGATCCGGGACTGCATGACCTCCTCACGCCACTGGTGGTCGCTCAGGCGAAGGTCGGCCTGCTTGGTCGTGCGGGTGCGGCGGGCCACGTCAGTGCGTTTCGGGTGGATACGGTCCCAGGGCAAGGCCGGGTCTTGTGCCGGGCATCGGTTGTCCAGTCTTCGGGCGGCGTCAGTGCCCTTGCATGGTAGCGGCGTGGGTCACGATCGGGCCTGCGCCGATCCGGGGCGTACCCGAAGCCGCGCGGTGTCGACGGCTTCGAAGGCGCTCGCCGGGATCGACGTGAGCTCGTCGATCAGGGAGATGGGCCACCTGCTGTCGGCCGTTCCCTGGAAGTACCAGGCGGTTCCGTTGTCGGCGAGGACGAGACCGTACTGGCGCATCGCGCGGAGGACGACCCGGGCCGGTGGGGAGTATCGGCGGACGTCGAAGTCGGCTCGCAGGCGGAATCGCGCCCCCATCGGAGGCGCGGCCGGATCGTCGGTCGCCCCGGCCTGGTGCCGTGCCGGCCAGACGAACGCGCGCCGGGTCACGTCCGTGGTGAACCGAATCGCGTGGTCGACCGCGCCGGCGGCGACCTCGTCCCACCGCAGCAGTCCCGGGAGGATCGGCAGGCCTGCGGCATCGGCCGACGTCCATCCCCGCGGGCGCAATCGGTTCGACCGCAGGGACCATACGGCCCCCGAGCCGACCGTCCATCCGGCTGCCGTGCGTCGGGTGTTCCAGGTCTCGAACAGCGTGCAGTCGTCGGCGTCGACGACGATCGCGTGCCGGTCGCCACTGGCGGCCGCTCCGCCCTCGATGCGGGTGCGGGAGTCGAGGGGGTAGCGCACGGGGTCGCTCTCGTCGGCGTACTCGAACTGCACACGGACGCGTGCGCCGCCGCGCACGACCGTGATCGGAATGCCGTACGGCACGGGCTGTTGCCCCAGGCTCGGGCCGAAGTCCGGGTGGAGCCGCGTTGTAGACGCCCCCATCGTGCGAAGCCACGCGGCGGACTGCCGATGGACGGGAAGTCGGTCGATGGGCGCGTGCCAGTAGTTGTCGGCGGGGAACACCGGGCAGTCCGTGCCCGGGAGGGCGCCCGTTGGCGCGGCGCGAGCCTTGGCCGTGGCGTCGGCGCGGACCGGTGGCGCCAACTGCCCCAGTGTGGCGACGGCGACCGCGACGGCCGCGACCGCGCCGAGGAGGCGGGCGCCGTGAAGCCGCATGCGCCCAGTATGCGGGGCCGCCGCGTGCCCTCCGACGTCATCGAGCCGGCAACGGGCTACCGTCGCCGTCATGAGACTCGCTCGGGCAGTCATCGTGGCAGTCGTCGTCGCATTGGGCGTGACCGGCGTGGGTGTATCCGGCATGGGCGTGGCCGCGCAGGCGGCCCCGCGTGATCCGGTGACGACGGTGACCGTCTACCACCAGCCGTTGGCGCCGACGAGCGTGACCGGTTCGGGTCTGGGCGCGGTGCGGACGTACTTCATCCCGATCGCGGTGAACGGGGTCGCGCGCGACGGGCAGTACATGACGGGCACGTTGACCACGACGGCGTTGGGCCTGCCGGGCGATCAGGAGGCCCGGTCGACGAATCTGGTGTTCGTGCTCGGCCGGACGGAGGACCAACTCGTCGTCGGTGGGTCGTCGCTCTACCCGACGGGTGCCGGCACGCTCGCGGTCGGGATTCGGGTGATTCGCCCGGTGATCGGCGGTGCAGGGAAGTACGCGGGTGCGACGGGCCAGGTCGTGTCGACGAACCTGGGTCCGGACGGGTGGACGCACGTGTTCCGGTTGCACGTCCCGACGCCGTAGCCCGCCGGGCGGACTACGGTCCGGCCGCCTCGGCCAGAATCCGGTCGAACTGCGCGCTCATCGCCGCAGCGAGCGCTTGCGCTCCGGACAGCGGGCGGACCATGACGACGAAGTCATCGATACGGCCGTCGTCGTCGACGTGCAGGATGTCGCATCCGGTGATCTGCTTACCGTCGACAACGGTCTGGAAGATCAGCACATGGTCGCGGCCGTCCGAGCTGCTGATCTCACGCACATAGCGGAAGTCCTCGAACACGCGCAGCACGCCGCGAAGGATCGCGGCGGTGACGGCCTTGCCGGTGTACGGCTTGAACACGACTGGGCTGGTGAAGACGACGTCGTCGGCAAGCAGGGCCTCGATGGCCGCGACGTCTCGGGCCTCGACGGCTTCGCGGAAAGCGCGCACTGGTTCCTCCGTTCGATTCGGTCAGAACGGCGGTGTCGCGCCGTCGTCGGGTGCTGGTGGTGAGGGTATTGGTGGGAGGAGGTCGGGAGGGGTGTGTTGGTGGATCCGGCCGAGGGGAGACCGCCAGGTGCAGGTTCCCTCGGGTCGGGAGGTGAATGTCCCGGCCGGCGCGGGTTCTGCCTTCGTGGTGGCGTCGGCATGGGAGGCCGAGGTCGGCGACCGGATCGTCGATCAGCACGGAACTGTCCTCGACATCGGCAACCACCCAAACCCAATTTACGCAGCAGGCCAACGCCATTCACCTATCTCGCCAATCTTGAGGTTGCCGCGCGTGTTGCGCCTCGGGACCCGCTGCAAACTCAAGGTCGGCGAGGTGGCAGTGCTTTCGGCGCCTTCGCACGGGTGACAATTCGGGCGCCGGCCTTCATCACCGCGTGGTTGGCGCCGGGAAGAGCGACGGGAGGTGCGCAGCGAACCGGGTCAACCGAACGCGGCGATGCGTCTGGACCGTCGCGCGAAGCGAGATCGTGGACTTCCCAACGCTCGTTGCTGCAGCGGCGAAGTCCGCTGCAGCCAACGGCGTTGGGAAGTGTCTTCGTCTCTCCGCAATAGACTTCGGACCGCGCGGCCGGTGTGCCATTCGCGGTTGGGAAGTGTCTTCGTCTCTCCGCAATAGACTTCAACCTGCACGGCGCGAACCTGCACGGCGGTTGGGAAGTGTCTTCGTCTCTCCGCAATAGACTTCATCGGCAGGACGGCTGTCCCGGTGAATCGTTGGGAAGTGTCTTCGTCTCTCCGCAATAGACTTCTTCCCCGTGGCATCCCACGCCGCCCACAGTTGGGAAGTGTCTTCGTCTCTCCGCAATAGACTTCCGCCGCAGTCGTCGGTCGTGTGGGTCGCGTTGGGAAGTGTCTTCGTCTCTCCGCAATAGACTTCGTGGCGTCCGGCCGCCGCGCGAACCACCGTTGGGAAGTGTCTTCGTCTCTCCGCAATAGACTTCTGACACGACGCGGAAACCATACTTAGATGTTGGGAAGTGTCTTCGTCTCTCCGCAATAGACTTCCCGCGATGACGCTCATGGGCCTGGACCTGTTGGGAAGTGTCTTCGTCTCTCCGCAATAGACTTCCAACCGCTCGATGGGGATCGCTCGCACGGTTGGGAAGTGTCTTCGTCTCTCCGCAATAGACTTCGCATCACGGTCGGCGAGTCCATCACCCGGTTGGGAAGTGTCTTCGTCTCTCCGCAATAGACTTCGAAAAGTCGGCGGTGATGATGCTGACGCGTTGGGAAGTGTCTTCGTCTCTCCGCAATAGACTTCGCAACGGGAAATCGCAGCGCAATGGTCGGTTGGGAAGTGTCTTCGTCTCTCCGCAATAGACTTCCGCGACCTCGACACCAGTCAGAGCGACCGTTGGGAAGTGTCTTCGTCTCTCCGCAATAGACTTCTCAACAACCTCGTCGTCTTCACCGGCAGGTTGGGAAGTGTCTTCGTCTCTCCGCAATAGACTTCCTCACGCTCGACCACGCGGAGCACAGCCAGTTGGGAAGTGTCTTCGTCTCTCCGCAATAGACTTCGCCCGCTTCATGCGCCAAGACGAGTTCAGTTGGGAAGTGTCTTCGTCTCTCCGCAATAGACTTCCGTGGGGAACGTTCCGGGCACCGGGATGGTTGGGAAGTGTCTTCGTCTCTCCGCAATAGACTTCACCGTGCGGCCGCACTCACTGTCGACGAGTTGGGAAGTGTCTTCGTCTCTCCGCAATAGACTTCCCGTCGTCCAGTCTTCGGACCCAGCCCGGGTTGGGAAGTGTCTTCGTCTCTCCGCAATAGACTTCTGTGCTCGACGGACTCCCCGCACTCGCCGTTGGGAAGTGTCTTCGTCTCTCCGCAATAGACTTCCCATCGCACTGCTGCCGGTGCGGGACCGGTTGGGAAGTGTCTTCGTCTCTCCGCAATAGACTTCACTGGCTTCGCGAAGGGCTGGGCCTATGGTTGGGAAGTGTCTTCGTCTCTCCGCAATAGACTTCCGGAACAAGGGCCGCTTCCCGGTGCTCTGTTGGGAAGTGTCTTCGTCTCTCCGCAATAGACTTCGGGGCCGCGAACACCGTCCCCGTCCCCTGTTGGGAAGTGTCTTCGTCTCTCCGCAATAGACTTCAGGTCGCCCCTTCGGGGGCGACCTGAAGTGCAGATTTGTCCCGATTCACCCGTCTTTGACTGGCAGGAATGTCCGAGTTCGTCCGTTTCATGTCGGGCGGCGCTGAGGTCGGAAACCGTCCCGGCGCGGCGCCCTCAGCGGCGTCAGAAGGGCATTTCTCCGTCGTCGGCTTCGAAGAACAGCCCGAGCTGCTCGGGCCTGCCTTCGACCGGGATCTGCTCCGGGCCGTAGTACCGGTAGGTCGAGGCCCACTGCTCGTCGGTCAGGCGCAGGACGCGAACCTCGCCGTTGGCCGGCACCCCCTCGCGTAGCCAGGGGATGAGCCCGCGGAGCCCGGACGCGTTGACGAGGTACTTCGAGTACACGCTGTACTGCACCTGGCTGAAGCCCAGATCGAGCAGCATCTTGCGGTACTGGGTCGCGCGCCTTCGCTGCGCCTTCGTCTTCACGGGCAGGTCGAACATCAACAGCACCCACACGGGATCAGCCATTCCGAGTCGTCCAGGTAGGCACCTCAAGCCGATCGCTTCGCCCCTCGGCATACAACGCGAATGCCTTAGCGAGATCGTTGACCGCGGCGAGCACCGAAACGCCCCCTGGCCCCATCGGCATGCCGGTGGTCGCGACGAGGGCGGCCTTCACCGTTCGATCGGCGAGGGACGCGTCAGCAGGAAGCTGCCCGACCACATGATCGACGGCCGGACGGAAGGGCTCGATGAGGTCGTCCGCGAGTCCGAACGCGTTCGAGCGATTGCGATGGAACACACCCAGGGTCGGCAACAGGCCAGCGACGACGATCGCTCGGATCACGTAGCCGCGGAGGACCGCGTAGCCATAGTTCAACAACGCGTTCCGGCCAGATCCGTCGAGGTCGCGACTGAACGTCGGGTCGGTGAACACCCGAGACCAGTACGCCCGGGCCGCGCGAGCCTCAAGGTTGTCGGGGTCGCCGGACCGAACGGCCCGTGCCATGACCTCAAGCCGTTCGCGAAACGGTGAGGGCAGATTCTCCGCCTGACCGACGATCTTCGCTCGTACGAGGCGCATCCATGCGTTCTTCTTGCGCGGAAGGCTCATGTCGCACTGCGCGTGGTGGCGCGTCGCGACGCGGGAATTCGACGACCATGGCGCGGTCACGGCGAGGGGTACTCCGCGCCAGTCGCACGACACGATCGGCACCTCGTACTTGGCCGCCATCGCTACCAGGGACCCGGACCACTGCAGGTCCTTGCCGGCGAGGATGCACGCGACGTCGCTCAACGGCACCTCGACGTCGTGGACGAGGATGCGCCCCGGTCGGCAACCGATCGGTCCGTCGTGCGCGAGCAGATCGATCACTCGCCACCGTTGGCTCACTGCGAGAACGCCTTCTCGGCCGCCTCCCGGACGTTCCACGAGACGGGCAGACCCGTACCGGTCCATCGTGGGGCACCGGTGATTGTGCGGCGGATGACGCACGCACCGTCGACGCCAAGGACCCGGTTGACCGCGAGTGGCACCCCGCCTTGCGAGGTGCCGACGACGGTCTTGATGGCCTCGGACATCTCGTCGTCGAGGCCTTCGGCCGCGAGATAGGCCGGGGAGATCGTGATCCTCCCCGGGTCGAAGAAGCCAGCGACGATCCAGCGCCGTTCGGGAACCTCGCGCAGGAACTCGCTCACCTTGTCCGCGCCGGCGATGAGCCCGACCGGGTCGGTGCTGAGTTCGTCGTGCCGCGCCAGCCAGCCGATCTGCCGGGCTTCGCCACGAAGGATTCGGGAGAGGAGGGTCGCGTTGGCGGTGCGCATGGCCTGGCTCCAGGCCGGCGGCAGCGTCCTGAGGAAGTCGCTGCCAGGACCGCCGAAGCCGATGCGAGCGAACTCCCCGCCGTACAGGCGGATCATCCCGTAGTCGAAGCCGCTCCTGCTCGGCCAGGCGAACACCTGTGCCCACTTGATGGTGTCGCCGATCGCGACGGCACCGCCGCGCACCGGGAGGTACGCGGCGTTCGACGGGAACAACTCGACCGGACGGGCTGGATCCCAGCGGAGGACCTCGCTTCGGGTCGGATCGGCATCGAGGTCACCGCCAGCCGCGAGTGCGACCAACTTCGTGAACAGCCCGCGATTGGTCACGCGCAGGACCTCGGCCCGGCTGAACGCGTCGCCGATCGACTTGCGGATCAGCGGCTCGACGGTGTCCTTGTGGACCGCGCCGACCCGCGGCACCAGGCGCAACGGGCGGGCGACCGCGATCCGGTCGTCGCTGATCGCCCCTTCGAGCAGGACGGCCAGTGCCTTGATCCGTTCCGCCCACCGGCCGTACGTCTCCTGGGCGCCCGGGGTCGCGCCGCGGTACTCCTTCCACTCGGGGTCCTTGCGGGTATCCCGGTTGTCGCGTTGCAGCATCATGCGCTCGCGCAGTGTTCGGGCGGCGCCGGCGTCGAGGGTCGTGAGCACCGCGGCGTCGACAGCGTGGTGGCGTCGGTCAAAGCGCGACTTGCGGGTGAACGACCGCAACCGGATGCGATCGTCGACGCCGCCGGCCTTGCGGGCCTCGCTCGTGATCGCGCCGGAGAACACGAGAACGGTGCCGCGTTCGACCTGCAGGCGAACGGCCTGCTCATCCAAGAAGGTCTCGATCCGTGCGCGCATCTCGCGAGCGGCGTACGCGGTCGACTCCAGCGAACGCTCGTCGGTGTCGTCGTCCTCGGTGAGAGCCAGTCGGCGGACGACGTCGGCCTTCAGCCGGCTGAACGACTTCACCGACATGCCCATCTTGTGCCAGGCGCGGACCCGGGCCTGGGCGGCCTCGACGGTGATCGCCGGGTCGTGCGACTTCGCGACGAACGCGGGGAAGGAGAGCTTCCCCTTGGCGCGGTTGCACTCACCGCAGACGGCGACGAGGTTGTCTCGGCGGCTGCTGCCGCCCCCGGCCCGCGGCAGGATGTGGTCGAGTTCACAGGTGAGCAGCGTGATCGTTCTGCCGCAGTACAGGCACACGCAGTTCTGCCGATCGACGCACTCGTTGCGCTTGATGTCGCGACGGGTCACGTCGGGAATGCCCTGCTCCTTCAGGGACTTCGCGATCCCCTCGCGGCGATGGGTGTTCAGCCGGATCTCGCTGCGGATCTCGGCGAGCGCCGTCGGCCCGGCGAACGCGTCGCGAACGTGTTCGACCACGATGGCCTCGGGCATGCCCCATTTGGCGACCGCGGTCATGAGGAAGCGGCGGGTCACGGTGTTCACCCGGGCGACGGTGGGATGCTCGATCGCGTCGTCGAAACTGGGTCGCGGCGGCTGCCACGTGTCGTCGACGCCGAAGGCCTCCTTGCGGGCAGTGTGCAGGTCACAACGCCGATAGCGCATGACCTCATTGAGCGTGGCCAGGGTGTCCTGGCTGTACATCGCACGGCCGGACTCCAGTGAGGAACTCAGCTTGTCGAGGTGTTCGAGGACCTCCTCGTCGTCGAGCAGTTCGGCCAGTGACTCGCTGACAATGTCGCCGTCCTCGCCGGATAGGTCGGTGATGGTCGCGATCAACTCGCTGCGCTCGTCACGATCGGCGGCGAGCCACCACGCACCGACCACGGACTTCGCCTTCAGCTTCTCCTCGACCTTGGCGGACGTGCGGTCCATCGGGGCGTTCGTCGAGGCCGAGCCGTCGAGGCTGTCGTCGACGAGGTCGCGTGGTCCCAAGCCGAGGTGTTCGGCGACGTCCCGCCACCGCGGCCGGACCTCGTCGCGCCAGGTGAGCAGGAACTCGACCACCGCGTCGTACTCGGCGTCGGCGAGGCGTCGCTTGTCCGGCCCGCGGCGGACCCGAAGGTCACCGGCCTTCTGCCGGACGCGGAACTCCTGGAACTCCAAGGACGCGATGGGTGCGCGGAGTTGGTCCGGTTGCAGCGCACACGCGCCGATGCGGTCCCTCGGGATGTGCGGTCGGAACTGCGACATCGCGGCACGGCAGAGCGCATCGACGGCCGGTGCGGGCAGACCCTGGGTGGTGAGGATGACCGCGAGTTCGGCGAGGGAGTCCTCCTGCTGGACCTGATGCGCCATGAGCGGACCGAGGGGATTCTCGCGGGCGTGCTTGGTGGGCCGGATCGGAATGCCCCTTGCCGCGAGCGTGCTGACCATCTGCCCCATCGTTCGCACGTGCGCGAGGGTGTCGGGGTAGCGCTCCTGCGCGGCCGCCAACGTCAGCGCGAACGCGTCCGACGGCGTCGGCGCCTCGGCGAGCCGCTCGTACGACCACCAGGGGTTGCGCCAGCCGCGGTGCCGCGCGATGTGGCGTGCGGCCAACGACACCAGTTCGGCTCGTTCGACGGGATCGGCGACGACCTCCTCGACGAGTCGGGCACGCGCGTGCCAGGCGTCGTGGGTCTGCGGGATCTCCCGATCGGGGACCGGGAGCCCGTGCTCGCGCAGGGCGTCGTCCAGCCGGCGTAGCCGGCGCCGACGGTTGCGGACCAGGCGTCGGGTGCGGCGGGCGACACCCGCTGTGGCGAGCCGACTCTTTGGGCTCTTGCCGGTGTCCGGATCCTGACCGCCATCGTGGATGTGGCTGACCGCAGCCAGGATCGCGACCGGCATGCCGAGTTCGTCGTAGGCGACGGCACTGAAGCCGACCGACCGCTCGCCGACGTCGATCCCGATCCGTACCGCCATTGTCATCACCCCGTTGCTCGACCCGTTCGATCGAACCTAGCGCGCCGGGGTGACAGGCGCCATCGGTCTGGGTCGGCCGGCAGTGCCGGGGCCCGGTGCCGCCGCCCGGGAAAGAACGAGCCCCCGTGCGAGCACGGGGGCTGAGAGTTCTGACGAGGCCAGTGGCCTCGCCTTATTGGGAAGTGTCTCTCCACACCTCGGCCGCCACGGTAGGGCATGGACCCGCTGCGTGCAACCCTTCGACGCATCCAGGACGGGCTCATGCGCGCTGGGCGACGGTCACTGCACGAGTCGATAGCCGACTCCCGGCTCGGTGAGCAGGTACACCGGTCGCGCGGGGTCCAGTTCGAGTTTGCGACGCAGGAGATTGGCATAGACCCTCAGGTAGTGCGATTCGCGGCCGTACGTCGGACCCCAGGCGGACTTGAGCAGTGTCTCGTGCGGCACGACCCTGCCGCCGTGGCGTGCGAGTTCGGCGAGAAGTCGCCACTCGGTCGGGGTCAGGTGGACGGGAGCCTGGTCGACGAGCGCGGTTCGAGTGTCGAAGTCGAGACTGAAGTGCTGGGTCACGAACGCTGGCGCGGCGGGTGCGTCGAGGCCGTCGCGCCGCAGTGCTGCGCGAACACGTGCCATCAACTCGTCCATCCCGAATGGTTTGGTTACGTAGTCGTCGGCGCCTTCGTCCAGCGCCTCGACCTTGTCGTCGCTCTGGTGGCGGGCGGACAGCACGATCACCGGCACCCGGCTATGCGCTCGGATACGACGCAACACGTCGACGCCGTCCAGGTCGGGCAATCCGAGATCGAGGATGACCACATCGGGTTCGAGTGCGCTCATCGTCGTGAGCGCGTCGCGCCCGCAGGTGACCGTCTCGACGTCGAATCCACGGGCTCGCAGGTTGATCCGCAGAGTGCGCAGGATCGTCGCATCGTCATCGACGACCAACACCCGGCTGCTCATGTCGGCTCCTCCTTCGTCGGCGACGTCCGTCCGGCGAGGGGCGTGTTCGTCGGAGCAGGAAGGACGACGACCATCGTGAGCCCCCGCCGGGCGTGTCCTCGGCAGCCAGCCTTCCACCCATTGCCTCGCTGAGTCCTTTCGCGACGGCCAGGCCGAGGCCGAGGCCGTCGTCACCGGAGTCGCCATGACGTTGGAAGGGCAGGAAGATGCGCTCGCGTTGCTGCTCGGGAACGCCTCGGCCCTGATCGACCACTCGGATCTCGATCCGGTCATCGTGCCGGCTGGTCGCCACGCGGATCGGTCCGGGGGATTGCTGGTGGCGCAGTGCGTTCTCGACCAGATTGCTCACGACCCGGTCGAGCAGGCCAGGGTCAGCCACAGCCGCTCGCGCGCCTTGGGCCAGGCTCCAGCTAACTCGTTCCGGCGCTGTGCAAGCGCGAAGCGTCGAGGGGATCACCTCGCCGAGATCGACCGGACGTGGACTGGCGACCAACGCGCCGGCTTGCAGCCGGGACATGTCCAGCAAGTTGCCGATCAGCGCGTCGAGGCGGTCAGTCGACTCCTCTATCGCGGCCTCGAGTTCGGCCCGGTCCTGCGGGCTGAACGAGACCTCGGTGCTGCGCAGGCTTCCGATAGCGGCCTTGATGCCCGCGAGTGGCGTACGCAGATCGTGGGACACCGCCGACAACAAGGCGGTGCGCGCGCGGTTATCGCGGGACAGCTCTTCGGCCGACTGGGCGATCTGTTGGTATTCGCGGCGCGCAAGGATCGCGCCGGCATGGGCCGCGTACGCGGCGAGCAGGCGTCGACGTTCGGCCGGCACCAGGCCGCCGACAAGGACCAGTTCGTGGTCGCCATCGATCGATTCGGTGGTTCGGGGGTCGGCGGTCGGGTCGAAGGCGTCACTGTGGGCGACGACGACGGCTTGACTGCTCTGCGGTGTCGGCCGACGGATGATCGCCGCCCCGGATACACCGAACATGTCCACTGCGCGCCGCAGCAGGAGTTCGAGCTGTTCGGTGGAGCCGAGCAGGGTGTGTGACAGTTCGACCAGCGCGGTCGATTCCGCCTGGGCGCGAACCGCGACCGCCGCGCGCCGTGAGCTTCGGTGCACGACGAAGGACACCAACGCGGCAACCACGAGGAAGAGGGCGAGGACGGCCACGTTCTCGGGGCTGGAGATCGTCAGTGCGTCGATCGGGGGCGTGAAGAACCAGTTCACCAGTACAGATGATGCAACGGCAGTCGTGACCGCTGGCCACATCCCGCCGACGAGTGCCGTCGTGACGGTGAGCACCAGGTAGAGCTGGACGATCAGCGGAAGTCCGACCGGTTCGGCGAATTCGTGGTCGAGCACGACCAGTAGTGCGGTCAGCACGACGGCACCGATGAGCCCCGCCGCGAACCCTGCCCCGATCCGGGCGCGCGAGAGCGCGAGGCCGCTTGTGCGCTTTCCACGACCGGCGTACGGGTGATTGACGACGTGTACGTCGATGTCGCCTGCGTCGGCGATGACCGCCGAGACCACGCCCTGACCCAGCACCTGGTGCCATCGCGTCTGGCGGCTGACCCCCATCACGACCGTGGACGCGTTCTCGGCCCGTGCCAACTCCAAGATCGCCCGCGCGCGGTCCTCGCCGGTCACGATATGGAAGGAACCGCCGAGTTCTTCGGTCAGCCGGCGCACGCGAGCGAGGGCCTCCACCGGTGCTCCGACTAGTCCGTCGGCCCGGGCGACGTATCCGGCGACCAATTCCCCGCCGGCGCCCCGCGAGGCGATCCGCGCACCGCGGCGCAGGAGCGTCTCGGACTCCGGGCCACCGGACACCGCGACGAGGACCCGTTCGCGCGTTGGCCAGGTGGCCACGATGTCGTGGGTCTGACGGTAGCGATCCAAGCCCTCGTCCACCCGGTCCGCCAACCAGAGCAGCGCGAGTTCCCGAAGCGCAGCGAGGTTTCCGACGCGGAAGTAGTTCGACAGCGCGGCATCGACCTTCTCGGCCTGGTAGATGTTCCCGTGGGCCATCCGGCGTCGCAACGCCTCCGGCGACATGTCGACCAACTCGATCTGGTCCGCCTCGCGGACGACGCTGTCCGGGACGGTCTCGTGTTGCACGACTCCGGTGATGTCTTCCACCGCGTCGTTGAGTGACTCCAAGTGCTGGATGTTCACCGTGGAGATCACGTCGATACCGGCGTCGAGGAGTTCCTTGATGTCCTGCCAGCGCTTCTCGTGGCGCGACCCCGGGACGTTCGTGTGGGCGAGTTCGTCCACGAGCACCACCTCGGGACGGCGAGCGAGAACCGCGTCGAGGTCCATCTCGGTCAACGTCGCACCGCGATGCACGAGGGTGCGGCGCGGCACGATCTCAAGTCCGTCGAGCATGGCTTCGGTCTTCGGTCGGCCATGTGTCTCGACAAGGCCCACGACGACGTCGGTTCCCCGTGCCTGGCGTCGGGCTCCCTCACCGAGCATCGCGAGGGTCTTGCCGACCCCTGGAGCCGCGCCGAGGTAGATCCGCAATAGGCCGCGTGCCATGGCCGATTCTCTCCTACCTGATCGAGTGCGTGGCTCCGTACACAGCGAGGGCGACGTTCAACTTCGTGACGTTGACCCGGTCAGCGCCCAGAAACCCCAAGAAGGCCCGATCGGTGTTCTCGGTGACTAACTGCTGGACCTCCGAGACCGGGACCCCCCACGAAGTGGCGACCCGTGGAGTCTGCCAAGCGGCGTACGCCGGAGAGATCTCAGGATCCAGGCCGCTGCCGCTCGCGGTCAACGCATCCGGCGGGATCGGTCCACCCGGCGCGTTGGGGTTCGCTGTGCGGAGTGCGCGCTCCCGGTCGGCGACGGACTGGGCCAACTGCGGTGCGGCCGGTCCCCAGTTCGAGCCGCCGCTGGTGTCGCCTGAATAGTCGCTCGCCGACGGCCGGGCCTGGAACCACCGCGGGTCGGACGCTGCCTGCCCGAGAAGACGCGAGCCCACGACGCGTCCATTGGCCTCGATGAGCGACCCATGTGCCTGGACGGTCTCGGCTTGCGCCACCACGGTCATCGCCAGCGGGTACGCGATGCCGAGCAGCACGGTCAGCACGAGAAGGACCTTGGTCGCGGCCCAGGCGTGGATGGCAAGACGCATGTCGGCTCCTTCCTTGGGGTCAGCTCAGCCCGGGCAGGGCCGAGACGACGAGGTCGATCAACTTGATTCCGAGGAACGGGGCGAGCAGCCCGCCCAGCCCGTACACGAGCAGGTTTCGGCGCAGCATCGCCGGAGCGCTCAGCGGCCGATAGGCGACACCGCGCAGTGCCAGGGGGATCAGCGCGATGATGACCAGCGCGTTGAAGATCACCGCGGAGAGCATCGCGGACTGCGGTGAGTGCAGCCGCATGATGTTGAGTGCTTGCAGGCCGGGGAAGATGACCACGAACATTGCAGGGATGATCGCGCAGGACTTGGCGACGTCGTTCGCGATCGAGAACGTTGTCAACGCCCCCCGCGCGATGAGCAACTGCTTGCCGATGGCGACGATCTCGATCAGCTTGGTCGGGTTGGAGTCGAGGTCGACCATGTTGCCGGCTTCCTTGGCCGCGGACGTACCCGTGTTCATCGCGACCCCGACGTCGGCGAGCGCGAGGGCCGGAGCGTCGTTCGTGCCGTCTCCGGTCATGGCGACCAACCGACCGTCCTGCTGCTCCGTCCGAATGAGCGCCATCTTGTCCTCAGGAGTCGCCTCGGCGATGAAGGCGTCGACACCGGCCTCATGGGCGATCGCCGCGGCGGTCAGCGGGTTGTCGCCCGTGATCATCACGGTCCGGATGCCCATGGCGCGCAACTCCTCGAATCGCGCTGCCATGCCGGGCTTGACCACGTCCTTGAGGAAGATCACTCCCAAGTGGCGTGGGACCAGGCCGGGTGGGCGGACAGCGACGACCAGTGGAGTCCCGCCGGCGGAGCTGATCTGGTCGACGTGCGCGTCGAGATCGTGGGCAATCCGCCCGCCACCCTCGCGAACCCACGACGCGACGGCCGAACCGGCGCCCTTCCGAACCGAGGTGCCGTCAACGAGATCGACGCCGGACATTCGAGTGTGCGCGCTGAAGGGAACGAGCTTCGCGTCGTCGCGCAACAGGTCTGCGACCGACCCCAGATCGCTGGTCACGCCCTCGGCGAGCGCGAGATCGACGATGGAGCGTCCCTCGGGAGTCTCGTCCGCCAGCGAGGACAGGTACGCGGCCGCGAGCAACTCGGCGCGGGTCGCACCCGCGACGGGGAGCACTTCGCTGGCGCGCCTACTGCCGTAGGTGATCGTGCCGGTCTTGTCGAGCAGGAGCGTGGACACGTCACCCGCTGCCTCGACCGCTCGTCCGGACATCGCGAGCACGTTGCGCTGCACGAGGCGGTCCATTCCCGCGATCCCGATCGCCGAGAGGAGTGCGCCGATCGTGGTGGGGATCAGGCAGACCAGGAGAGCGACGAGAACGATCACCGACAACTGCTGCCCCGAGTAGATCGCCATCGGTCCCAGCGCCATCACCGCGAGTACGAAGATCAGTGTCAGGACGACGAGAAGGATGCCCAGGGCGATCTCGTTCGGCGTCTTCTGTCGCGACGCCCCTTCGCCCAGCGCGATCATCCGGTCGATGAACGTCTCACCGGGCCTACTCGTGACCTTCACGACAATTCGATCGGAGAGCACGGTCGTGCCCCCGGTCACGGCACATCGGTCGCCACCGGACTCACGGATGACCGGGGCCGACTCACCGGTGATCGCTGACTCGTCGACGGTTGCGACACCGTCCACGACGTCTCCGTCGCCGGGAATGACCTCGCCCGCCTCCACGACCACGAGATCGCCGATCTGCAGTTGCTGACCGGAGACGTGCTCCTCGGCGCCGTTCACGCCCAGTCGACGGGCCGTGGTCTCGGTTCGGGTCCGCCGCAGTGTCGCCGCCTGCGCCTTGCCCCGGCCTTCGGCGACCGCCTCGGCGAGGTTGGCGAACAGGACCGTCGCCCACAGCCACACAGTGATGCCGATGGAGAAGACCGACGGGTGAAGCACCGACAGGATGGTGGTCAGCGCCGAGCCGATCCACACGACGAAGATGACGGGTTGGTGGACCAGATGGCGCGGGTCGAACTTCGCCAGGGCGCGGGGCATGCTCGCCCACGCCGTCTGGATCAGGGTTCGTTGCTGCGGCACGCGGTGGTCGTGTCGTCCCGGAACGTGGGACTTCGCAACGCTCATGACAGTGCCTCCGCGATCGGTCCGAGAGCCAGGGCGGGGAAGAAGGTCAGGCCGGCCAAGACAAGGATGATTCCGGCGAGAAGGCCTGCGAACAAAGGAGTGTGGGTCGGCATTGTGCCGGTCGTGACTGGGCGCCGACGTTGAACGACGAGACCGCCAGCCAGTCCGAGGGTGAAAGCGATGATGCCGAACCGGGCGACGAACATCGCGAACCCGAGAGTCAGGTTCAGCCAGGGTTGGTCGGCCGACAGCCCGGCGAAGGCCGATCCATTGTTGTTCGCCGCCGAGGTATAGGCGTAAAGCATCTCCGACAAGCCATGTGGCCCGGAGTTCAGGAGCGCGCCCCGGGCCACCGGGAGTACCAAGGACGTTCCGGTCAGCACCAACACGAGTGCCGGCATGGTGATCGATGCGAGCGCGGCGTAGGTGATCTCCCGGCGGCCGATGGCCTTGCCGAGCAGTTCGGGAGTTCGCCCGACCATGAGGCCGGAGACGAACACCGTGAGTACGGCCATCACGAGAATCCCGTAGAGACCGGTGCCGACTCCACCTGGGCTTACCTCCCCCAGTTGCATGTTGACCATGAAGAGCCCACCGCCGAGCGCGCTGTATGACTCGTGCATCGAATTCACGCCTCCGGTGGACGTGCCGGTCGTTGCCGTTCCGAACAGCACCGACCAGATGATTCCGAACCGCTGCTCCTTGCCTTCCATCGAGCCTGCGGGACCAACGGCGGCGGCCATCTCCGCCCAGACGTTCAGCGCGGCGCTCACCGCCAGTAGCGCGGCCATGACCGCCGTGATCGCGTATCCCTGCCGACGGTCGCCGACCATGCGCCCGTACGTCCACGGCAGTGAGAACGGGATCATCAGAACGAGGATGATCTCGACCAGATTCGTCCAGGCGCTGGGGTTCTCGAACGGGTGCGCCGAGTTCGCATTGAAGAACCCGCCGCCGTTGGTCCCCAAGAGCTTGATGACCTCCTGGCTGGCGACCGGCCCGCCTTGGATGACCTGCTCGTGGCCGGTGATCGTCGTGATTGCCTGAGGTGCATCCAGGTTCTGGATCACTCCTCCGGTGAGGAGGACGAATGCACCTACGACCGCGATCGGGAGGAGGACGCGCACGATCGAACGGATCAGGTCGACCCAGAAGTTGCCCAGACGGTCGGTCCCCGAGCGAGCGATCGCACGGACGAGCGCCACCGCGACGGCAATCCCCGTCGCCGCCGAGACGAAGTTCTGCACGGTCAGGCCGACCATCTGCACGGTGTAGCCCGCGCCGGCCTCGCCGGCGTACGACTGCCAGTTCGTGTTCGTCGTGAACGAGATAGCGGTGTTCAGTGCCGTGTGCCAGTTCTGGGAGCGACCCAGACTCCAGGGGAGCCAACCCTGGCCCATGATGAGGAGCCACAAGAGCAGGACCGAGACGACGCCGAAGGCGACCACGCTCAGTGCGTAGGTCGTCCACCGCTGCTCGGCTCGGGGGTCGACCCCGACAACTCGGTAGATCAGTCGTTCGACGCGCCAGTCCCGCTCGTCAGTGAAGGTCCGGTACATCCATTCCCCGAGCGGAACGTGCACCGCCGCGAGGATCGCGACGAGCAACGAGACGCTGAGGATCGCTTGGGACGTGGTGTCCATCGCGCTAGAACCGCGCGGGGTGAAGGAGCGCGTACATCAGGTAGCCGACCACGGCGCCGCCAACCAGCAACGCGACGATGTTCTCCGTCATGGCCTCACCGCACCACTGGTCGGCGCGAAATCTCGGACCTTGATCGGGGATTGACGGATCTTGATGCAGCCTTGACGCGCTCTAGGTCAGGTTGCCGGGTCTCGCCACGCTCGATCGATGTGCGATGCGCCCCGGCCACGCGGCGGTCGGCGAACCTGTGGTACCCGTATCGGGACGTATCGTCAGGAATCGGCCGGCGCACGAAGACCGCGGGCGGCATGCGGACGACCTGCATGCGTACCTCCGCGCGCCCGCACGGTGCGTTCTACAGTCCAGGTGTGAACGACGACGGCAGGACCGATCGACAGGGTGAACCGCGCCTGCCCATGGCGCTGGGCGTCCTGACGACCGGCGTCCTCTACCTGTTCATCCCCTCGACCTTCCAGTGGTCGGTGGGAACTCGGTTCGCCTATCCGGTGCTCCTGGTCGTACTCCTCGGCGTCCTCATAGTCGGCGATCCCGGGCGCATCGATCGGCAGAACCGGTGGCTTCGGGTCGTGACCGGAGTCCTGATCCTCACCGTGACCGTAGCGGCGATGGTGTCGGCCGTGCGCCTGGTCGTCGGTCTGCTCACGGGCGCGCCGTTCGCCAGCCCGGGACAGCTGCTGACCATCGGCGTGGTCGTATGGCTGACGATCGTCATCGCGTTCGCGCTGTGGTACTGGCACCTGGACCGGGGCGGCCCGGCGGTGCGGGCGCGTGGCGAGCGGGCGGTCGCGCCGGCCTGGCACTTCCCCGAAGAGGACCTTCGGCCCGACGAGGACGGGTGGTTCCCGCAGTTCGTCGACTACTTCGCGCTGTCGTTCAACACCGCGACCGCGTTCAGCCCCACGGACGTCGCGGCGATCCGGCATTGGTCGAAGTTGACGATGATGCTCGAGGCCGGTGTGTCGCTGACCCTGATCGGGCTGGTCGTGGCGCGCGCGGTCAACGTCCTGTGACCGCAGGGGATCACACGCCCTCGGTCGCAGCGACCCGGCCTTCGTCGATCGCGGCCCGCAGTGCGGCATGGTCCTTGTCGTTCTGGTCGGCGTAGTCGGTGGCGAAGTCGGCGACGGCGCGATCGAACCTGTCGCGCTTGCCGAGGTACGCGGCGATGGCGACGCGGTCCCCGGATCGTGCGTGGGCGCGGGCGAGCGTCCACCCGCACACCTCCCCGTAAACGGCCATGCCGGAGGGGACGGACCCTTCGATCTCGGCGGATCCCTTCCAGTCGCGCAGCTGTCGGACGTAGTAGTCGCGGTCCACGCCATCGAGACCGTTGGTCCGCTGCCAGCCCAGGAAGATGTCGCTCGAGGCTTGCATGAGGCGTTGACCGGACACGACGCGCTCGGCGTGGTTGGTGTACTCGCTGACGCCAAGGTACTGCTCGAGGACCGAGGACTGCGCCTCCTTGGCCTGCAAGAACAGCGGATCGCCACCGTCGAGGCCCTCGAAGAGCAGGATCCACGCGCGGGTTCCGACGCTGCCGACCCCGACCACCTTCCGTGCCATGTGCACGAACCGGAACTGGTCGAACAGGTGCTTGCGATCCGACACCAGGCTCGCGCGGTATGCGGCGAGCAGGTCGGCCATCTCGTCCTGCAGCACCTGGCCCTGCTGGCCGGGGAACAGCTCCTCCACGGGGACGATCAACGGTGGGTCGGAGATGATCCGCCGGTCACCGTCGACGTCGTGGGTGAGCTTGCGGAAAGCCTGCATGCTGTCTTTGGTCTTCGCCGAGGCGATCAGCATCTCGGTCGAGCGCAACCGCTTGGCCGGAGCGGCCGCGCGGAGTCGGGTCATGAGGTCGTCGGCCTCCAGGTGGGCGTACCACACGGCCAGGTTCGTCATCTGCGCGAAAGCCCGCATGGACTCCCGGTAGTAGCGAACCGCGCCGACGACGATCGACCGCCGTTCCTTGTCCGTGAACGACTGGCTGCGAGCCGCGATCTCGAGGCTCGCAGCCAGTCGCTTGACGTCCCACTCGAACGGCCCGGGGAGAGTCTCGTCGAAATCGTTGACGTCGAACACGAGACGCCGCTCCGGCGATGCGTAGAGGCCGAAGTTGGACAGGTGGGCGTCACCGCACAGCTGTACGCGCAGACCGGAGGTTGGGGTCGTTGCCAGGTCGGCGGCCATCACCAGCGCGGCGCCGCGGTAGAACGCGAACGGCGACGAGACCATTCGTCCGTACCGGATGGGCAGGAGGTCCGCCACCCGCGAGGGTCCTTGCCGGCCGAGGAGTTCTACCGGGTCCGCGCGCAGGCCGGTCGGCGCGAACACCGCGTGGTCCTCCAGCGGCACCGCGTCGCGGGCGGCCTTGCCGGTCGCCGCCCGCGACAGGGCCGCTTCGGACTGTGCGACGGATTCCTTGCGGCGGCGGGCCGGCGCGATGGGACGGACGCTGCTCACCTTGCCCTTGGCCATGTCCGCTCCGTTCTCTCGGTCAGGCGAGGACCTTGCTCTTCAACGCGGTGAACTCCTCCTGGGTGATCGCGCCGGAGTCCAGCAGCGACTTCGCCGAGGAGATCTGGTCGGTTGCGGACGCGCCGGTCGCCGCGACGGACTGGATGTACTCCGCCTGCGCGGCCTGCAGTTCGCGGGCCTGCTCGAACTGACGCTTCTGCATGCCGCCACCGCGGGCGATGACGTACACGAGCAGTCCGAGCCAGACGGTGAAGATGATGAACAGCACCCACAACGTCTTGGCGACGCCGCCGAGGTCCTTGCTGCGGAAGATGTCGCCGAAGACCCAGAACAGGCACATGAACCAGGCGAAGAACAGGAAGAACTCGAACAGGGCCAGCAGGAAGGACCCGTTGTCGTTGAACATCTCGTGGCGCTCCCGTCAGTCCGCGTGCTTGGCGGCCTTCGCCGCGTCGTCGGCTTCCTTGGCGGCGGCCTTCAGGTCGTCGGCGACGGCCTTGTCGATCGCCGACTCGACGACGCGGTTCGCCTTCTCCAGCGCCTTGCGGATCTCCACGGCCCGCGGATCGGACACCAACGCGATGAGCCCGGAGTGGCCCGGAGCGATCGCGTCCTGCAACTGGTCGGCCAACTGGTTCTTGTGGTGGATCTCGCGGGCCTTGCCGACCGCTGCGCCACCGGCGCCGAGCACGGCCGCGCTGGCGAGGATCGACGGCGGGAAGATGACCCCGAGCACGACACCGCCCACCAGTCCCCACCCCAGCCCGCGGCGGGTGCTGTGGTCGGTCGACTTCTGCACCTGAAGGTTCCCGTCGGCGTCCTTCATCACGACGACGGCGGCTTCGATCTCGACCGTGCGACCGTCCTCGACGGACTTCAGCAACTCGTACGCCTCCATCGCGGCGGCGGTGTCGTTGAAGTCGGCGACGATCAGGGCGTACGCCCCGTCGGTCACGGCGACCGCGTCAACGGTCAGGTCGGCGCCCGATGCGTCGGGTTGGCCGGCGTCTTGTGACATGTGTTCTCCTTGTCGTGGTTCATCGTGAACGTGCTGGGTGGCGCGGCCGCTGGGTGCGTCCCGCCGCCGGTCAATGTATACGCCCGTTGACTATTGCTGTCCAGCCCCTCGACCGATGTTGCGCGACGGCGTGGTGGCAGGGTGGTTCCCGTGACCGAGGGGGCACGAAAGCCACCAGCCCGACCGGGTCCCAAGCGGGCGCCGGGGCGGCCCGCCGGGCCGGCCGAGGTTCGCCGGGCCGTCCTCGACACGGCGGCCGTGCTGTTCGCCCGGAGCGGGGTCGCGCAGGTGTCGCTGCGCGACATCGCCGCCGCCGCCGACGTCCACGTGTCGCTCATCAACCGCTATGTCGGGTCGCGCGAGACGCTGATCACAGCCGTGTTCGACGATCTCGCGTCCAACGTCGCGCGGGACATCGTCAGCCGACCACGCCAACAGCACACGTTCGACCGCGACTCCGCGCTCGGGCAGTGGTTGGCGATCCTCGCCCACTGGATGCTGACCGACCAGGACGTCGCCACCGCGCTGGGCGGCGCGAACCCGGTGCGGGCGATGGTCGACGTGATCGGCGAGTACAGCGGGCTCGAGCCGCGCGCGGCGCGCATCCGTGCCGCGCAGATCGTCGGAAGTGCTCTCGGGTGGCGACTGTTCGAGCCCTACCTGGTCGCCGCGGCGGACCTGCAGGGGGAGTCCCTCGCCGACCTGCACGACGAACTCACCGCCGTTCACCAGCGCATGGGCGCGACCGACCTCACCCCCGCACCCCATCGCCCGCTCGCGCCGGCGCCGGTCGACCCCGCGCGCTCAGGAGTCGGCCGCTGACCGACCGGCACGGCCCAGGGCGACGGCACCGAGCGCACGCAGGTGCAGCCCCCGGGCGCGCCGGCGTTCGGCCCGGCCGACGCTGTCCCGCGGGACCAGGACGCGCAGCCCACGCGGGTGGATCGCGAACTCCAACGGGGTGGGCAGTTCGAGCGACTCGCCGTCGACGCCCGCCCACAGCGTGCCGGCCCGCGATCGGACCTTGAACCGGGCCGTCGCGAAGTCGAACAGGTGCCGGTCGCGGGCACCGAGTCCGAGGACGGCGCGCGTGACCATCGCCGACGCCTCGGCCCCGGTCCGGGCGGTGACGGCGAACACGCCGAGCCGGCCGGAGTCCACGACCCGGCGTTGGGCGACGTCGAGCGCGGGGCCCAGTACGTACGGGTTGTTCGACACGAGGACGAGGAACGCCCCGTCGACGGACGTGCCGTCCGGGGTCGTGAACTGCAGGTCGAACGGATCCGCCTGGCGACCGAGGAGCTCGGGCAGCCGCGACATCGACGTCTCGACCTTGGCCTCGCGGTAGCCGTCCGCCTCGACCACGGAGGCGTAGACGCCGAGCGACACGTTGTTGACGAAGAGCCGGTCGCCTACGGTCGCGTAGTCCACCTCGCGCACGACACCGTCGTAGAAGGCAGCCAAGGTCGCCCGGGGTTCGTCGCGATCGAGACCGAGGTCGAGCGCGAAGTGGTTCCGGGTTCCTGCGGGGACCACGACGAACGGCAGGTGGTGCTCGACCGCGACCGACGCGACGAGCGCCTGGCTGCCGTCGCCGCCGGCCATCCCCAGGCAGTCGGCGCCACGCGCGACGGCCTCCTGCGCGAGGGCGCGCAGGTCCGAACCCGGTTCGAGCACCACGACGTCGACGCCCATCCCACGGGCGAGGGCGATCAGGCCGAACCGCTCGACCTTGCCGCCGCCGGACCTCAGGTTGCAGATCAGCACCGGGTGCCGTGGCCGCAAGGACGGATACCGGTCCATCGCACGCAGATCCGGGACCAGCGCGACGCGGGCGGTCACGACCGCGATCGTCAACGCCAGCGCGACGACGAGGATCTCGACGGCCTCGTCACCGGACGGTGAGCGGGCCTGCAGGATCGACGCGCCGATCACGGCGAGCCCCGCGGCGATCCCGGCGACCCCGGCCCACCGGCGCCAACCGGGCTCGGTGACGACCCACCACGCAGCGGCGACGAGCAGGGCGAGTCCGGCCAGCGCACCGATCAGGAGGATCGGCGTCCGGACGAGGACGGCGACGACGACGACCGTGGCCACGGCCAGCGACACCAGCGCCACCCACGCGAGGAGCCGGCGGCGCGCCGACGGCCGGGTTGGGCGGGGTGGGCCTGCCGACGCGACGGGTCGAAACGGCGGATCGGACGTCACCGCGCCTCCCAGCGGTCGATCGGGCAATGTCGGCATTGTCTCGCCATCGCGGCGGCACCGGGGCAGACTGCCGCCGGAAGGAGGTCGGCGTGGTCCAGGCTCGGGCACGGCGCACGGTCGGGCGGGTCGCGGTCGGGCGGGTCGCGGCAACATGGTGACTCGTGCCGTCCTGGGCGAGTTGTCGCGCCTGGATCGGGCCGTGTACGACGCGATCGCGACGGTCGACACCCCGTCCCTCGATCACGCCTTCCGGCGGCTGTCGCGGATCTCGGACAAGTCGGTCCTGTGGTTCGGCACCGCGGCGGTCCTCGCCGTGGCCGGCGGGTCGACGGGTCGGCGGGCCGCGCTGAACGGGATCGCGTCGGTCGCGCTGGCGTCGCTCTCGGTCAACCAGGGGGCCAAGCACCTGGCCCGACGGAGACGGCCGGATCGAGCGGCGAGCGCGGTACCGGACGAACGTCACGTGCCGATGCCGCGGTCGACGTCCTTCCCGTCCGGGCACTCCGCGTCCGCATTCGCCTTCGCCGAGGGGGTCAGCGCGACCGCGCCGGCGCTGGGCGTCCCGGTGCGGCTGGCCGCCGCCGCCGTCGCGTACTCCCGGGTGCATACCGGCGTGCACTTCCCCGGTGACGTCGTTGTCGGATCCCTCATCGGGATCACCGCGGGCGAGGTCGGCCCGCGAGTCGTCGGCGTGATCGTGGGTCGCAGTGCGCGCCTGCGGCGCTGGGTCCGCGCGTGACCGGCGTGCCGTGGCTCGTGCCGTCGCTTCGGGGCTATCGCGCCGGCGCCGTGCCCAGGGACGTGATGGCCGGACTGGTCCTGTCCGCACTGCTGGTCCCGCAGGGCATGGCGTACGCCGAACTCGCGGGCCTGCCCGCGGTGACTGGCTTGTACACCTCGATCCTGTGCCTGCTCGGGTACGCGCTCGTCGGCCCGTCGAAGGTGCTCGTGCTGGGTCCGGACTCCTCGCTGGGGCCGATGATCGCGGCGACGATCCTGCCGCTGGCGTCGGCCGGCGGCGACCCGGTCCGGGCGGTCGTCCTCGCGTCGGCCCTGTCGATCCTCACCGGTGCGGTGATGGTGATCGCCGGCATGGGCCGGCTCGGCTTCGTCGCCGACCTGCTGTCCAAGCCGACGATCCTCGGCTACATGAACGGCCTCGCGCTGACGATCCTCGTCAGCCAAGTGCCCAAACTGCTCGGATTCTCCGTCGACGCGGGCGGGTTCGTCGGCGAGGTCGTCGGGGTCGTCCAGGCGATCGGGGCCGGGCAGGCGGTTCCCGCGGCCGTGGGCGTGGGCGTCCTGTCGCTGGCTGTGCTGCTCCTGCTCGGGAAGGTGCTGCCCAAGATCCCCGCCGTCCTCGTGGCCGTGGTCGTGGCTATCGCGGTGAGTGTCGCGTTCGATCTGAGTACCCGTGGCGTGTCGACGATCGGCGTTCTCCCGGAGGGACTTCCGCGGTTCGTGATCCCGCTGGTCGGAGTGTCCGACTTCGCGCTGCTGGTTGTCGGAGCCCTGGGGATCGCGCTGGTCGCGCTGGCCGACACGATCTCCACCGCGACGTCGTTCGCCGATCGTCGGGGGGAGGAGGTCGACGGGAACGGGGAGATGATCGGGATCGGGACGGCGAACATCGCGGCGGGTCTGTTCCAGGGGTTCCCGGTCAGTACGAGCGCATCGCGGACGGCCGTCGCCGACCGGGCGGGTTCGCGATCCCAGATCACCGGCGTCGTCGGCGCGGTGATGATCGGCCTGATGCTGGTGTTCGTGCCCGGCCTGCTGGCCGACCTGCCGCAGCCGACGCTCGCGGCCATCGTGATCGCGGCCGCGCTGTCGCTCGCGGACATCCCGGCGACGCGCCGGCTGTTCGCCCAGCGACGGGTCGAGTTCATCCTGGCCGTCGTCGCGTTCCTCGGCGTCGTCCTCCTCGGTGTTCTTCCTGGGATCGTCCTGGCGATCGCGATGTCGGTCGGAAACGTGTTTCGCCGCATCTGGTGGCCGTACCGAGCCGAACTCGGCGCGGTCGACGGACTGCCGGGATACCACGACACGGCGAGCTATCCGGCCGCAGTCCGGGTGCCGCACTGCCTGCTGTACCGCTTCGACGCCCCGCTGATCTTCGCGAACGCGCGGACGTTCCGCGACGAGGTCCGCCGACGCGCGGCCGGCCTGGACGCGGGGGACTGGCTGGTCGTCGCGGCCGAGCCGATGACCGACGTCGACACGACCGCCTGCGACATGCTCGACGACCTCGCGGCCGAACTCGACGGCAGGGGCGTCCGCCTGGTGTTCGCGGAGATGAAGGACCCGGTGCGCCGAAAGCTGGCGCAGTACGGCATGGAACGTGCGCTCCCCGACGACCGGTTCTACCCGACGTTGACCACCGCGATCGACGCGGCCGCCGGTTCCCGGTCCTGAGCAGGACTGCCGCTCGGCGCGGGCGTCGTCGCCCGACGATCGGCAAAGGTCACCCGCGCACGAGGATCTCGCGCTCGAGCCGGGCGTAGCTGGCCTCCATCCCGTCGACCATGCCGGTGGCGAGGACCAGGTCGCGGGTCGTGGCGTCCGGGAAGGTGATCAGGACGGTGATCAACGTCGCGCCGTCCTCCTCGTACAGGTGCAGATCGTTGACGGTGCCCGGCAGATCGGTGCCGGTCATCCGCTCGGTCGATACGCCGCGCCGCGGCGGGTCGAGGACGAGGTGTTCGCCCTCGAAGCCGAAGGCCTGCCCGGGGTGGTCGCCGATCGGCTCCCACGCGAATCGGTACTTCCCGCCCACCGTGAGGTCGACGTCGCACACGCTCATCCGCCAGCCGTCCGGCCCGAGCATCCACTGCCGGATGAGGTCCGGCTCGGTGTGCGCCCGCCACACGAGGGCACGTGGGCCACGGACCAGGCGGGTGATGCGCACGTGTTCGTCGTCCAGCACCTCCACGCGGGTGCCCTTGCCGAGTGCGTACTCGCGCAAGTCCTGCAACACGGCGTCGAGTTGGGCCATCGCCATCCGCGTGCCCTCGACGGCCCCCATCGCGATCGTCTGCTCGAGCGCCTCGAGCGAGTCGAAGTGCGTGACGCCGACGAACCGCGTCACCTCGGCGCTCGACGCGAACGCGAACACCATCCGCATGACCGGCATCCCGGCCAGCAGGTTGCCGGTGGCGTCGGTGAAGCCGTCGAGCACCTCGAAACCGTTCGGACCGTCGATCCGGAGGAACTCCCACCTACCGTGGTGCCTCTCCCCGGTCGGCGACGTCATGAAGTAGTGGGCGATCCCCCCGGGCGCGAGGTCGAACGCGGTGAACGTGGCGGGCCACCCCGGCGGGCCCCAGAACCGTTCGAGTTGGCGCGGGTTCGTGAACGTGGCCCATACGCGTTCGAGCGGGGCGTCGAACTCGGCCCGGATCGTCATCGTCAAGGCGGCGGGATCGCTGGTGATCTCGGTGACGGGCATGGGTTCCTCCGCGGGGTGGGGACGGGTGTCAGGATCGAGCGCCGGTTGTCGGGTCCGGTTCTCAGTCCTCGGTCAGCAGTGCGTCGATGCGGTCGACGCGGTCGCGCCACAGGTCCTGGTACGCGTCGAGCAGACGCTGCGCGCGCGTGATGGTGGCTGGTTTCGTCCGCACGAGCCGCTCGCGGCCGTTGGTCCGTTTGGTCACCAGGTGCGCGGACTCGAGCACCGCGACGTGCTTCTGCACCGCAGCGAACGACATGTCGTACTGCGCCGCGAGTTCGGTGACCGACCACTCGGCCCCGATCGTGCGCCGCAGGATGTCCCGACGGGTCCCGTCGGCGAGTGCCCGGAAGATCCGGTCCACCTCGTCGTCGCTGAACGTCGAATCTACAACCATGAGGTTGTAGATTAGGGCGACCACGGTGGGAGGTCAACCACGCCGCCAGGCTCGGTCCGGCACCTGCGCGGCGGTCGCCGGTCAGCGATTCGGACGGGGGTGGTTCGCCGGGGTCTGGCACAGGGTCAGGGTGGGCAGAAACTCGCTCGCAACATCATGGATCGCGGGGTCCTGTGCGAGCGCCTCGGTGGCCTCCGCTTCGGTCGCGATGTCGCCGCGGTAGCGCGGGTACTCGACCTGCGAGCGCCTTCGCCGCAGCGCGCCGAACGCATCGAAGGGTCCGCGAACTGGGCGCGGGCGACGAGGTCGGTGGCCACGTGACGACCGCCGGGACTCGTCCGTAGGCCCGGCTCGTCAACGTCTGGCCGGGCATGATTCGCGCTAGAATCGTGTACATGACGACCCTGCCGATCGCCGACGTGCGCGCCAACCTCTCGAAGTTGGTCGAGGAAGCAGAGCGCACCCACCAGCGGGTCGAGGTGACCAAGAACGGTCGTCGCGCAGCGGTCCTGATGAGCGCCGACGACTACGACTCCCTGATGGAGACCCTCGACATCTTGGGTGATGCCGCGACGATGGCCGACCTCCGCGAGGCCGCATCCCTGACAGATGAGCAGTGGATCCCCGGGGATGTCGTCAGGGCCGAGTTTCGCGCGGCAGGCCGCTTGCCTTCGTGACCTACGCGATCTACCTGTCGCCGCGAGCGCGGCGAGCCTTGGACGCTGACCTGCCCGAAGCGGTGGCGGCGGCCTGTGTCGAGTTCGTCTTCGGGCCGCTGGCCGAGAACCCGCATCGTGTGGGCAAGTCGCTCCGCGACGCGTTGGCTGGCTTCTACGCCGCCCGGCGAGGGGAGTTCCGTGTCATCTACACGATTCACGAGGACCGTGTCGCAGTCCGAGTGGTCAGCATCCGTCATCGGCGTGACGCCTATTCGTGACGGACCCCGGCCGTGAGTGGGACCCCCGGGCACCTGGATGCCGGATCTGGCCCCCAACTGCCCGCCCGTCCCGCAAAGCGGGAGAAACGGGGGTGGGGTGAGTGACGGGACTTGAACCCGCGACCACCTGGACCACAACCAGGTGCTCTACCAACTGAGCTACACCCACCATGCCGCACGGAGCGGACGCGTGAGTCTATCCCGGACCGGCCGCTTCCCCGGACCCGGGGACGACGGCGGCGTCGTGGTCGACGACGTGGGCCTTCGCGAGGGCCTGCACGGTCGCGGAGTCCGGTCCGGGGTGCGGGACGAGCATCGCGTCGCGGTAGTACCGCAGCTCCGCGATCGACTCGCGGATGTCCGCCAAGGCCCGGTGGTTGCCCGTCTTCTGCGGGGTGGCGAAGTAGACCCGGGGGTACCACCGTCGGGCGAGTTCCTTGACCGTCGAGACGTCGATCACGCGGTAGTGCAGGTGGGCGTCGAGGTCGGGCATGTAGCGAGCGAGGAACCCCCGGTCGACGTACACGCTGGACCCCGCGAGCGGGGCCTTGCGGGCGTCCGGCACGTGGCCGAGGACGTACGCGAGCACGCGCTCCTGCGCCTCGGCGACGGTGATGCCGTCCGGGATCTGCGCCAGCAGACCCGACTCGGTGTGCATCCGCACCACGACGTCGTCCATCGCGGCCAGCGGCGCGTCGTCGGGCTTGACCACGACCGTGATCCCGGCGTCCACCTCGGTGAGGTCCGCCTCGGTGACGATGCAGGCGATCTCGACGATCTCGTCACGTCGGGGGTCCAGTCCGGTCATCTCGCAGTCGATCCACACGAGCCGGTCCGCGCTCACTGCCATGGCCCGCACCCTACGAGGTCGGTTGACCCGCGTCAGTCGGCACGCGTCGGTCGACACGGTGCGGCGAGGTCGTCAGGACCCCAGCCACCGGACGATGTCGGACTCCGTGACGATCCCGACCAGGTGCCCGCCGGCGTCGAGCACCGGAACCGCCTCGATCGCCCTGGCCGCCATCGCGCGGGCGGCGGTCATCGGGTCGTCGGTCGGGGTGACCGCGACGAGGGGGACCATCGGCAGCACGTCCCGCACGAACCGCGACCCCAGGTGGTCCGCGGTCGCCGGGACCTCGGACAAGATGTTGCGGTCGCTGATGACGCCCACCGTCGAGCCCTCGGTGTCGAGGACAACGAGGTGCCGCAGCCCGGAGACGAACAGCAGTTGCCAGGCGTCCCACAACGACTCGTCGACCTCGACGGTCAGGACCGGCCGGGACATCAGTTCGCCGATGAGGACACCACGACCGGACTCGAACGCGGCGCTCATGCGGCGCTCGCCTCGTGCGCGGCCGGACCCACGACGGCGACGGGGACGCGGGCGCGGTGGAGGACGCCGTTGCTGACCGAACCGAGCAGCGCGCCCAACGCCGGTGAGCGCCCGCGCGTGCCGACGACGAGCAGCGCCGCGTCGGCGGACGCGTCGACGAGCGCGCGGACCGCGGGCGAGCGGGTGAGCCGCTCCTCGACCTCGACATCGGGGTACGCCTCGCGGAATCCGGCCAGTGCCTCCGCCGCGAGCCGGACCTCGTCGTCGGCGACGTCGGCGAGGGGCAGTGGCACCGGACCGTCCGGCATGACGATCAGGTCGTAGGACGGGACGTCCCATGCGTGCACGGCCAGGATCGAACTGCCGCGGCGGCTCGCGGCGTCGAAGGCGAACTCCAGCGCGGCGGCCCCGGCGACCGATCCGTCGACGCCGACGACGACCCGGTTCGCCGTCTGCGCCGGCGCGGCGCGGAACACCACGACGGGGCAGCTGGCGTGCGCGGCGACCTGCGCGCCGACCGAGCCGAGCAGCAGCCCGGTGAACCCGCCGCGCCCGCGCGAACCGACCACGACGAGATCGGCGGTCTCCGAGGCCGCCAGCAGGACCGCGCTGGGCGACCCGATCGCGACCGTCGTGGTGACGTCGAGTCCGGACAGCGACGCGGCGGTCCGGTCCAGTTCCTCGCTCGCGGTCCGCTCCAGCGTGTCGATCACGTCCAGACTCGGCGGAAGACCGACCCCGAGCCCGCCGGTCGTGACCGGCGGCAGCAGGGCGTGGACGAGGCCGAGTCCGCGTCCGCGCGCGCGGGCTTCGGCCGCGGCCCAGTCGGTGGCCTGACGAGAGGTCGGCGAGCCGTCGAAGCCGACGACGACGCGGCCGGCGAACGGGGTCTGATCGGTCATCACCCAAGGATGCCCCGCGTGCACCGGGGCGAGCCACGGCAGTCGGGTCCGGGTCGGCAGGACCAAAGTCCCTAGTTGCCGGCCCGGGCCGCGCCGCGGGGCCGTCGGCGGGTCGCTGCCGAAGTGACCCACGAATCGGCACTCTCCCGGCGTAGACTGCCGCGCGATCGTCGCCAGGACAGGGGAGAGCCGTGAACAGCAGCCGAAGGTCCGAAGTGACCCGGGGGGTCGTCATCCCGCTCGTCGTCCTCGTCGTGCTGTTCGCGCTGGGGATCGCGACCGGCCAGCACGCCACCTACGTGGCGCTCATGGTCGTGGTCCCGGTGCTGTCGGCCGTCTTCGCCGGAATCCCGTTCACCGCCCTCGTGGCGGTCGTGTCGTTCGTCGCCGGCCTGGTGCTCACCTTCCTGCCGACGGACGAACCGACGACGGACAGCGTCGTCCCGCTGATCGCGCTGGTCGTCTTCGCCGCGGTCGCCGTGGTCGCCAGTCGGCTGCGTGCGACACCGGCGTCGATCCAGGCCGCGCCGATCGAGCGCCGCAAGTCCGTGCAGTTCCAGTTGCACACCCAGGCGGACACCGACTCGATGACCGGACTGCTCAACCGCCGCGGGGCGATCCGCGCGCTGGGGCCGCGGAACTCGGCCGGCGACCGCCTCATCGCGTTCGTCGACTGCGACCTGTTCAAGGGGGTCAACGAGCAGTACGGCAGCGACGTCGGCGACGAGTTCTTGCAGGCGGTGGCCGGCCGGCTCCGGCACGCGCTGCCGGCCCACGACACCGTGGCCCGATGGGACGGCGACGAGTTCCTCCTCGCGGTCCTCGCCGAGCCGCAGGCGGCCCGGCCGGCCCTGCAGCGCGTGATCGCGTCGGTGAACAGCAATCCGATCCGCACGACCGTCGGGCCTATCCCGGCGTCGGTCTCGATCGGGGCGGCACTGTGGGCGCCGGACCAAGAGCTCGAGGACGTCATCTCCCGCGCCGGGCGGGCGCTGTACTCCGCCAAGGCCGGTGGCCGCGGGCAGATCGTCGTCGACGGCGAGGCGGAGGTGACCACCGACGCCTGACGCGCCCGCGGATCGACGGCGCGGATGAGCACCGTCCGGGAGAGCGATGAGAGGCATTCGTGAACTGACGGGGGAAAGGTACGAGGCAGACGGAACGGACGTGAATCCCAAGATTGCGATCCACGAGCACGGCAAACCAAGCAGGTGACCGACGGGGCCACCTCGATCCAGGGAGTGAGAACCAGATGAAGACCCTCGCCATGAAGGCACACGTCCTGATGCTGCAGAAGAAGCAGGAGATCATGGAGTCCCGCGACCGCGGCGCCACCGCAGTCGAGTACGGCCTGATCGTCGCACTGATCGCGGTGATCATCATCGTCGCGGTCGCCCTGCTCGGCCGTAACCTCAGCGGCATCTTCAACCGAGTCGCGCAGAGCGTCTCCTAGTCGGTACTGCGTTCGCAGGCATCGACAGATTGGGGGCCGGCGCCCGGCGCCGGCCCCCAATCTGCGTCTGTGTCCGGGTCGTAGTACCGCACACCAGCGGGCGCCGGGGTCTAGCCTGTGCGACGAGGTGCGGTCGCGACCACGCGGCGGGCGGCACAGGAGTAAGGGGGAATCGGGGCAATGAACGCGGATAGGGTGGATCCATGAAGAAGGTGCTGCCAATCGTCTTGGCCGTCGCGCTCGCGGTCGTCGCCGCGGGCATCGTGTTCTTCTACACGCGTGGTGCCGAGCAGCGAGTCCTGGACGAGCAGCAGCCGGTGTCGGTGCTGGTCACCACGGGCACGATCCCGGCGGGGATGCCGCTGGGCGACGCCGTGGCCGGGGGTCTGGTCGAGTCGACCCAGGTCCCCTCGACCATGGCCCCGACCGGATCGATCACCGCGGTCACGGCCGAGAACACCGGCCTGCTGGCCCTGAACACGGTGAGCCCGGGCCAGATCCTGCTGACCAGCAACTTCGTCGCGGAGCTGCCGAAGGTCGAGGCGGTGCCGGTGCCCGACGGGATGGTGGCCATCTCGATCTCCCTCGGCGATCCGCAGCGGGTCGGGAACTTCGTCCGACCCGGATCCGAGGTCGTCATCTTCAACACCTACACCGAGCAGGGCAAGAACACCGCCGGCTCGGTCGTTCGCGTCCTCCTGCCCAAGGTGATGGTGATCGCTGTCGGGGACTCGACCTCGGCGACCGCGACGACCAACCCGGACGGGTCGGCCGGTGCGCAGGCGCCGTCGGCCCTCCTCACGCTCGCGCTGAGCCAGGCCGATGCCGAGAAGGTTATCTACGCCAGCCAGTTCGGTTCGTTGTACCTCGGCCTGTTGGGCGAGGGGACGCAGATCCAGACGAACGCCGGCACCACCGAAGGCAACCTGTTCGACTAACCCGCACGACTCGAGGGGAATCACCGTGCCTGTTGTTCTCGGCGACACCGATCGCGACGCCGACCGGTTCCGGTTCACGTTGGCCGACGACGTCGACGTCGTCGAGACCGCGCAGAAGCTCGACGCCTACCTCGACAACCACCCCGACGAGGACCTCGTCGTCGTCGGCCCGGACGTGTCGATGGCGGTCGCGACGGAGGTGGCGGAGACCTACCGGCTGCGCCGGCCGTTCCTCGGCGTCGTCCTGCTGCGCCGCCGGATGGAGGTCTCGACGATGGCCGAGGCGCTGCGCGCCGGCATCCGCGAGGTCGTGCTCGCCGACGACGTGGAGTCCCTCGTCGGGGCGTGCAAGCGGTCGGTCGCGGTGTCCCAGCAGCTGCGCAACGTCGAGACCGGCGGTCCCGGTGGCCGCACCGGGAAGATCATCCTGGTCTTCTCCTCCAAGGGCGGCTGCGGCAAGACGACGATCTCGACGAACCTCGCCGCCGCGCTGAGCCTGGACGGGGAGAACTCCTCGGTCGCGCTGGTCGACTTCGACCTGGAGACCGGTGACATCGCGATCGCCCTCCAACTCGATCCGGCGAAGACGATCAGCGACGCGCTGGGCATGCAGGGCGGCCTCGACGAGCGGGCGATGTCCTCGTTGGTCGTGCCGTACAAGGCCCGGCTGGACTGCCTGCTCGCCCCGACGAAGCCGGCCGACGCGGAGTTCGTGTCCGCGGCGCTGGCCGGGGAGATCCTGCGCGTCCTGGCCGACATGTACGACTACGTCATCGTCGACGCGCCGCCGGCGTTCACCGACGTCGTCCTGAAGACCTTCGACATGGCCGACGCGTACGTCCTGCTGACGACCCTCGACATGCCGGCGCTGAAGAACCTGAAGGTGACCCTCGACACCTTGGACAACCTCGGCTTCCCGCGCAGCAAGTGGAACGTCGTCCTCAACCGCGGCGGGTCCAAGGTCGGCCTGACCGCGGCCGACGTCGAGCGCACGATCGGGGTGCCGATCACCGTCGAGGTCCCCTCCAGCGTCGAGGTCCCGGCCCGGCTGAACGAGGGTGTGACCGTCGTGGAGGCGAACCCACGGCACGCCGTGGCCAAGGCGTTCGCCGACCTGGCCGCGAAGCTGCGGCGATCCTCGTCGGTGTCCGCGAGCGCGGCCGGCGCCCAGGCGGCGAAGCCGGCGAAGAAGTCGCTGTTCAAGAGGAGTTGACATGGGCCTGGCCGAGCGGCTGAACAGCATCAGCCCACCGCAGCAGCGCCTCGCCCCCACCCCGTCGGGCAAGCGCTCGATGATCGCCCGCGACGAGTACGCGGCGTTGAAGCACGACGTGCACGAGCAACTGCTGCAGGCACTGGGTCAGCAGGCCTATGCCGGCCAGATGGAGCAGCGGGTCCTCGAGGAGAACGTCTTCAACGCGATCCAGACCGTCCTGGCGAAGTCGAACCGGCCGCTGTCGACCGTCGACCGGGCCCGGATCTCGCAGGAGATCATCGACGACATCTTGGGCAACGGGCCGCTGGAGCCGCTACTGCGCGACCCGGAGATCACCGAGATCATGGTCAACCGCGCCGACGCGATCTTCATCGAGCGGGCCGGCAAGCTGCACGCGACGGACCTGCGCTTCTCCGACGAGGAGCACCTGCGCCGCACGATCGACCGGATCGTCTCGCGGGTCGGCCGACGGATCGACGAGGCCAGTCCGATGGTCGACGCCCGGTTGCCCGACGGCAGCCGCGTCAACGCGGTCCTGCCGCCGATCGCCCTGGACGGGTGCTCGCTGACGATCCGGAAGTTCGCCAAGGACCCCTTCACCGCCAAGGACCTCGTCACGATCGGGACGCTGACCCGCGGTTCGACGGACGTGTTGGAGGCGTGCGTGCGCGGCCGGTTGAACGTCCTCATCAGCGGCGGCACCGGCTCGGGCAAGACCACGACGTTGAACGTCCTGTCCGGATTCATCCCCGACGACGAGCGCATCGTCACCGTTGAGGACGCCGCGGAACTGCAGTTGAGCCAGCCGCACGTGCTGCGGATGGAGTCGCGACCGGCGAACGTGGAGGGTATGGGACAGGTCACGATCCGCGACCTGGTCCGCAACACGCTGCGTATGCGCCCGGACCGCATCATCGTCGGCGAGGTCCGCGACGCGGCGGCACTGGACATGCTCCAGGCCATGAACACCGGCCACGACGGGTCGCTGTCGACCGTGCACGCGAACACGCCGCGGGACGCGCTGAGCCGGATCGAGACCATGGTCCTGATGGCCGGCATGGACCTGCCGGTCCGGGTGATCCGCGAGCAGATCGCCTCGGCGATCAACCTCGTCGTCCAGCAGGCACGGTTGCGCGACGGGTCCCGGCACATCACCCAGATCTCCGAGATCACCGGCCTGGAGGGCGACACGATCCTCATGCAGGACCTGTTCTCCTTCGACTACGGGGCTGAGGACCGCGGCCAGACCATGGGCAAGCTCGTCCCGACCGGGATCACGCCGTCGTTCACCGACAAACTCGCCGACCACGGGGTCAACCTCTCCTCCGAGCACTTCCGGTTGCCGTGGGGCAAGTGATGCCGCGCCTGCGCGAGCTGCTGCTCGCCGTGCTCGTGCTGTGTGCGGTCGGGATCGCCGGCGCGGTGCCGGCGTCGGCCGACAACGCCCGGTCCGTGCAGGTCGCCGGGGTCGACGGCCGGACCGTCGACTTCCTGGTCGTGCTCGACCCGACGACGACGGCGGACGGGAAGTCCACGGTGACCTCGACGGTCGTCATCGGCGGTGAGCAGATCCCGTCGACGGCGAAGGTCAAGCTCGACCAGTCGACCGCGCGCGAGGTCGTCCTCGTGCTCGACGTCAGCGGGTCGATGCGCGGCGAGCGCCTCAAGGCGGCCAAGGTGGCGGCGCAGGACTACGTCAAGGCGCTGCCGCCCGATGTCAAGGTCGGCCTGGTCACGTTCAACGACACCGTCCACGTGGGCATGCGCCCGACGACCGACCGCGCTGCGGTCGCCTCGGCGATCCAGGCGGCCAGCGCCGGGAACAAGACCGCGCTCTACGACGGCATCATGACCGGGCTGGACCAGGTCCGACCCGGCGAGGGCGCGCGGCTGCTCGTCCTGAGCGACGGTGGCGACACCGCCAGCGCCGCCACGCAGCAGGACGTCGCCGACCGCATCGCGACCGCCGGCGTCCCGGTGGATGTCGTGGCGCTGCTGCCCAACGTGCAGCACGCCGACGTGTTGAAGGCGATGACGACGGCGACCGGCGGCCTGTACCTGCTGGCGACCGACGCCGCCGGCCTGGAGCAGGCGTTCCAGGACGCGACCGCGTCCTTCGGTGGCCGGATCGGCGTGGTCGCCCAGGTGCCCGAGAGCGTCGATGCCAGCGGTCGGTTCGCCGTGGTCAGCGTCGAGGTGAACGGCACGCAGTACAAGGGCACCACGCAACTGCCGGCGGTGGAGTCCCTGGCGGGTCCCACGGGGGCGTCGGCCGCTCCCGCGCCGGTCGTGACGTTGGCGCCGGCGCCGGTCCCGGTCGTGCCGGTGCACAGCGACGGGTTCTCCCCGTGGCTGTACGCCGTCCTCGCCGCGTTGGTCGTGCTGGTCCTCGGCCTGACCTTCGCCTACTACCGGGGCCAGCAGAAGGCCTACGCGCGGACGCAGCAGGTGCTCTGGTACACCAGCACGACCGCGAGCGCGGCCCAGGACGGCCGGCCGGACTTCGCCGCCCCCGGCGTCATGACGTCGCTGGACCGGTGGCTGGCGACCCGCAAGGGATACCCGGCGATGGCCGCGAAGCTGGACAACGCGGAGATGAGCCTGACGCCGGCGAACTGGCTGGTCATCCGGCTGGCCGTGAGCCTCGCGCTCGTCCTGCTCCTCACGATCCTCGTGGGCAACTTCCTCATCGGCCTGGTCGTCGGCGGGCTGATCGGCTGGTTCGTCACCCGGGCCGTGCTCAACTCGCGCGAGACCAAGCGCCGCAAGATGTTCGAGAACGAACTCCCGGACTTCCTCATGCTGATCGCCAGTTCGCTGCGGTCGGGCCTGTCGTTCTCCCAGGCGCTGGACTCCACGGCGTCGCAGGGCCGCGGGCAGGTGTCCCGGCAGATGCGCCGCGCGCTGAGCGAAGCGCAGACCGGTTCCTCGATCGAGGAGGCGCTCACCCGCGTCGCGGACCGGATGGAGTCCGACGACCTGCGATGGACGGTGACCGCGCTGGCGATCCAGCGCGAGGTCGGCGGCAACCTGTCGAACATCTTGGAGACCGCCGCCCAGACCGTTCAGGGCCGGGCCGCGCTGCGCCGGGAGGTGCGGACACTGTCCGCCGAGGGCCGGCTGTCGGGCTGGGTCCTGGCGGCACTGCCGGTCGGCCTGTTCTTGTACATGCTGGTCGCCAATCGCGACTACGTGTCGTTCTTCTGGACGAACCAGATCGGCTGGGTCCTGCTGGGCGTCATCGTCGTGGTGTTCGCGCTCGGATTCCTGTGGATGCGGCGCATCGTGAAGATCGAGGTGTGATGGACGGTCCGTTGATCCCCGTCGTCGCGGCGCTGCTGGTGTTCGTCGCGATCGTCACCGTCGGCGCACTGGTGTACCAGTACCGCGCGGAGTCGACCAAGCGACGGTCGCTGGCACTGGTCGAGGGGTACGCCAGCAGCAACGTGCACGAGGCGATCGCCCAGGTGGAGCAGCGGGAGTCCGTGCTTCGGGCGATGCTGCTGACCGTGGGCTACCGGCTGACCACGGCGAAGTCCCGGGCGAAGATCGCCAGTCGCATCATCCAGAGCGGCGACACCCGCGGCGCGCTGGTCGTCGACAACACCATCGTGCGCAAGGTCGAGTTCGGCCTCCTCGGCCTGATCCTGGGCATCCTCGTGGGATTCGGGTACGGCGGACTTGCCTGGCTGGCGGTGCCGGGGCTGGCCTTCTTCGGCTTCTTCATCGAGGACATCCTGCGCTACAACGGGATCATCAAGCGGGACCAGGAGATGGCCAAGCGCCTGCCGGACGCCCTGGACATGCTCAACCTGTGCGTCGAGTCCGGGCTGAGCTTCACCGCCGCGGTCGGGCAGGTGGCCGAGAACCAGGACGGCCCGATCGCCGACGAGTTCGCGATCGCGTTGCAGGAGATGCAGTACGGCCGATCGCGCGCCGAGGCGCTGACCGCGATGGCCGGGCGGACCAAGCAGGACGACATCGAACGGTTCGTGAACGCGATGCTCCAGGTGGACCGACTCGGTGTCCCGGTCGCGACCGTCCTGCGCGAGCAGGCCAACGAGATGCGCGCCAAGCGGTACTCCCGGGCCCGTGAGGAGGCCCAGCGGGTCCCCGTGAAGATCCTCATGCCGCTGATGCTGTGCTTCCTGCCGGCGCTGTTCATCATCATCCTCGGCCCGGCCGCGTACTCGATCTCGCAGGCGTTCTCGAACCAGTAGGGCGGCAGCGTCCGGCGTGCGGGGCCGGCTACGGCAGCAGGCCACCGGCGACGAGGTCGCCGGCGAGGATCGCGGTCCACGCACCGGCGAGCATGAACGGGCCGAACGGCAGCGCGCTGCGCCGGCTCGCCCGCCGCGTCGCCAGTAGCACGATCCCGGCGACCGCGCCGAAGGCGAACCCGAGGAAGCCACCGACCAGCAGCGTCGACCACCCCAGCCAGGCCAGCAGCGCGCCCATCGGCCCGGCGAGCTTCACGTCGCCCAGACCCATCCCGCCGGGGTTGACCAGGTGGAGCACGAGGTAGAACGTCAACAGGGCCAGCGCGCCGGCACCGGCGCGCAGGATCGCCTCCGGCGACGCGGCGGCGACGGCGGGGAGGGCGAGGAGGGCCGCGATGATCGGGTACGCGGTGATCGTCAGCTGGTTCGGGAGTCGATGGGCGCGCAGGTCGACGATCGTCAGCGGTCCGCTGATCACCGCGAAGTACACGTAGGCCGGCAGCTCCCACGACCAGGCGAAGCGCCACGCGGCCGCCGCGGACAGCGCGGCCGGCACGACGACGTGCAGCCAGGTCGCCGTGCGCGCACCGGCTTCGGCGTCGGTCCATCGCCGGGCGAGCAGGCCCGCGGCGCCGCCGACGAGGGCCGCGGCCAGGCACAGCGCGACCGCGGCGGTCATGGGCGACGGGTGCGCATGAGCGACTCCTGCACGACGGAGGCGACCAGTGTCCCGGCCTGGTCGAAGAACAGCCCGCGGGCCAGTCCGTGCCCGCCGCCGGCGAACGGGGTGTCCAGGGCGAACAGCAGCCACTGGTCGGCCCGGGCCGGGGCGTGGAACCAGACGGCGTGGTCGATCGAGGTGACCATGAGCGAATCGGCCGGGGTGTCGTCGACATGTGGCGCCATCGCGGTGCTGACCATCGTCAGGTCCGACAGGTAGGTCAGCGCGCCGGACTGGATCCGCCAGTCGTCGCTGAGGTCCTCGGCGACGCGGACCCACGCCGTCCGCTCGTACCGGCCGTCGACCAGTCCGATGGACGTTCCGGCGCCGACGATCCGCAGGCCGATGATGTCGGCCGCCGGATAGCCGAGTTCGCCGGGATCGTCGGTGGCCTGCAGGTACGCCGGTGGGGGAACCGGCATCGGGTCGACGGCCAGCGGCGGTGGGACGCCGGGCATCGTGAACTGATGCGCCGGACCGGCATCGGGGAGGGCGAACGACGCCGTCATCATGAAGATCGTCTCCCCGTGCTGGACCGCTCGCACGAACCGGGTCGAGAAGGACCGGCCGTCCCGAGGGCGGTCGACGAGGTACACGATCGAGTCCTTCGTGCGGCCCGGGCGCAGGAAGTACCCGTGCAGGCTGTGGACGGGCCGCTCGACCGGGACGGTCTGTGCGGCGGCGGCGAGCGCCTGCGCCGCGATCTGTCCGCCGTACGCGCGCAGCGGCGCGCCGGAGTGGCACCAACCGGTGAAGATGTCGCGATCGACCTGTTCGAGGGCCATCCGGTCGGCGAAGTGCCGCTGGAACGGAGCCTGGGTCACGCCCGTCGGTAGCGCGCGGGCGGCCTAGAGGCCGGCGGCCGTACGCGCGGTGACGTTGTCGTCCGGCAGCGGGTACCCGGCGCGCTCGCAGGCCTTCTGCACGCGCAGCGAGGACTTCGCGAAGGTCTGCTGCTTGGCCTTCGGCAGGTCCTTCAGCGACTGGCTCTTGCTCAACGCGGTGACGACGTGCTGCATACGCTCGGCGTTCGCGGCCATCTTCTGGTCGGCGCTGCCGTCGGCGACGGCGGCCTGGGCCTGCGTGACCAGTTCGGTCAACTTGGCCTTCATCTGCTTCTTGGCCTGCTTCTCGGTCATGTTGCCGTCCTTGACCGCGCCGCCGGCGTACCGGCTGTTGAGCAGGTCGACGTCGAAGTACGCCAGGCAGGCCGCCGCGGCGGCGCCGGTCGCGGTCGGGCTGGTCGTCGCCGACGCCGTGTCCGACGGCAGGAGGCTCGCGGACGCGACGGTGTCGGTCGGGGAGGCGGTCGCGCCCTCGTCGCCGGAGGAGCAGGCGGACAGCAGCAACGTGGTGGTTGCCACGGCCGTGACGACGAAGAGCCCCCGGGTTGCCAGCCTGTGCATGGTCGCGCCTTCCCGCCGGTCGCGGGCGCGGTCCGGCTGCAAGGTCCACTATCCCCCGAATCGGTCCCGGACCGCGAGTCATTCGCCGTGTCGTCCGTGAACGCTTGCCCGACCCGAACACCTGCCGTGCGCGAACCTGACGCCGGACGCCGCTGGTGCGGCGGCCGGCATGTACCCTCGTGGGGGTCTGACGGACACGTGAGGTGAGCATGCTGGAACTGGTTGGCTATATCGACGCCGGCTCGGGGTCGTACGTGTTGGCCGCGGTGGCCAGCGGTGCCGCGGGGGTGTGGTTCTACGTGCGCTCGAAGTTCGCCAAACTACGCGGTCGCGGGGACGCGACGACCGACGTGGGCTCGTCCGGTCCGGTCGAGTCCGTCGCCGACGAGGCCTGACCGGGGCGTGCGGGAGCCTGGTTCGGGGAGTTTTCGCGACCCGGAGAACGCCGCGGTCCCCGTCGAGGGGCAGTGGTTCCGGGTCGCGTCGCAGCAGTCGGCGATCGCGGCGCGGATGCTGCGGGCCAGTGCCGTCTACGCCGACCTGGTCGGCTCGGGCACCTTCGTCGCCTACGACGAGGTGGGCGACGACGCGCTGGCGGCACGGGTCCGCTCGACGTACGCGCGCACCGCGGGGCGACCGGCCCCGCCGGACGCGGTGGTCTTCGCCGTCGAGTCGATCGACCTCGTCACCTACCCGTGGGAGTGGGCCAACTCGTCCCTCGCCGCCGCCGCGCGGCTCACGCTCGACGTCCGTACGCGCCTGCTGTCGATCGGCCTGGACCTGAAGGACGCGTCGGCGTTCAACGTCCAGTTCCGCGGCCTGCGACCGGTGTTCATCGACGTCGGCTCGGTCCACCGGTGGCGACCGAACCCGTCCTGGAACGCCGCTCGGCAGTTCATCGAGCACTTCGTCAACCCGCTCGCGGTCGGATCCGGCGACCGGGTCACCGCGGCCGACGCCTGGGTGCTGGGCCGGCACCGGGGGCTGCGCTCGGACGTCGCACGACAGGTGATGCCGGCTCGGCGACGGCGCAGCCTGTCGCTGTCCTTGCTGCAGGCGTCGACCCGACCGGTGGCCGAGAACGCACCGAGCGAGGTGCGGTACGCCGACCAGGCCAACGCGCAGACCGACCTGGCCCGGCGGGCGACCCTGGCGCTCACCCGCCGACTGGGCAAGCAGGTCGATCGACTGCCCGCGCGCGCACACGCGACCACGTGGGTGGACTACGGCGCGCGTGCGCACTACGGCCGCGAGGACCTCGATCGCAAGTCCGCCCTGGCGACGGCGTTCGTGACGGCGGCCCCCGGGCGGGCCGACCTCGTGCTCGACGTCGGCGGCAACGACGGGTTCACCGCGGCCCACCTGGCCCGGCACGCCGGGGCGTCGGTCGTCGTGATGGACGCCGACGCCGGGGCGCTGGACGTCCTGCACGCGGGGATCGGCGCGGTGCCCGAACTCGCCGGCCGGGTGAGCGCGGTCCTGGGGGACCTGACGAACCTCACCCCGGGCAGCGGACTGCTGGACCGGGAGTTCACCGCGTTCACCGATCGGATCCGACCCAGCGCGGTGATCTGCCAGGCGGTGCTGCACCACGTCGTGATCACCCAGGCCGTGCCGATGACGTTCGCGGTCGACGCGCTGGCCCGGTTCGGCGCACCCGTGCAGATCGAGTTCGCCACGCCCGAGGACGACAAGGTCCGACTCCTCATCGGGCAGATCCCGAACTGGCAGGGGGAGTACTCGACCGAGGCGCTGCTCGCCGCCCTGCGGCGCCGGTACGCCGACGTGGCCGTGCGCGGAACCACGTCGCCCACGCGCGTCGTCGTAGACGCGTGGAACCTGCTGGCGTGAGCCGTCCGACCCGCGGACCGGGCCCGCGCACGAACGTCAGCCCCGCGAACATCGCCGCATGGCTGCTGGCGATCGCGATCCTCGCGCTCGTCATCCCGACGAACGACAAGATCGCCGCGAACACGGTCTTCTTCGCCGCCCACGGGGTGTCGCCGCTCGCGTGGGCGGTCGTCCTCGTCGTCGGCCTGGTCGTGTTCTGGGCGGTGCTGGCCGGCGTGCTGTGGGTGCTGCGGCGGGTGTTGACGCCGGTGGCGTTCGACGTCGTCGCGTCGACGCTCACGCTGGTCCTGGTGTGGTTCCTGGTCGCGAACGCGCTCGCGGTCACCGTGTTCGCCCAACAGTCCACCGTCGCCTGGGTCGTCGGCCTGGCCGTCGCGATCGGGCTGACCGCACTGTCCCGACGGCTGGCGATGGGCACGGTGCTCGTGGTGTTCGCCGCCGTCGCGACCGCCGTCCCGCTCGTGTCGACCCTGTGGACCGGTTCGCAGGCGGCCCAGCCGTCGGCCTATTCGTTCGACACCGCGATCCGACCGCCGAACGTCGTGTGGGTGGTCGCCGACGAGTTGTCCTACCCGGCCGCGTTCGACGCCGACGGCAACGTCCGACCCGGCCTGCCGAACCTCGCCCGCCTCGCGTCCGGTGCGACCGTGTACGCGAACGCCTACGCCCCGGCGAACTTCACCGACTACGCGGTGCCGGCGATGCTCACCGGCCAGGTCGACCTGTCGACGATGAGCCGGGACGACGTCCAGCGGATGCGGTCCAGCCTGGGCGTCGTCGGTGGGCTCGCGTCGACGTACGGCGTCGTCGTCGAGTCGCCGGTGTTCTCCTACGACTGCGACGACACCCGGTGCGCGAGCGTGGGTGCGCGG
>CAYMNG010000001.1:12926-25801 GCA_964391765.1 uncultured Bifidobacteriaceae bacterium | reverse complement strand
GTCGCGGCCATCGACCAGAAGCTTCGCGCCTTCCTTCTCGGCAAGGTCGATATAACCGCGAACCTTGTCGAGATGGGCGCGGGACACAAGCGGACCATAGTCGCTATCGGGATCGGTGGAGGTTCCGACCTTAAGCGACTGGACGCGGGGGATGAGCTTCTCGATCAGACGATCGGCCGGTTCCTCGCCGACACGGCGGCGGTCGCCGGACGCACCGCGCTGGCGCCACCGTTCGCCGACGCCTTCCCGACGACCGACGGTCGCTGGAGCGACTTCTGGGCCGGCGGCGAGGAGTTCGGCAACGACCCGGAGGCGGACACCGTCGCGAACGTCGTGCGCGGTATCGACCAGGTGCGCCACGCCAACCCCGACGCCCCGTTCCTCGCGCTGTGGCACACGATCCGCACCCACGCCCCGTGGGTGCTCGACGGCGAGGGTCGTCAGCTCTACCCGGCCCGCGTCCCGGTCGTGGACGGTGCGCACCTGATCGGCGAGGAGGCCGACGAGACGTACACCAGCGACGAGCTGAAGGCGCTCGAGCGCCGACTGTGGTTCGCGTCGGTCCAGGACTTCGACCGGCAGCTCGGCGTGCTGCTGGACCACCTGGAGCAGACCGGACAGTTCGAGGACACGATGGTCGTCGTGGTCGCCGACCACGGCGCGGCGATGACCGAGCACGCCGATCGCCGCGTCGGCGACGACCAGGAGCAGCGGTGGTCGCAGATCGCGCACGTTCCGCTGATCGTCAAGGCCGCCGGTCAGCACGACCCGCAGGTCGTGACCGCCGTGCGGTCGACCGGCCAGATCGCCGCGACCGTGCTGGCCGCGGCGGGAGCGACGCCGGCGGCCGCGGACCCGATCGCCGACGGCCTCGCCGACGCGGTCGCCGGCGGACCGGTGTTCACCGACGTGAAGAACGGCGCCATGACCGGCTGGCACCTGCCCGCGGACTTCACCCCCGCCGACCCGTGGCACGCGGACGACTTCGCGGCGACGGACCCGCGGTACCGGTTCGCGGTCGGCGTCGACCCGCGCCTCCTGGGCGAACCGCTGCCCAGCGAGCAGCCGACGCTGGCCGACGTCACCGTCCACGCGCTGCCCGGTGAGTCCGACCTGCAGGTCCTGATCGTCGACCGGCCGAGCGCGGCGTGCGCGGGGGCCGACCGGGTCGGCCTGGTCGCCGACCGCGGTGCCGTGGTCGGGTCGGTCCTGTGGGAGGGGGCGCGCGGTTCGGGTGACGGCGGCGTGACCACGCGCGGGTGGTCGATCGTGCCGCGCGCGTCGAGCCTGGACGACCTCACGTTCACATGCACGGTGCCGCCCGCGGCGTGAGCCCCGAGTCGGTCCCGAGGTCCTCGGTCGGCACGTCACGGCGCCAGCCACACCAGCCGGAGATCGGCGACCACGATGTCGTTGCGCTCCAGGGGAATCGTCATGGTCGAGATCGCCGCTGCGGTGGCCGTCCACTGCGCGTCGATCGCCGCGATCTCGTCGGTGAGGTCGCGTTCGAGATCGGCGACCGCCTGCTGCGCGGTCGATGCCCGCTCCTGGGCCGCCTCGACCCGCGCGGCCGACGCGGAGGAGCGTCGGGCCTCGGTGAGGATCGACGACCGACTACGCCGGCCGCCGAAGATCCCGCCGAGGAGTGTCGTGACCTGGGCCGCCGTGCCGTGCTCGACCTCGTGCCGGGCGGCGGCGGAGTCGGCCGTCGTTCCGGCACTGCGCGCGCGGGTCTGCGCGGTTCGCAGGCGTGCCTCGTACTTGCGGCGCAGGGCGGCGGTCGCCGCATCGGCCCGTTCGGCGGCCGCTCGAGCGCACCGGTCGGCGAACTGCGCGCTGGACTCGCCGATCCGCGAGTACAGCCGCAGGTCGGTGTTCGTCTCGATCTGCACCGTGCGGGTCGCGAGCAGGTGGGTGGTCAGCGACTTCTGCACGGCGGTCCACCACGCCTTCCGGGCGATGTCGGCGACGGGCAGCAGGTATACGGCGCCGACCGGCGGGTCGGAGTGCAGGTCGCGGTCGTCGTAGTCGACCGCGACGAAGTCCGCCGGATCGGGGGACGTGGTCAGCGGATGCAGGACGGCCTCGTACTCCTGGTCGAACACCAGCTCGGCCTTCGGGTCGTCGAACCGCAGGCGGACCCGGGCGACGACGGCTGCCTCGAGCCGGCGGCCGGCGTCCGGACCGCCCCCTGCTCCGATCGCCGACCGCCAGCCGGCGGCCGGGTCGACGTACGCGGTCAGGACACCGGGCGCGGGCACGGGTGCGACCGGTGTCTCATCGGCGCGCAGGTCGGTCGCCGGCGGCACTGTGGGCGATGTCTGATCCGACGACGCGACGGGATCGGGCCGCACCGCGACGAGCCCGGCGGTGGCCAGGCGAGCGATCTCCGCCCGCATCATCGGACCGCGCAGGTAGCTCATCGCCCATCGGGTCGTCGTCAGCGTCGCGACGTCCGCGGTGGCCCGCTTGAGCAGGAACTGCCGCTTGCCGAGGGCCGAGATCGCGGCGCCCACGGCGGCGATGTCGACGGTTCCGGCCGCGCTGCGCAGGCCGTCGACGAGCCTGGCCTTGTCCTGCTCGGTCTGCAGGCGCCCGATCAGCCAGGTGCCGGCGTTCGACAGCGCCTTGTAGTCGATGTCGACCGGGTTCTGCGTCGACAGGACGACCCCCACGCCGAACGCGCGTGCCTGCTTCAGCAGGGTCAGGATCGGTCGCTTCGTCGGTGGGTTCGCCGTCGGCGGGAGGTAGCCGGCCACCTCGTCGACGAACACCAGCGCACGCAGGTCCGCGGAACCGGCCTGCCGGCGCGTCCAGGTCAGCATCTTCGTCAGCAGCAGGGCCGCGACCGAGAGCCGCTGGTCGTCGGCCAGGTGCGCGAGCGTGACGATCGCGCAGCGGGGGCGGCCGTCCGCGGTCCGCAGCATCGCGTCGATGTCGATCGGGTCCCCGGTGAGCCAGGTGGCGAAGCTCGGGGAGGCGAGCAGCGCGTTCAACCGGATCGCGAACGCGGCGCGGTCGGCGGCCGGGAAGAACTGCTCGAGGTCCAGCACGCCGACCTTGCGCAGCGGTGGCTGTTGCACCTGGGCCAGCACGGTCGCCAGGTCCAGGTCCTGGCCGGCCGACCAGGCCGCCTGGATGAGGGTGGACAACAGGACGTGCTCGCGGGAGGACAGCGGGTCGGCGTCGATCCCCACCATCGTCAACACGGTGCTGACGTACCCGTCGATCTCGGCCGCGACGTCCTCCGGATCGGCCCCCGGGTCCGGGGCGGCGAGCGAGCCGACGACGTTGATCGATCGGCCGGCGGCCGAGCCGGGCGTGTAGACGCAGAACTCGACACCGGCGCGCAGCGCGGCGATGCGGTCCGGCCCGACCTGCCACCCGGCGAGCCCGTCGCGCCACGTCCGGGCCTGGCGCTCGGCGTACTGCGCGGCGGTCAGCCCGGAACCGGCGACATCGGCGGGCGGCAGCCACGGCTCGAAGTCGGCCGGTGCGAGGGCGGGGAACGTCAGGCACAGGTTGGTCAGGTCGCCCTTGGGGTCCAGCGCGAGTACCGGTACGCCGGCGGCCAGCGCCTCCTCGATCAGCACGACGCCCAGTCCGGTCTTCCCCGAGCCGGTCATCCCGACGATCACGCCGTGGGTGGTCAGGTCGGCGGACGGCAGGACCGTCGGACGGTCGGCGCGCTCTCCGGTAGCCGGATCGAGGTCGCCACCGATGCGCAGGTCCGTCACGGGGGTCGACGCTAGCCCGTCGACCGTGAGCTTGTACCGCGTGTCGCGCGACCGGACCCGGTGCAAACTCAAGGTCGACGAAGTGGCGGCGAGGGGGTGGCGTCGACGGGGTGGCGTCGAGGGCCGCGGACCGTGTCTGATTGGCCGTGTGATGCCGGCACAGGACGGACTGTGGCTGACGATGGACCGGCCGACGGGCTGGATGGTCGTCGACACCGCGCTGGTCCTGGACGCCGTCGTCGCGGTGGCCAGCGTGCGGGCGGTGTTCGCCGACCTGGTCCAGCGGCACCCCGTCCTCACCTGCCGGGCCGAGCGCACGCCCCCGGGGTGGTCGTGGGTCCCGGACCCGCGGTTCGACCTCGACCGACACGTTCGAGCGGTCGACCTCGGACCCACGGCGACGATCGCCGACGTGCAGCAGTTCATGGGGCGCGAGCGCGCGCGGCGGCTGGACCCGGCGCGGCCGCTGTGGGTCGCCAGCGTCGTCGCGCCGGTGGAGGTCGCCGAGGGCGTTCGCGGATGCGTCGTCGCGGTGCGGATCCACCATGCGATCGCCGACGGCGTCCGGCTCACGCAACTGCTGCTGGGCGCCCTCGCGCCGATCGAGGCGGTCGTGCGCCCGGCCGGCACCGGCTCGCACCGGGCCGATGACCGGGCCGGCGACCGGACGTCGACGCTCGCCGCGGGCACATCGACCACCGACGCCGTGCGCGGTGCGGTGCGGGCCGCCGCGTCGCCGGTTCGTACCCTGCGCCGGCTGGTGCGACACCCCGACCTGATCGCCGACGCGGTCGACGTCGTCGACGTCGTGCCGCGACGCGTCCCCGGGGGCGCCCTCGTCCGCCGGACATGGCACGACGTCGTGACCGCGACGAAGTTCGCGGTCGGGCAGTCGCCGCCGACGTCGTGGTCCGGCGCGCCGGGGGTGGACAAGCTCGTCGTGTGGTCCGCGCCGACCGACCTCGCGCCGATCGCCGCCGCGGCCCGGGCATCGGGTACGACCGTGAACGACGTGCTCGTCGCCGGCCTGGCCGGTGGGCTGCGCGACTACCTGACCGGTCACGACCGGCTCGTCGACGACGTCGTGTGGATGGTGCCGGTCAACCTCGATCCGTTCGACGCACGCCTGCCGACGGCGCTGGGTAACCGCTTCGCCCTCGTGCTGCTCGACCTGCCGCTGACCGGCCCGACCGCCGCGCGGCGACTGGTCGACGTGCGCCGGCGGATGGCGCGGATCAAGTCCTCCGACGAGCCGGGTGCGACGTTCGCCCTGCAGCGGGCCCTCGCGCTGGTCCCCGGTCCGGTGGGCGCGGGCCTGATACGGTTCTTCGCCGACAAGTGCGTGGGGGTGCTCAGCAACGTGCCGGGTCCGCGGGCGAGGTTGACGTTGGCCGGGGCGACCGTCCGGCAGATCGTCGGCTTCGCCCCGTGCTCGGGTCGTCAGGCGATGACCGTGACGATCTTCTCGTACGCCGGATCGGTGACGGTCGGCGTCGCCGCCGACGCCGGTCTGGTACCGGACCCGCGGCGGATCGTCGACGCGATGCTCGCCGAACTGCGGGTGCTGTGCTCGCGGCCCGCGCCGGCGGACGCGGACCGGGAGTAGGCCGTCGTCAGTGCGCGGGCGGGACGGCCAGACCGCGCCGCTCGGGCAGCAGACCGATCTCGCGCGCCCGCCCGGCGGTCGACCGGCGGTCGTGGGTGCCGAGCAGTTGCATGAGGTGCTGGAGGTCCTTCTTGATCGTCGGCACCGAGTACCCCAGCGCGCGGGCGATCTCGCGGTTGGTCCGGTCGAGGCTGACCATCTCCAGGACCTCGCGTTGCCGCTCGCTCACCCGGACGTCGCGCTGCGGCGGCGGTGCGGCCCGCCGCCAGCGGTCGACGAGGACCTCGCGTTGGTTGTTCAACCACAACGAGACACCGGCGAGGACGCCGTCGAGGTAGCGCCAGTCGAGCACGTCCCACGGCTGCGAGCCGTCCTGCACGATCCCGACGACCCCGATCGTGGCACCGGAGTGCTGCAGCGGCGCGAACACGACGCGGGAGTCCGGCGCCGGCAGGACGCCCGCGTCGTGCAGGCGCGGCTCGGCCATGAGGAGGGGGTACCGGGCGAGCAGTTCGCCGGCGGTGAGCGCGATCGGCTCGGCCGTGGCGAACGCCTCGCAGACCGGCAACGCCATGGCCGGTGGCAGGACGCGCAGGCCGCCGGTGAGCTCGTCGACGACGCCGTGGCTGCCGGCGATCTCGAGGTTCCCGGTCTTGGACCGAGCGAAGATCACCGCCGACCACACCGACAACGGCGTGAGCGCGCCGAGGACCAGTGCCCGGGCCGCGGCGTCGCCGTCCGGGTTGCCGACGAGGAACCTCAGGTAGTCCGTCAGTGCCGCTGTCCGCTCGACCGCCATCGCGCTCACCCGCTCCACTGGTCCGCCGCCGTCGCGGACGGGGCGTCCCGACGTGAGTGTGTCCAACCTATAGCCGCCCATAGCCACCTTCGGCGCCACTCGGCCGGCGTCGTCGCCCGTAGTCTGGCTGGACACGGACAGCAACCGGGTGGGTGCGAACGTGGACGGTGAGCGGAGATCCGGTGGGCTGCTGAGGGGCCAGCCCACCGAGGTGCGTGTCGGTTCCACCCGTCGTGACCGGAAGGGCCGGCTATCAGCGGCTACCCGGCGCGCCGGGTCCGCGGCACGACGTCGGCGCCACCGGATGGCTGATAATGGGCCCATGGCGCTGGGTGAGGCGGCCGGGCGGCCGCCGGGGAGGTTGCGCGCGCTCGCGCTCGCGGCCGCCGTGTCGACCGCCCTGGGCCTGATCGCCCTCCCGGCGCGCGCGGACGACCAGCCGGCCGAGCCCGCGTCGTCGACCGCGCCGGAGACCGTGCCGGCTACCCCGGGCGACCCGCCGGTGACCTCGATCCCGTCGGGGCCGGTCGGTCCGTCGGCCGGCGGCGTCGGGCCGAGCCGGTCACCGGCCGACGGTGAGCCCACCCAGGCCGGTGGCGGGGCGTTACCCGGCCAGCGGCCGGGCCCGGCCAGTGACTCCGGCGCGCTGCCGGGCTCGGACGGAACCGCGCCCATCGACCCGACGTTCGTCGACGACTACGGCAACGTGTGGCGGGCGATCCAGGCCGGCAAGGCGAAGGTCCGCACGCTTAGCCGGCAGGTCGTCGCCGCCGACCGTGTGGTGGCCGACGCGATCGGCGACCTCGCCGTCGCCACGCGGGTGCGGAACCGGGCGGAGTTCACCGCGGTCGGTGCCCAGGCGCAGTTCGCCGGCGCGGTTCGCGGCCTGTACATCCAGGGAACGACCGACGTCGACCTGGTGATGGGAGTGCTCGGAAGCCGGCCCGACGACCTGTTGCGCACGATCGACTCCGTCGTCTACCTGCGGTCGGCCACCGGTCGGCAGGCGCTGTCCTACGCCAGCGCCCAGGACTTCGCCGTCGCGGCGCAGTCCGCGGCCGCGGCCACGCGGATCCGGGCCGACGACGCGTCGGCCCGCGCGGACGCGGCGACCGCGGCGCTGACGAAGGCGCGCAAGAAGCTCGCGGACGACGAGGCCGAACTCGCCCGACTCGTCAGCGTCGCCCAGCCGCAGACCGTCGTCGGGCCGGGCGGGTGCCCGACGCAGGTCCTCGCCGGGACGGTCCCCGACGGGGTGTCGGTGTCGAAGCTGTGCAAGGCCGCGGTCCGCAACGCGGCGACCCCGCAGTCGGCGTTCGCGGTCAAGTGGGCGATGGTGCGGCTGGGTGCACCCTACGCGTGCGAGGGGATCGGCCGGCTGGAGCCGTGGCGGTACGACTGCTCGTCGTACGTCTCCCGGGCCTACGCCGAGGGCGCGGGCCTGGGCACGGCCGGTGACGGGTGGGCGCCGTCCACCCGGAACATGGTCCCGTGGGACGGCGCCGCGCTGGACCGGCACTACGCGGTCATCCCGCCGAGCCAGATCCGGCCCGGCGACCTCGTGCTGTACGACACCTGCCCGGCGGGTCAGACCTGCTCGTACCGGCACGTCGTGATGTACCTGGGCCCCCAGGAGAAGGGCGGCGTGCCGATGATGGCGCACACGAACGCGTGCGGGTCGGTCGCGCACGTGTCGCCGTTCACCGGGACCGACGTCGCGAACTTCCTCGGTGTTCGCCGCGTCGTCCCGGTCGCCGGGGAGCGGATCGTCGGCGGATCGTTGGCGAAGCCGGCCGCGGCGAAGAAGCCGGCGGCGACGAAGAAGCCCCGCGCCGGCGGCTGACATGGTGACGATCGGGACGACGGAGGAGTTCTACACGCGCTGCCGCACGCAGGCGAAGGCGCTGGAGGCGGCGGCGCGCGCGTTCGCGGCCCACGGCGAGGCCGTCGACGCCGTCGCCTGCGCGTGGGGGGCCGACATCGCGGTGGTGCAGGCGGAACTGTGGGAGCGGATCGTCCTGGGGTCGCGGACCCCGCTGCAGCGCTACTACCAGGCCGGCGACGCCGTCACGCACGCGCTCGTCCAGACGCCGTCGACCCACCCGGCCCTACCCGACACCAGCGCCGAGCACCTCGTCGCCGACGCCCGGCAGCGCTTCCTGCGCGCGTTCGACGCCCGGCTCGCGCACGACCTGGACGCGCAGTTGCCCTCGCTCGCCTATCTCAGCGCCGTCGCCGCGCCGAACGAGGCGCTCGTCACCGGCGCCGTGTCACGGCGCCTGCTGGGGATGCGTCCGGGAGCCTTCGTCGAGCGCCGACGGGCGGACGCGGCCGCGGCCATGGTCGACGCGCGAACGCACCTGGACGACGGAGATCTCGAAGGAGCGATCCGGTGGGCGTACGACAGCGACTCCTGGACACTGTCGGCGTACCTGGTCGAGTCGGCGATGGCGGTCGGTGACGAGTCGCTGTTCACCGTGACGACGCGGTGGGAGGTCGTCAACGCCGCGGTCGAGGCGATCGCCTCGCTGCCGGCGGACTTCTCGGCCGCGATCACCGTCCTGCGCACGACCGTGCACCAGGCGCTCGGCGACTCGGACGGCACGCGGCTGCGGGACACGCTCGTGCCGACGTGATCACGGTGCGGGACGGTTGGCGGCGAACGACCTAGGAGCGGTGCGTGGCATTGCTGGGCAAGAAGGATCGCGCGGACGACGGTGAGTCCGCGGCCTCGGCGAAGAACGTCTCGGCGCGCCTGCGCGCACTGGAGGATCGGCGGTTCAGCGGCGACGTGCAGCTCGGCGTCAAGGGCTCGAACGCCTACGCGAGCATCTACTTCCACGAGGGCGGCATCTACGCGGCGCATGTGGGCGGGTACGACCCGGTGGTCATGGATCGACTGCTGACCGAGGACGTGCTCGACCAGCCGCGCTGGGCCGAGCTCGCGGTCGTCTTCGGTGCGCACCGGTCCGATTCGCGGATCGGGCCGTTCGTCGTCGAGCAGGACTGGATGTCGGTCGACGAGCTGCTCAACTTGCACCAGGAGTATCTCGTCGCCTCGCTCGGCGCGATCCTCGCCGTGCCGCGGGCGCGGATCGAGCGCGAGACGGAGGCCACGACCGACGCGTTCTGCTCGCTGCCGCAGGATGTCGCCCGGTTGATGCGGTTGGTCCAAGGTCGCCAGCAGCGCACCGCGAGCGCGTGGCGGGCGATGGAGGCCGACTGCGAGCCGGAGGAGTTGATCCTGCGGCGGGCGACGCAGTTCGTGCCGTCGAACCTCAATCGCGACGAGTCGGCCGCGTTGCTCTCCCTCGTCGACGGGCGGCGGGCGCTGGACGAGATCGCGGCGCTGCTCGCGTTGACCCGTGGTGAGGCGACGCGGACCGCGAGCCTGCTCGTGCTCTCCGGCACGCTCGCGGTCAGTCACGACGAACGCGCGCAGCCGCCGACCGACCGACTGCTCGTGCCCGAGGCGTGGGGACGGACGTTGGCGGCGCCGCCGCCGCGGTCGGTACCCGAGGCTGGGCCGCGACCGACGCTCGCGCGGCCGGCGGACCGCGAGCCGGCGGACCGCGAGCCGGTGGACCGCGAGCCGGCGGACCGCGAGTTCCGCGCGTGGTCGTCGGACATGATCCACACGCTTCGCCTGACGACCGTCGCCGAGCCCGATCCGGTGCTGCCGCCGATGCCGCCGGCCTCGGGCCCGCCGGCGGCGCTGGTCGACGGGTCGGTCGACGTCGAGACCGACGATGTCGTGTCCGTCGAGTTCGCGGCCGACGAGCCGGTCGACCTCGAGCCGGCACCGGCCGTCGAGCCGGGTGACGACGTGGTCGTCGCGCCGGTCGACTTCGCGCCGGTCGACTTCGTGACCGACGACCTCGCGCCGGTGCCGGTCGACCTCGCGCCGGCCGACTTCGTGACCGACGACCTCGCGCCGGTTCCGGTCGACCTCGCGCCGGCCGACTTCGTGACCGACGATTTCGCGCCGGTCGTCGAGCCGGTCGACTTCGAGCCGGCCGACGTCCAGACCCGTGGCTTCGCGCCCGACCCGACGGGCGCCGAGCCGACCGTCGTCGACGAGCCGGCCGATCCGCATCGGCGGCTGCGGGAGGCGACCGACGAGGCGATGCGACTGGAGCAGTTGCTGTCCGAGGCGGTTTTGGCCGAGCAGGACGCCCTGGCCCGATCGGCGGCGATCCGGGAACGGCTGCGAGAGGCCCTGACCCGGGTGCTCGCGCTCACCGGCGCGGTCACGGGAATCGACGCCGACCCGGCACCGGCCGACGACCCGGAGGTGACGACATGACCGACGACCTGACCGACGACGTGACCGACGACCGGTCCGTGGGGCTCGGCCCGGCGCCGTTCGCGGCCGGTGATTCGATCAACCTCGGTGACCGACTCGCCGCGGTCAGCATCGACGATTCGACCGAGACCCTCGACGACGCCTCGATCGCGGCGTTGGCCGTCGTGGACCTGGGCGTCCGGTTGCTGGGGGAGACCGACGAGGAGGCCGTGACGCTCGTCGCGGCCCGCGCCGTGGGCGGGCGCGTCGCGAGCCTGATCACCGCGACGCCGGTCACCTCCTCGGAGCGGCTGTCCCGGGACCCGCGCGCCCGGCGGGCGTTCGTGCTGGGCGGTCCGGACGCGGTGACGGCCCTGGGGTCCGAGTAGGGCTACGGCCCGACGCAAACCCGGGGAACCGGAGGCGGCCGTCGGTAAGGTGGCGGCCGGCGGGGGTGACCTGCCCGGCTCGGCCGATCGGCCGTCCGGGGTGAGGGCCGACGTGACGGACGGCGACGTGGGAGGCGTGGTGGTGGACTCCGCCGAAACCGCGCGCCCCGGCGCGATCGTCGTCGCGGAGCAGACGCTGTACGAGTTGCTGGACGCCCAGGACATCGGCTGGCACCTGCAGCCCGGGCAGGAGTCGATCGCGGCGATGTGGCAGGCCCTGTCGGCCGGCGAGTTGGACGCGTACTCGCGCATCGTCATCTTCTCGGACTCGCTGCGCGCCGACGAGGCTGACGACGCCGACGAGCTCGCGCAGACCGCGTGGGCGATCGCCGCCATGGCGGGGGCCGGGGCCCGGGTGTTCGTGGCGGTCTGGCGGCCGGAGCGAGCCGCCCGACTGGACCAGGAGATCCTCGACGCCGCCGCCGCGCAGGGGCTGGACGGCAGCGCACTGGACTATCACGCCCTGCCGGCCGCCGAGCCCGCGCGGGTCGTCCTGCGCACGCTGCAGGACGTCCTCGCGCACGAGGTGACCTTCCCCGACCGCTGGACCGGCAGCATCGACCGGCCGCTGTCGCGGGCAGGCGAGCGCGTCGTCGGTCTGCCGCTGCGACCGCCGGCACGCCCGGCCGGCCTGCCGATCCGCCCGCCCGGTGGGGTCGTCGACGAGCCGACGGCGCCCGACCGGCCGGTCGACGAGCCCGGCGAGGCGCAGTCGCCGGTGGACGCGACCGAGCGGACGTTCGTGCGCGAGGTGATCTTGGACGACGGTTGGCCACGTCCGGGGCTGCCGCCGATCGTCGGTGCCGTCGTCCCGGTCGCCGGCTGGTCCCCGCACTACCCGCCGCAGGTCTCGGCCGAGCTGCTCCGGCGCCCGGTGCGCACCGGGCAGGTCACGATCGCGGTCACGTCCAGCAAGGGCGGCGCGGGCAAGACGACGGTCTCGGTCCTGCTGGCGGCCTCGATCGCCCGCGACTCCGCCGCGGCCGGACACCGGTTGTCCGTCGTCGTCGTCGACCTGGACACCTACCACGGGCAGATCTCCTCGATCGTCGGCACGTTCATGCCGACGGCGTTGAACATCCGCGTCCAGCCGACCTGGGACGAGGCGTGCATCCGGCACAGCATCGTGCGCGCGGAGCGACTCGGGGTCGACGTGCTGCTCGCGCCGGTCCGGCCACGGACCGCGCAGATCGTCGGCCCGGAGTTCTACCGGCCGATCATCGCGAGCCTGAAGCGCATGTACGACGTCGTCGTCCTCGACACCGGAAACCACTACCTCGATCCGCTGGTCGCCGACGTCGCGCTCGGCGAGGCCGACCGGATCCTGTTCGTCACGACGATGGCGGCGACGTCGGTGCAGGGGATGGCGCGTGCGCTCGCCGACCTGACCGCGCCGACGGACGAGGGCGGGCAGGGGGTGCCCGCCGACCGGATCGCGATCGTCGTCAACCAGGCGGCCGGTGGCGTCGGTATCGACAGTGCGAGCCTGGTGACCGCCGGGCTCGGCGTCCCGATCGTCGGCGCGGTGCCGCTGGCGACGAAGGACGTGCTCACCGCGACGAACAACGGACGGATGGTCGACCTGCTCGACCATCGCCTCCTCGGCCCGGCGTACAACGAACTGGCTCGGACGTGCCTGCCCAGTCGGGCGATCGAGCCGTGGCGCGAGACGGTGGGGACGCCACCAGCGGGCCCGGTGTTCACGCTGCCCGAGCCGGCCCCGGCCGACGCGGCCGGCCGCCGAGGCCTGTTCCGCCGCTGAGGCGGCGCGTCGTCGCCGTGAGGCGCGCCGCCGGCGCGTCGTCTGGCACGCTGGCGGTGTCCGACGCGAGCCATCCGACGCGAGCCAGTGGAGGTATCGACGATGAGCGACCCAGTCAGCTCCCCACCGCCGGGCGGCGCGAACCCCCCGGGGGCGCAGTACGCCGACGCCGTCGTCGACCGTGGACCCGGCGGGCCGCAGAACGGCATCGGCACCGCCGCCCTCGTCATGGGCATC
>CAYMNG010000001.1:9304-12916 GCA_964391765.1 uncultured Bifidobacteriaceae bacterium | reverse complement strand
CCTGCAGTTCTTCTGCCTCCCGCTGATCGGCTCGATCCTGTCGATCATCCTCGGCTGGAACGGGATGGCGAAGGCGAAGCGGGGGCAGGCGACGAACGGCGGCACGGCCAAGGCCGGGTTCTGGCTCGGCATCGTCGGTGCCGTGCTCGCGGTGATCGGGATCGTCGTCGCGGTCGCGGTTCTCGTCGTCACGGCGAACGCCGCGAACTCCGCGCTCGAGCAGGCGAACAACGCGCGAACCGGTCTCACGGACGGCAACTACGTGATGGAGCCGACGACCTCGCTGCGCGTCAACGACCGGTGCTCGTTCGGCGGGACGCCGACGAACCTCGACACCGGGGAGGTGGCCGGCGGTCGGGTGTCCGTCGTCGGCGCGGGTGCGGTGCAGTGCGCCGGCACCGGAACTCCGGACGCCGTGGTGTTCACGGTCAGCGGCGGCGTCGCGGCGATCACGTCCGTGCAGTAGGCGCGCCGCCGGCCGTCCCGGGGGCCGCGGGCGGACCGGCCGCCCCCGGCCGCATCAGCACCGGGACGACGATGCCCGCGCGATCGAAGGCGAGCTTCATCCGCTCGCGGATCGTCCGCGCCACCGTGATCTGCTGTTCGGGCGCGGCCTTGGCGGTGATCCGGATCACGACGGCCTCGCCGGAGACCGACTCGACGCCGGCGAACTGCGGGCGGCCGAGCAGGACGTCGTCGTAGGACGGGTCCTCGTCCATGTCCGTCGCGACCGCCTCGACGATGTCGCGGACCCGATCGATGTTCTCCTTGTACGCGATCGGGATGTCGACGACGGCCATCGTCCAGCCCTGGGATCGGTTGGCGACCCGCAGGATCTCGCCGTTGCGCACGTACCACACGACACCGGACAGGTCGCGCAGTCGCGTGTAGCGCAACTGCACGTCCTCGACGGTGCCGATGACCGGGCCGACGTCGACCATGTCCCCGACGCCGAACTGGTCCTCGGCGATCAGGAACACCCCGGACAGGTAGTCCTTGACGAGGGTCTGCGCGCCGAAGCCGAGCGCCACGCCGATGACGCCGGCGCTGGCGAGCAGGGGTGCGACGTTGACGCCCAGCAGCGGCAGGATCATCAAGGCCGCGATCGTCCAGACCGAGATGATGACGACGCTGTGCAGCAGCGACCCGATCGCCGCGGCCCGCTGCTCGGTGCGTTGCGTCAGCAGCAGTTCAGACAGCTCGGCGGTGCGGGCGACCTTCTTGGCCTGGGCGAGCCGCTCGACCTTCGCGCGCCGGCTCGTGCGCCGCACGACCCGACGGATGACCCAGGTGAGGAGGATCTGCGCGACGAGCGCGGACACGACGATCGCGACGACGCGCAGGGGCGTGCCGACGACCCAGTCGAGGACCGTCTGCCACCACTGCGGGTCCTTCTCGGCCGCCGCGGCCGCGACGGCCGCCGTCGTGACGACTGCCGTCACGACGACATCCCGGTCCACCGGGCGAAGAAGCCGAGCGTGTCGGCGGTCTCCTCGACGGCGCGGGACAACGACCGGGCGCCGTGGCCGACGTCGCCCTCGGTGCGCAGCACGACCGGCCGCGAGCCACTGGTCGCGTGCTGGACGGCCGCGCACATCTTCCGCCCGTGCATCGGGTCGGTGCGGGTGTCGTTGTCGAACACGACGAACATCGTCGCGGGGTAGTCGGTGCCGTCGACGACCCGGTGGTACGGGGAGTAACCGTGCAGCCACTCGAACTGCTCGGGCGTCTGCGGATCGCCGTACTCGACCGTCCAGGTCGGGCCGAGTTCGCTGGTCGTGTATCGGATCATGTCCAGCAGCGGTGCGACGCACACGACGGCGTTCATGAGGTCCGGACGCTGCGTCATCGCCGCGCCGACCAGCAGCCCGCCGTTCGACCCGCCGTAGACGCCCAGGTGGCCCGGGTCGGTCCAGCCGGCGTCGATCAGCCACTGCGCCGCGGCGTGGAAGTCGTCGAACACGTTCTGCTTGTTCGCGAGCATGCCGGCGCGGTGCCAGTCCTCGCCCTCCTCGTCGCCGCCGCGGATGCTCGCCACGGCCCAGACGCCGCCGGCCTCGACCCACGCGAGGATCGCCGCGGAGTACCCGGGCGTCATGGCGACGCCGAAGCCGCCGTAGCCGTACAGGATCGTCGGTCGCACGCGATCGGGTTCGGCGGTGGGGGAGAGCACGAACATCCGCACGTCGGTGCCGTCGGGCGAGCGGTAGGTGACCTGGCGGGAGTGCACCGCGGGAACCTCGACGCTGCCGGGCGGCAGGGCGTGGATGGCGACCGCGTCGGTGCGTGCGTCGTAGGAGTACACGGTGGGGACGGTCGTGTGGTCGGTGAAGACGAACCAGCAGACCGGTCCGCCGTCGATCCGTTCGATCGGGCCGCCGACGGTTCCCGTCCCCGGCAGCGGCACGTCGCGAAGCCATGTCCCGTCGGACGCCCGGTGGACCGTCATCCGGGCGACGCCGTGCGCGGTGCGCACGACCAGCAGCACGTCCTCGGCGAGGTCGGGGCCGTCCAGGACGGTGACCGAGTCGAGCACCGCGTCCGGGTCCTCGGGGATCAGGTCGCGCCACTGGTCGGCGGGCCATGCCCCCGGGGTCGTGACCGCGGCCCGACCGCGCGGGGCGCCCAGATCCGTGCTGACCAGGACGCGTCCGTCGCGCAGGAACGTCAGGCCGGTCTGCGCGTCGACGTCGCCTTGGACGAGCGTCAGCGCCGGCGCGTCGGGGGCCGTGGCCGACAGGTCGGCGATCCACAGGTCGTTGCGCGGTTCGGTGCCCTCGGCGGCGGAGACCTGGAGCCATCGGCCGTCGCGACTGACCTCGACGCCGTAGTAGTTCGTCATCGTCATGCCGGCGCCGAACACCAGGGCGTCGGTGTCGGCGGGTGCGCCGACCCGATGCAGGTAGACCCGTCGGTGGAACCCCTGCTCGGGCTCGGGGACGAGGTCGGGTGCGAGCCGGCGGACGTAGTAGAACGACGTGCCGCCGACCGTCCACGCGACCGGTGAGTACCGGCACCGGTCGATCGGGCCGTCGACGATCTCACCGGTCGCGACGTCGAGGACGTACAGCAAGGACTCCTCGGTGCCGCCCGTCGACAGCTGGTAGGCCAGCAGGTCGCCCTCCTTCGACGGCTGCCACGAGTCCAGGGTCGTGCGTCCGCTGGGGTCCAGGGCCATCGGGTCGATGAGCAAGCGTTCGCCGGCGTCGTCGACGACGTAGAGCACCGAGAACTGCTGGCCGGGATCACGGCGGGTCAGGAAGTGCCGGCGGCCGCGCCAGTACGGCGGCGAGACGGTGCCGGCGCCCAGCAGGCGATCGACCCGCTCGGCGAACCGGTCGCGCAGCGTCCACGAGGCACGCTCGCAATCGGTGAGCGTGGCCTGGTCGGCCAGCCATTCGACCGTGCGTGCGTCGTCGGCGTCCTCCAGCCATCGGTACGGATCGGCGACGGGGGTGCCGTGGTACTCGTCGACGACGTCGACGCGGGCGGCGGTCGGGTATGCGGGTCGGTCGGTCACGTCGCCACCCTAATTCCGGTCGCCCCCCAACCGCCGAGACGACCTGAGTGGTTACTGAGAGTGGGAAGTAACGGACATTTCGCCCGGGTTGC
>CAYMNG010000001.1:0-9204 GCA_964391765.1 uncultured Bifidobacteriaceae bacterium | reverse complement strand
TCGGGTCCTCGGCGGTCGGGTCCTCGACCATCGTGGCCGCGCTACGCGAGCGGGCGGCCCGCGAGCCGGATCGGGTCGCGGTGTGGGACGAGCGACGCGCGCTGACCTACGCCGAACTCGACGCCCTCGCCGGCACCCTGGCGACGACGCTGGCCGAGCATCGGTCGGACCTGGGCGCGTGCGGTGTGCTGCCGATCGTCGTGGACCGCGACGTCGCCTCGGTCGTGGCGATCTTCGCGGCACTGCGCGCCGGGATCGCGTTCGCGACCGTCGACGCGCACGCCCCGGCCCGGATGACGCACTCGCTGCTCGCCCGGATCGACGATCCGGCCGTCGCGGTCGTCGCCGCGTCGCGGTTCGCGGCGACCCTGCCGGCGGACACCGCCGCGATCGCCGTGCCCGACCGTGCCGGTGCGATCATCGACCCGATCGAGCGGAACGTCGACGCCCTCGGCCAGATCGTCTTCACGTCCGGCTCCTCGGGGACGCCCAAGGGCGTGGCCCTGGCCTGGCGCACGCTCGACGCGTTCGCGACCGACCCGATCCTCGCGGTGCCGAACGACGTCGAGGACTTCCGGTTCGCGGCCGTCGCACCGTTCAGCTTCGTCGCCGGGACCTCGGCCGCGTACCGGATCGCCCGCGGTGGCGCGATGAGCATCGTCGACCCGAACGCCCACGATCCCCTGACCCTGCTCGAGCGGTTCGACGCCGAGCGCCTGAACCACATCCTCGTGGCGCCCTCGCACGCGGCGCTCGTCGCGGAGCGGTGGCCGGCGGGCCGGCGACTCGCGGCGGCCAGGTCGGCGATGACGTTCGGCGAGGCGCTGGAGTGGTCGACGGTCGCCGCGCTGCGTCGCCTGCTGCCCGAGGACGCGTTCGTCGCCAGCGTCTACAGCGCCACCGAGGCCGGCCAGGCGATCCTCGCCTGGGTGGCCGACGCGCGCACCCCGCTCGGCGTCGGCCGCACCCCGATCGGCCGCCCGGTCGAGGACGGGCTCATCCGCCTGGAGCCGCTGTCGGCGAACCCCGAGGATCCGATGGCCGCCGTGCTCCGCGGACCACGGCTGGCGCTGGGCTACTGGCGCGACCCCGAACTGACCGCACGGACCTTCGGCGTCGACCCCGACGGGGTGCGCTACTGGCGCAGCGGTGACCTGGTCCGACGCGACGACGACGGGCAGTTCCACTTCGCCGGCCGCAGCGACAACGTCGTGAAGATCAACGGCCGGCTGGTCGAGCCGTCCGAGCCGGAGCGCGTCCTGGGGTCGGTCCCCGGCGTCCGCCGCGCCGTCGTGCTCGTCCAGCCCGCTCCGCGCGGCGGCCAGCGCCTGGTCGGCCACGTGGAGGTGGACGCCACGGCGCCGGTGTCGCCGACCGCGCTGCGCGCGACGCTGTCCGACCAGGTCGCCGCGCACCTGGTGCCCGCTGTCCTCGTCCGGCACGATCGGCTGCCGATCACCGACCGCGGGAAGGTCGACCGGCAGGCGCTGGTCGCCGCCGACGTCGTCCCGTGGTGGGAGCGCGCGTCGGACCGCGAACCGATGACGTTCGAGCTCGCGGTCCTCGACGTGGTCGGCCAGATCGTCGGCCACCGGGCGATCGGACCGGACGACGACCTGTGGGCCGCCGGCCTGGACTCGCTGGGCGCCGTGGAGCTGCTCGCGGCACTGGCGGACTTCGGCTGGCCGGCGTTGCCGACGTCGACCCTGGTGGAGCACCGGACCGCGGCGGCGTTGAACACCCTGCGCGGGGGGATGCTGCCCACGGCGGAGACGATCTGGCTGCACGCCGGTGCGGCCGGCGCGCCGGTGCTCTGCGTCCTTCCGCCGTCGAGTGACGCGCTGACCTTCCGCCGGTTCGCCCAGGAGGTCGGCACCGACCATCCGGTCGCGATCGCGCGGCAGTTCGACCCGGTCGGGGAGCCGATGCGGACGGTCGAGGAGATCGCCGGCGCGCTCGTCGATCGGCACGCGCCGGCGTTGGCCGGCCGATCGCCGGTCCTGGTCGGGTACTCGGCCTCCGGCGTCGTCGCGTACGAGGCCGGCCGACTCCTGCGCGAACGGGGGGAGGCGGCGCGGGTACTGCTCCTCGACGCGCCCGCCGGGGTGCGCACGGCGCGGCGCATGCGCCAGGACGCGCCGCGCACGGGGCGTCGGCTGCGGACCGCGGCCCGGCAGGCGTGGCTGCGGGCGCTCCCGGCGATGACCCTGCCGCAACGCGAACGGGCGTTCGCGCTGTTCGAGATCGCCTCGAAGGCCGCCCTGCGCCACACCCCGGTGCGCAGCGACGTGCCGGTCACGCTCTTCCTCGCCCGATCCGGCGGCATCGACGGGCTGGTCGAGGACTGGTCCGGTGCGGCGGCCGACCTCACCGTGGTCGATCTGGACTGCGACCACATGACGATCCTCGACCTGCCCGCCATCGCCGACGTCGCGCGTCGGGTGCGGCAGGATTCGCCGGCTCCGCCGCTCTAGGCTGGCCGGATGGAGTTGCACGACCTGACCGCGCTCGAGCAGGCGGCGGCGATTCGTCGGGGACGGACGTCGGCCGAGGAACTGACCCGGCACTACCTGGCGCGGTCGCATCGGTGCAACGACGAGTTCGGCGCGTTCACGATCCTCGTCGACGACCGCGCGATCGGGCAGGCCCGAGCAGCCGATGAGGCCGTGGCGGACGCGACCGGCGACGCCGACCTGCCGGTCCTGCATGGGGTCGTCGTCCCGGTCAAGGACCTCAACGCGACCGCAGGGGTGCGCACGCGGTTCGGGTCGCCGGTCGTCGACATCGTCCCGGACTTCGACGACGACGTCGTGACCGCGCTGCGGGCCGGCAACACCGTCATGACCGGCAAGACGACCACCCCGGAGTTCGGCCTGCCGGCGTACACCGAGAGCGACGTCGGGCCGTACGCGCGCACGCCCTGGGACCGTACCCGCGGCGCGGGGGGGTCCAGCGGCGGCGCCGCGGTGGCGGTCGCCGCCGGGCTCGCACCGGTCGCGCAGGGCTCCGACGGCGGCGGTTCGATCCGCATCCCCGCCAGTTCGTGTGGGGTCGTGGGCGTCAAGACGTCCCGGGGGCTGATCTCGAACGGTCCGATGCCGGACCATCCCAGCGGGCTGGCCGTGAACGGCGTGCTCGCGCGCACGGTCGCGGACGCGGCCGCCCTGCTCGGCGTGCTCACCGGCCGCGACCGCGACTACCTGCGGCGCCTGTACGACGGGCCGCCGGGCGAACCGGCCGCACTGCGCCCGACCGGGGCACTGCGGATCGGCAGGTACGCGACGCCGGTGATCGCCCGGACCGACGTGCATCCGCAGGTGCTGGCGGCGTACGACCTGGCCAGCGACCTGCTCGCCGACCTCGGGCACGAGGTGATCGACGTCGGCGTGCCCATCCCCATCGAGGCCGTGCCGACATTCGAGCTCGTCTGGGCGGCGATCGCCGCGAGCGTCCCCGTGCCGCCGGAGTACGAGTCGAAGCTGCGGCCGCTGACCCGCTGGCTGCGCGAGCGCGGGTCGGCGATCAGCGACGACGACCTGCGGGCCGCGCTGGCGCGGATGCGGGCGTACGGCGAGGCGGCGATCGCCAGCACCGCCGACTGCGACGTCGTGCTGACGCCGACCCTCGCCGCGCTCCCGGCGCCGGTCGGCTCGCTGCGCGACGACGCGGACCCCGCGGCCGACTTCGAGGCCCAGAAGCGCTTCACCCCGTTCACGTCCCCGTACAACATCAGCGGGCAGCCGGCCGTGAGCGTGCCCCTGCACTGGACCCCCGACGGCCTGCCGGTGGGCGTGCAACTGGTCGGTCGGCCGATGGGCGAGGTCGTGGTGCTCGCGGTGGCCGCCGCGCTCGAACGCGAGCGGCCGTGGGTCGACCGTCACCCGGCGGCGTGGTGACCGGCGAACCCGCGGACGCGGTGGCCGCGACCGGGGTGTCCGACGACCTCGCCCGGCTCGCGCAGGCCTACGGCGTCGCGACCGAGTACCGCGATCAGGCCGGGGAACGGGTCGACGTCGGCGAACCGACGATCCGCGCGGTGCTCGCCGCGTTGGGGGTCGACGTGACGTCCGCGGAGTCGATCGCCGCCGCGATCGAGGAGAAGCGACTTCGGGACTGGCGGCGCATGCTGCCGCCGGTGTACGTCATGCGCCAGGGTGCGGAGCAGCGCCTGTGGGTCCACGTCGAGCACGGCCAGCCGGCCACCGCCCGGATCCGCACCGAGGCCGGCGCGCAGATGGACCTCGACCAACTCGACTACTGGGTGGACCCGGTCGAGGTGGACGGGATCCTGGTCGGCGAGGCGTCGTTCCGGCTGCCCGGCGACCTGCCGCTGGGCTGGCACGTCGTCGAGGCGACCTCGACCGACCGCCGGTCGAGTGCGCCGCTCGTCGTCGCGCCCGAGCGGTTGGACCCCGCCGCGATCGTCGGCGAACGCCAGTGGGGGCTCATGGCGCAGGTGTACGCGACCCGGTCGCGGCAGTCGTGGGGCTTCGGCGACCTGAGCGACCTGGCGACGCTCGTGCGGTGGAGCGGGGCGGACCGCGGTGCCGGCTTCCTCCTGGTGAACCCGATGCACTCCGCGTCGCCGATCCCCCCGATGGTCCCCTCGCCGTACCTGCCGGTCACGCGCCGGTTCGCGAGCCCGCTGTACCTGCGGGTCGAGGACGTCCCCGAGTACGCGGGACTGTCGCCGGCGGTCGCCGACCGGGTCGCCGAGCTCGCGGCGCAGATGCGGCGCCTGAACGCCACGACGGATCTGCTGGACCGTGACGCGGTGTGGGCGGCCAAGCGCACCGCGCTCGAGGCGATCCATCGCGTCCGGCTGTCGCCGGAGCGCGCCGACCGGTACGCCGGCTTCCTCGCGCGCGAGGGCGAGGGCCTGCGCGACTTCGCGACCTGGTGCGCGATCGCCGACGTCCACGGGGAGCCGGCGACGTGGCCGGCCGACCTCGGGACGCCGACGAGCCCGGCCGTCGCGCAGTTCCGCGCGACCCACGCCGAGGCGATCGACTTCCACCTGTGGGTGCAGTGGTTGCTGGACGAGCAGCTCGCCGCGGTCCAGGAGGCGGCGCGGGCGGCCGGGATGGCGGTCGGGGTCGTCCACGACCTCGCCGTCGGCGTGCATCCGGAGGGCGCCGACGCCTGGGCCCTGGGCCGGTTCCTCGTGCGCGGCATCGGGGTCGGAGCGCCGCCGGACATGTACAACCAGTTGGGCCAGAACTGGAGTCAGCCGCCGTGGCACCCGGACGCGCTCGCCGAAGGGGCGTTCGGTCCGTACCGCGACATGCTCCGCACGATCCTCGCGCACGCCGGGGGCCTGCGGATCGACCACGTGCTCGGCCTGTTCCGGCTGTGGTGGGTGCCCGACGGCCTCCCGCCGTCGGCGGGGACGTACGTGCGCTACGACCACGAGGCGATGCTGGCGATCTTGATGCTCGAGGCGCAGCGTGCGGGTGCGGTCGTCGTCGGCGAGGACCTCGGGACGGTCGAACCATGGGTCGCGCGGACGTTGGCCGACCGGGGGATCCTCGGAACGAGCATCCTGTGGTTCGAGACCGATGACGGGCGGATCCGCGAGCCGGCCGACTGGCGGCGCGACGTGCTCGCCAGCGTGACGGTGCACGACCTGCCGCCGACGGCGGGCTACCTGCGCGACGAGCACGTCCGGATCCGCGCCGAACTCGGCCTGCTGGCGACGTCGGAGGCGGTCGAACGGCAGGCCGCGGCGCGCGAGCGTGCCGGCTGGGCGCGCGTCCTCGTCGAGCACGGCTGGTTGCCGGCGGACGTCGACCTCGGGACGGACGCGGGCCTGACCGAGATGACGATCGCGCTGCACCGGGCGGTCGGCGCCTCGCCGGCCCGGCTGATCGGCATCGGCCTGCCCGACGTCGTCGGGGACCGACGAGCGCAGAACCAGCCGGGCACCGACCAGGAGTACCCCAACTGGCGGATCCCCGTGACCGACTCCCAGGGCCGGCCGGTGCTGGTCGAGGACCTCGTCCAGGGGTCCGTGCTGCTCGACGCCCTGGTCGACGCGGTCGGCTAGGGTGCAACGCGTGAACCCCGTCGAAGCGCTCGGGCTGTTCGTCGGCATCCCGGTCGGGCTCGCGATCGTCATCGCCGTCGCCGTCGCGGCGTCGTCATGGACCCGGTCGGGGCGGGTGAGCGGCGACTACGACGCCGGTCCGGTCCTGATCGTCAGCGGTGCGCCGCGACCAGACCCCTCGGTCGTGGCCGACCGCGTCGGGCCAGGAGGTGGCGTCAGTGCCCGCTGGTGAGCGCGATGCGCTGGTCGCCGTGGGTCCGGACCCGCTGTCCGAGGCCCAACGGGTGGAACTGGTCGGGCTGGTCGAGAAGGCGCGGGCGATCTGCGGGTACGCGTTCGCCGTCTGGATCGGCCCGCTGGCCGACGGACGCCGAAGCGCGGTGGACCTGCATTCGCGGCTGCCGGGCCCCGCGGCGTCGGTGCTGGTCGCCGTCGACCCGTCGGCCCGGCGGATCGAGGTGGTGACCGGCGGGCGCGTCGCGCGCGTCGTGGACGACCGCACGGCGGGGTTCGCGGTCCTGGCGATGAAGTCGTGCTTCGTCGCGAACGACCTCGTCGGGGGCATCCGGGAGGCCGTGACCCTGCTCGCCGAGCACGCCCGTCAGTCCGGCGCGTCGGGCTGACCGGCGCGGTCGGCTCGGCGCCGGCCGCGGTACTAGCCTGTGCCGGTGCGCAACCTCGACGCCGTCATCAAGGCCTATGACGTCCGCGGCACCTACCCCGATCAGTTCGACGAGTCGCTCGCGCGGTCGATCGGGGCGGCCTTCGTCCAGGTGCTTCGGCGGTCCGACGGCACGGACGGCGCGGCCGGCGCCGTCGTCATCGGGCACGACATGCGCCCGTCCGGGCCCTCGCTGGTCGCCGCGTTCGCCGAGGGCGTTCGGTCCCAGGGGTGGGACGTCGTCCTCATCGGACTGGCCAGCACCGACGGCCTGTACTTCGCGTCCGGTCACCTCGGCCTGCCGGGCGCGATGTTCACCGCCAGCCACAACCCGGCGCAGTACAACGGGATCAAACTGTGCCGGGCCGGCGCGGCACCCGTCGGGCAGGACACCGGGCTCCGCGAGATCCGTGCGCTGGTCGAGGCCGGCGTGCCGGCCGGCTCCGGCCCGCTCGGGGCGATCGAGGAGACGGACGTCCTGGCGGCGTACGCGCGGTACCTGCGCGACCTGGTCGACCTGTCGCACTGCCGCCCCCTTCGTCTCGTGGTCGACGCCGGCAACGGGATGGGCGGACTCACGGTGCCGGCGGTGCTCGGCGAGGCCGCCGGCCTGCCCGCACTGCCGGTGACGGTCCGACCCCTGTACTTCGAGCTCGACGGGACGTTCCCCAACCACGAGGCGAACCCGATCGATCCGGCGAACCTGCGGGACCTGCAGGGCGCGGTGCTCGCGGACGGTGCGGACCTCGGACTGGCCTTCGACGGTGACGCGGACCGGTGCTTCCTCGTCGACGAGACCGGCGCTCACCGGGCTGATCGCCGCACGCGAACTCCAGCGGCACCCGGGGTCGGCGGTCATCCACAACCTGATCACCTCGCGTGCGGTGCCCGAGGTCGTCCGCGAGAACGGCGGGACGGCCGTCCGCACGCGGGTCGGCCACTCGTTCATCAAGGCCACGATGGCGCAGACGGACGCGGTGTTCGGCGGTGAGCACTCCGGTCACTTCTACTTCCGCGACTTCTGGCGGGCGGATTCCGGGATGCTCGCCGCCCTGCACGCCATCGCGGCCCTGGGCCAGGCGCCGGCCGGCACGACGATGTCCGGGTTGCTCGCCCCGTACTGCCGGTACGTGTCCAGTGGCGAGATCAACACCGAGGTCGCCGACCCGCAGGCCGTGACGGCATCGATCCGAGCGGCCTACTACGGCCCGGACGTCCGTATCGACACCCTGGACGGGCTGACGGTCGAGACGGACTCGTGGTGGTTCAACGTGCGGCCGAGCAACACCGAGCCGCTGCTGCGGTTGAACGTCGAGGCCGACGACCGGCCGCGGATGGAGCGAATCCGGGACGACGTCCTGGCGATGATGAGGCGGGAACGATGAGCGCGATGTCACTGGGCCTGCCCGAGCAGTTGCTCGCCGTCCTGGCGTGCCCGTGCGACGCGCACGCGCCGCTTCGGGTCGACGAGCGCGCCGGCCGGCTGGTGTGCACCGACTGCGGGCGCGGCTACGAGGTCGTCGACGGCATCCCGGTCCTGCTCATCGACCACGCGACGGTCCCGGAGTGCTGATCGTCCGCGGCGCGGTGAAGGACTACGACTGGGGCGTCGTCGACGGACTCCGGGCGTGGAGCAGCACGACCGGCGGACCGCAGGCCGAACTGTGGTACGGCGTCCACCCGGGCGGGCCGTCCCCGTTGGTCGACGTCGCCGGCGAGGAGACCGGCGAACTGCTCGCCGACCACTTCGACATCGTCGCCATCCCGCTGCTGGTGAAGCTCCTCGCGGCGGCGCGACCGCTGTCGGTGCAGGTGCATCCGAGCCTGGCCGTCGCCGAACGACTGTGGACGCGGCAGGGTGCGGCGGGAGGGCCGGCCGTCCTGTCGGACCCGTTCGAGAAGGCCGAGATGCTCGTCGCGCTCGGCGACTTCGACGCGTTCTGCGGCTGGCGGGAGGCGGCGGAGGCGAGCGCGATCCTCGCCGCGATCCCGGGCACCGAGGACGCGCGGGTCACGCTGGCCCGCGGCGATCGGCTCGCGGCGATCGAGTGCCTGCGTGCGGCGGCCACACCGGCGGCGATCGCGGCGTTGCCGGCCGCCGCCCGGGCCGCGGGACTGGCGGACCTTGACGCGGGCGCCTACCGGACGGTCGCCGAGTGCTACCCCGACGATCCCGGGGTGCTCGTGTCGGTGCTCCTGGCCTGCCTGCACCTGTCCGCCGGCCAGGCGGTCTACGTCCCGGCCGGCGTGCCGCACAGCTACATCCGCGGCACCGGGCTGGAGGTGATGACGTCCTCGGACAACGTCATCCGACTGGGTCTGACGAGCAAGCCGGTCTTCGTCGAGGAGGCCATGCAGGCACTCGACCTCGCGGCCGCCCCGCAGGTCGTGCCGGCCTCGTTCGGGGACCTGATCTGGCCGGTGGGGGCGCCGTTCGTCGTGCGGCTGCAGCAGACCGGCCGCGAGCGGATCCCGCACGGGGCGTACCGGATCGTCC